>NZ_JBFBBZ010000062.1:0-47478 GCF_040682935.1 Amycolatopsis sp. NPDC051061
AACTACCGGAGACCTCACCTATGTCGAGCACCGACACGCCCAGCAACACCAACTCCAGCTCAACCTGCTCGAGGCGACTTCGATACAGGCCCTAGTCCACCTGTTCCGTCGGGTACACGTCGCGGATCTTCCGGTTGAAGAACCGGCCGTGGCTCGAGGACGCCATCAGCTCGCGGTGCACGGACTCCGGCACCAGCCGGTAGCGGTAGACGCTTTCGTTCACGAACTCGATCTCCAGGAGGTGTTCCTCCCGGTCATAGCCGATCGACGCGATCGTCGAGGAGCTGACAGCTTGCCGGCGCATGACCACCATCATATCCCCTTGCCTAAACCCGTTAGGAAGATTTACATTGGGTTTAGGTTCACGGAGGAGGTGGTGATGATGATGATGGTTCGTGCGGGATTGACCACGGAACGCGTGGTGCTCGCGGGCGCCGAGCTGGCCGACGAGATCGGGTTCGATCGCGTGACGCCGTCGGAGCTGGCGCGGCGGTTCGACGTCAAGGTCGCGAGCCTGTATTCGCACGTCAAGAACGCGCACGACCTGCGGACGAGGATCGCGCTGCTGGCGCTGGACGAGCTCGCCGACCGGGCCGCCGCCGCGCTGGCCGGCCGGGCCGGACGGGAAGCGCTGGTCGCGTTCGCCGGCGTCTACCGCGACTACGCCCGCGAGCACCCCGGCCGGTTCGCGGCGGCACAGCTGCGGCTCGACCCGGAGACCGCGGCGGCGAGCGCGGGTGTGCGGCACGCGCAGCTGATGCGCGCGATCCTGCGCGGCTACGACCTGTCCGGGCCGGACCAGACGCACGCCGTCCGGCTGCTCGGCAGCTTCTTCCGCGGGTTCGTCGCCCTCGAAACCGACGGCGGCTTCGACCACAGCCCGCCCGCGGCCCCGGAAAGCTGGCGCCGCCTCCTCGACGTCCTCGATTCCCTTCTCCGCGATTGGCCACGACTGTGATCACCACCCCGCTGACCGACGACCTGGTGCGCGGCGCCCTCGAACTCGAACCCACTCCCCGCGGCCTGGTGGCGCACCGGCTGCCCGCCCGCGCGCGGGCGCAGAACACGGATCCGCGGCTGGCGATGGCCGACACGCAGCCCGCCGGGGTCCGCCTGCGCTTCCGCACGACGGCCGGCGTCATCGAACTGGAGACGCTGGCGACCAAAGTGGAGTATCCGGGCGCGCCGCCCCGTCCGGACGGCGTGTACGACCTGGTCGTGGACGGCAAGCTCGCCGCCCAGGCGACCGCGCCCGGCGGTGTGCGGTTCCCCGGCCTGCCCGGGCACCTCAAGGACATCGAGATCTGGTTGCCGCACAACGAAATCACGACACTGGTCGCCCTGCGGACGGACGCTCCGGTCGTCCCCGCTCCGCCGCCCGGCCGGGTGTGGCTGCACCACGGCAGTTCGATCAGCCAGGGCTCGAACGCGCTCAGCCCCTCGACGACGTGGACCGCGCTGGCCGCGACGTCCGCCGGGGTCGAGCTGATCAACCTGGGCTTCAGCGGCAACGCGCTGCTGGATCCCTTTACCGCTCGCGCACTGCGTGACACCCCGGCTGACGTCGTCAGCGTCAAGCTCGGCATCAACATCGTGAACACCGACCTCATGCGCCTGCGCGCGTTCGGCCCGGCCGTGCACGGGTTCTTGGACACGATCCGCGAGGGTCACCCGTCGGTGCCGCTGCTGGTCGTCTCGCCGTTGTACTGCCCGATCCACGAGCGGACGCCGGGTCCCGGCGACTTCGACCACGCGGCGTTCGCGGCGGGGGTCGTGCGGTTCCGGGCTACCGGAGAACCGGGCCCGGACAAGCTGACGCTCGAGGTGATCCGGGACGAGCTGACGCGCATCGTCGCGCAGCGGCAGGACCCAGCCTTGCATTACCTGGACGGGCTTTCGCTTTACGGGCCGGCCGACCACGCCGAGTTCCCGCTGCCGGACGAGCTGCACCCGGACGCGGCCGCGCACCGCCGGATCGCCTCGCGCTTCACGGAACTGGCGTTCGGCGGCCCGTTCGCTTGACTTCAACCTCGCTTGAAGTTGAAGGCTGGACGTCATGTTCACCGAAGCAGAGCTCGCCTACCTCGACGCCCAGCCGCTGGGCCGGCTCGCCACCCGGCAGCCGAACGGAACCCTGCAGGTCAACCCGGTCGGCTTCCGGTACAACCCGGACGAGAAGACGATCGACGTCACCGGCCACAACCTGCGCGGCAGCAAGAAGTTCCGCAACCTCGCAGCCGACGACCACGTCGCGTTCGTCGTCGACGACCTGCCGTCCACGAACCCGTGGCGGGTGCGCTGCCTGGAGATCCGCGGCCGCGCGGAGGCGCTGGCCGAGGTGAACCTCCCGGACAACCACTTCGACGACGCCGTGATCCGGATCCACCCGTCGCGGATCCTCGCGTTCGGCGTGGAGGACTGGGACCGGGAGCCGCTGGAGCTGGAGACGAACATCCGCGACGTCTGAGGTCCGGTCCGGCCGGGGCCACCACGGGACGCTGGGGGTTCCCGTGGCGGCCTCGCCGAGCCGGAAGGCTCTCACCCGCGCTTGTCTTGTGTCGCCCGGGTCAGCGGCGGCCGCCTCGGGCGGTGTAGGCCGCTGTGCCCGCGACGGCCAGTACCAGCGCTGTCCAGGTAGCCGCTGGTGTTCCCGCCGGCTGCAGCATCCAGGCCACGATGTGGCTCGTCGTCGAGCCGTCGTCCTGGACGAAGGGCGTTATGGCCGCCCACAGCAGCGGAAGCGTCCAGCCGAACTGGCCGCCCGCGAGCGTGGCCGCCAGGCCGGCCAGGCCCAGCAGCCCCGCCGCATCGCGCAGGATGATCGACAAGTCGACAGTCATCGCACCCAGCTCCTGGACCGCCAGCACCGCGCCCCCGGCCGCCAGGCCGATCAGGGCCAGGTGCGCGAAGCGGCGGACCGGCCACGGGAGCGCCGCCGTGCGGTCGAGGTCCGGGTCCTGGCCGCTGAGCCCGATCGCCGCCACCGCGATGCCCGACGTCAACGTCAGCATGACCGGCAACGGCGACCACGAGTCGCGCGCCAGGAACCACAGAGCCGCCGTGACCAGCAGCAGGGCCGTGAACGCCACCGGGACCTGCCGCGAACGCGCGTAGAGCGTCGCCCACCTCATCGCATGGTCCCCGGCACCAGTGTGTCGAGCGGGTCACCCTGGCAGGTCAGGAACACCTGGCGCACCGCGACGATCCGTGAGAACCGGACGTCCGCCGGCAGCGCGCGGAACGTCGCCCACGCCTGCTCGACCGGGCCGGCTTCGCGGAGGATCCACCTCGCGGCGAACTCGGGCAACGGCTTCAGCTCACCGGTGAAGTACGCCGCCGTGATCATCCGGGCGCCCAGGTCGGCCAGGCTGCCGCCGTACGGGTGGTCGCACGAGGGCAGCCCGGTGCCGGACAGCACCGCGAGCCGCAGGTCGTCCGCGTTCGCCGTGAGCAAGACGTCGTTGACCTGGAAGTCCAGGTAGACGACGCCGGGATCGCGGGCGGGCGGGTCGAAGACGGAGACCGGCGCGACCTGCTCCTCGATCCGGGTCGGCGCGCCGGGCAGCTTCGCCAGCAGGGCCAGTGCTTCCCGGCCCGGCCCGGCCAACGCGGCCAGCCTGTCCTCGTGCGCCCGGCTGACGCAGATCGGCCCGTCGCAGAGCTTCTCGGTGGCGAGGCCGTCGGGGGCAAGGACCCCGTCGGCGGAAGCCGGGAAGACCGGCAGGGCGATCGCGGCCCCGGCCACCACCGGCAGCAGGGCGACGAGCCGGGCCCGCACGGAACTCGCGGCCAGCAGCAGGAAACCTGTCGCCGCGAGCCCTGCGAACCACGCCACCTGCCCGAGGTCCACCGACGTCGCCGTGGTCACCAACGCGCCCCGCGGCTGCCCGAGGGCCGGCGACAGCAACCCGAGCCGGTTGTAGGACACCGACAGCGCGTTCGCTTCGAGCGACGACCACGCCAGGATCGACACCAGCAGCGTCAGCACGGCCAGCGCGGGCGCGGTCAACGGGTGCGGCAGCAGCCGCCCCACCGCCAGGCCGACCCAGCTCCCCGCCACGACGGCGAGCAGGCCGACGACCATGACCGGCAGGAAGCTCACCGACACGAACCCGCCGTGGCCGAGCACCTCCACCAGGCCGACGCCGAACACCAGCAGGAACCCGAGCGCGCTCAGCGCCCCCACCGCACCCGCCAGCCTGATCGCCCGGTGCCGGCCGGGCCGCGACGTCGTGGCCAGCAGCTCGACCATCCCCGAGCGGCTGTCGCGCATGCCCTGGATCGCCCCGCCGCCGACGACGATCGGCCACAGGAACACCAGCAGGAACCGCAGCCACAGCGCGGTGGTCGTCGTGTTCCCCGTCCACGGCGCGGGGACCTTCCACCACGGCCCCGACAGCAGGAACAGGAAACCGAGCGCCACCACGAGCAGCGCCAGCCCGGCCCAGGGCGCGATCGAGCGCCGCAGTTCGGTGCGCAGGATCATCACCAGGCCCCCTTGCCCGGCTCGTGGTTCAGCAGCGCCGAGTAGCCACGCTCGATCGGGCTGTCGCCCACGTGCTCCGCGGTGCCGGCCTCGGCCAGCTCGCCGGGCGTGCCCTGGAACACCAGCTTGCCCTCGTCGAACAGGACGACGTCGGAGCACGCCGTGCCCACGTCCTCGACCAGGTGCGTCGAGATCAGCACGCACGAGTCCCGGCCGAGCTCCTGCACCAGCTCGCGGAACCGCACGCGCTGCGCCGGGTCGAGCCCGGCGGTCGGCTCGTCCAGCAGCAGGATGTCCGGGTCGTTGACGATCGCCTGCGCGATCCCGACCCGCCGGACCATGCCGCCCGACAGCGTCTTCATCCGGTCGTCCGCGCGGTCGGCGAGCCCCACTCGTTCGATCGCGCGCTGCACCGCGCCGGGGATGTCCTCTTTGGACACCTCCTTGAGCCACGCGATGTACTCGACGAACTCCCGGACGGTGAACCGCTTGTAGAACCCGAAGTTCTGCGGCAGGTAGCCGATCCGCCGGCGCAGGCCGCGCTGCCCGGTGTTCCCCCCGGCCGGCGCACCGAGCAGCGACAGCCGGCCTTCCGCCGGCCGGAGCACCGTCGCCAGCGCCCGGATCAGCGTCGTCTTGCCCGCGCCGTTGGGCCCGAGCAAGCCGTGCACCCCCTTGCCGAGCGACAGGTCCAGCCCGTCCACGGCCATTTTCCGCCGGCCGACCCGCACCTTCAGACCCTCGGCCTGGATCTCCCAGGCGTAGGTCGTCGGCGCGACCTCGGCGGCCCCGACAGCACGCATGTTCGTCCTCCCTAGTTGCGCGCGCCGAGCCGGGTGAACGCGCCCTTGTGCAGGGCGACCACCACCGTCGTCAGCGCGAAGATCCCCGCCCACACCGGCCACGCGCCGGTGCTGAGCGCAAACGTTTGCTGGTGGGCCGCCACGGTGGGCAGCACCAGTCCCGCCACCCACACCGCGACCAGCGCGTACGCCGCCCGGGTGACGCCGATCAGCCCGCCCAGCGCCAGCGTCCCCGTGGTGAAGGCCAGGCTCGGCAGCAGCCAGAGCGCCGGCGCCGTGCCGGTCAGCCACCCGGCGACCCCGAGCACCGGCAGGACGACGAGGAGCACGGCCAGCGTCCGCCGCGCGATCAGGTACAGCCCGGCCCGCGGCGTCGCGACGACGACTTCGTACGCCGGATCCAGCCCTCGCGCCCACGACGCGGCGACGCCGAGCACCGGCAGCACCGGCGCGAAGAGCTGCACCGCCGTCACCTGCAGCACCGCGTGCCCGATCTGGTCGAACGCCACCGCGAGCAGCGTGACCAGCACGATCATCCCCAGCCACGGCAGCATCACCGGGGTGACCCACGTGTCGAGCCACCGCTGCCGGCTCCGGTAGGGAACCGGCTTGGGCGGTGGCGGCCCGTGGAACGGAACCCCCGACAGCTCGATTTCCGCGCCGAGCCGGTTCCAGACGACGTCCACCACCGGCTGGACGGGCGCCACGTCCGCCAGTCGCGCCCGGCACACCCGGCACGTCTCCAGGTGCGCTTCGAGACCCCACAGCCGGTCGGCCGGGAGGTGGTAGCCCGCCACGTACTCGGCGATGAGATCGTCCGACGCATGGGTCATGACAGGGCCTCCTTCATCGCGAACCGCGCCCGGCGAGCGCGGGTCTTGACGGTTCCTTCCGGCAGTCCGAGCAGGACGGCGGTCTCCCGGACGGTCAGCCCGTCGAGCACCATCGCCTGCAGCACCGCCCGCAGTTCGGGAGCCAGGTCGCGCAGTGCGTCACCGACCTCGTCACCGATCGTCGCGGCCAAGGCCACGTCCTCCGCCGCCGGCACGGGCGCGACGTCGAGGGCCACCTCCACCGGCGGTTGCGCGTGGTGGGCCCGGCGCCGGAACGCGTCGACGAGGCGGCGCGCGGCGATCGTCCACAGCCAGCCGACCGCGGTGCCGCCGGTCGTGGCCCCCACGAACGAGCCCGCCGCGCGCCACACGGCCAGGTACGTCTCCTGCATGACTTCGGCGACGACCTGCTCGTCGGCGCACCGCCGGCGCAGGCGCACGGCGAGCCAGGGCGACGTGCGGCGGTAGAGCTCCTCGAACGCCGCACGGTCGCCCTTGGCCGTGCGGCGGACGAGGTGCTCCTCGTCGGCGTCCTCCAGTGGCAGCTTCCTCACACCAGGCAAGACGCCGGATGACCGGAAACGGTTCTCACTCGATTGTGTGCTGCGTCACACCGAGGGGGTGGGCCAGAACTTCCGCCAGCCGTCGGCCTCCAGGGTCGTCGGCTCCAGCCCCGCGTCCCGTGCGGCCTGCTCGGCGGCCCGGACGTCGTTCGCGAACTGCTTCGCCAGGGCCCGCAGCTCGCCCTCGGGGTCGACGCCCGCGCGCCGCGCCGTCGCCGCGATGCGGAACAGCTGCGCGGCGGCGGCGGAGCCGGCCGGGAAGAGATCGAGCGGGATGCCCGCGCGCCCGGAACGCTGCCCGAGCTTGCCGGCCAGCGCCACCGCGGGCTGGCCGAGCGCCACGCCGTCCACAATGGACATGCGCTGCTTCTCCTGCTGCTTCAGCTCTTCCCACTTGAGGTTCTGGTGCTCGACGGTGCGCACCGGGCCGGCGTCGGCGAACACGTGCGGGTGCCGGCCGACCAGCTTCGCGACGAGCGTGGCGGCGACGTCGTCGATGCCGAACGGGTCGTCGGCGTCCTCGGCCGCGACCCGCGCGTGGAAGAGCACCTGGAGCAGGACGTCACCGAGCTCTTCGCGGAGCGCTTCGCGATCGCCCGACTCGATGGCGTCGAGCAGTTCGTAGGTCTCCTCGACCAGGTACTGCCGCAGCGATGCGTGCGTCTGGGCCGCGTCCCACGGGCAGCCGCCCGGCGAGCGGAGCCGGTCCATCACCTCGGCGGCCTCGACCAGCGGCGGCGCCGGCGTCTCGATGACCTCCGCGCCGGTCGCGATGAGCAGCGACGCCGCGGGCTCGTCCCGGGACCCGGCGAGCAGCACGACGTCCTTCAGCGAGGGCGCCTCGGTGATGGCCGGGACGCCGAACACGCTCGCGTCGAGGTCCGTCGCCGCGTACACCGCGCGGGCGTCGCGCAGGATCTTCAGCGCCGCGGCGGGCAGCGTCGCCCCGCGGACGACTACGACGACGCCGGTGCTCACTGCTGCGCGCGGCCGGAACCACCCGCGGGCAGCACGAGGCCCTGGGCGGCGTCCAGGTTCGGGAGGACGTTCATGCCCACCACGTCCCACACGCCGTACCGCTTGTTGATCCGCACGTCGAGCCGGTCGAACAGCGGTTGCAGCTGCCGCATGCCGATGGCGGTCTTCGTGGCGTCGTCGAGGGCGGGCGCCTGCTCGGTGGCGACGGGCTTGTCGTCCACGCGCTGGCGGACCACCGCGACGAACCAGGTGCCTTCGCGGTTCGGGTACGGGAAGACCGTGACGGCGCCGACCGGCGAGCCGAAGAGCGGGCCGGCGGCGAGCACCCCGGCCTGCGACGCGGGCACGGCCTCGCCGACGCCGGTGAGCGGCGGGATCGAGTCGGTGTTCTGGCCCTGCTGGGCCGCCTGCTGCCGCAACGAAGCCTCGTACTGGGCGTCGGCGCCGATGCGCTTGGCCGCGGCCGCCGGATCGGCGGCGAACTGCCGGGCGAGGTCGAAGGCCGCCTTCTTCGCTTCGGGCCCCTTGGGCGTTTCGCCGGTGGCGGAATCCGGCATCGAACCGATGGACGTGTAGTCGAAGGTGACCGACAGGTTCGGGACAGCCTTCTCGGCCAGCGCCTGGGCGAGGTAGGTGTCGGTCAGCGCCTCGCGGTGATCACGGCTGCGGGTGACGACCTCGCTGATCGCCTGGGTCTCGTCGGCCGAGTTCGCGGGCACCGTTCCGTTGAGGGGGTCCTTGGCCAGCTGGGCCTCGATCCGCCCGTAGTTGGGCGTGATGCCCTGCTTTTCCGCGGCCGCGGCGAGCATCTCGTGCAGGGCGAGCTGGCTTACGGCCGCGCGACCGAGCTCCTCGAGCTTGTGCGCACCGGCGAGCTTCTGCGCGTACGGCTGCTCGCGGACGGCCTTGTCGATGAGGGCCTGCACCTGGTCGATGGAGACCGAGCGGTCGCCGACCAGGACGGCGCTGCCGACCTGGCTGGGGCCCGAGCCGCACCCGGCGAGCAGAAGAGCACCGGCAACAACCGCGACCAGCGCGCGAGGGCGCCCCATGATCCGCATCACAGGCCATACCCTCTCACACCATCGCACCCGAAACGCAACACCCGTGCGGTGTCGCCGGGCGTAACCTCGACGACATGGACCACTGGCTGACCATCGAGGTCTTCGATGGCGAGTCCACGGCTTCCTTGTGGCGGCTCGCCCGCGGTGACGCACTCACCGAAGCAGCATTGACGAACGGCGCGGAACAGTGGGTGTGGCACGAACACCGCTGGGGCGTGGTGTTGGAGATCGAGTTCAAGTCGGAGGAAAGCCGCGACGCGTTCCGGGCGCTGCCGGTCGTGACGGCGGCGTTGGACGCGGTACCGGATCCGACGCGGGGGTTGCTCGTGTACTCGGGGCGTGGTGGGGGTGCGGGATCGCGGATGCCGCGCAAGCCCCGGCCGTTGCCGATGGCCGGGGCCGGAGCGGTTCCGGTGCCGGTGGAGTCGGTGAAGATGGGGTTGGCGGAGGCTCGGCCGCCGATGTTCAGCGAAGTCGGCTGAGCAGCTCGCGCCAAGGCGTCGCGGAGACGGTGAGAGTGCCGCCTTCGCGGTCTTTGGTGTCCCGGACCAGGACTTCCGGGCGGTCGAGGGCGATCTCGACACACTCTCCGCCATTGGTGCTGTAGCTGCTCTTACGCCAGGTCGGCATCGTTCGCGCTCCTATCTAGAGGTCGGCGATGAACCTCTTGGATTCTGCCCGATCGAGCGCGATCCGATCCATCCCGGCAAGCACTCGCCGGTAGGCGACGACATCGGCGGCTTCCTCCAGGAACAGCGAGGAATTCTCGCTGTCGATGTAGATCACCGGAGTGAAGTCCTTCGACTCGATCAGCTGGAAGTGCCCGGCCAGCGCGGGATGTCCACCGCGGTTCGCTGGCACCACCCGGATCGAAACGTCGTTCCGGTCGGCCAGCCGCACCAGATGCCCCAGTTGGCCGCGCATGACCTCGGGTGCCCCGCGCCCGATCGGCAGCCGGAGAACGAAATCTCCAGCGTCGTCAAGAACCGCGCCAGGTGCACCGGGTCCGGCCGATGCAGTCCCCGCGTCACCGACGAGACCCATTGCGCGCTCATCTCCAGCTTCCGGGACATCTCCCGGACGCCCCAGTCCTTCTCCGCCATGCGCTGGAGCAGCCGTTCACCGAGCTGCCTGCTACGGATGTTCATAGGGCGAACCTAAGAGCACCAGCCTCGGAAACCCCGACGCCACAACGAGAGTTCCCCCGAAGTGGCGCCGGGTGTCCGCCCCGCTTTACACCGTGGTCTCAGACAGTCGCGGGCTTCTTCGTCAGCTGGGTCAGCAGCTTCGTGCACCAGCCCAGCAGCTCTTCGTCCCGCAGCGTCGGCGCGCCGATCCGGCCGCCCGCCGGCCCCTCGGTCGGCTTGGGCACCGACACTGTGTTCGTCACGGCCTTGAAGACCGCCTTCGGGTACAGCCGCTTCAACCGCACCATCTGCGAATCCTGCAACGGCAGCGGCGCGAAGCGGACCGTCGTGCCCTGGACCGCCACCTCCGTCACGCCCGCCTCGCGGCACGTGTGCCGGAACCGCGCCACCGCCAGCAACCGGTTGACCGGCGCCGGCGGCCGGCCGTAGCGGTCGATCAGCTCTTCGCGGACCGCTTCCAGGCCCTCGGTGTCCGGCGCCGCCGCGATCTTGCGGTACGCCTCCAGCCGCAGGCGCTCCCCCGGCACGTAGTCGTGCGGGATGTGGGCGTCGATCGGGAGGTCGACGCGGACGTCGGCCATCTCCTCGTCCTCCGCCGGGTCGGCGCCCGCGTGCCGGCGGAACGCGTCGACCGCTTCACCGACCAGCCGCACGTACAGGTCGAACCCGACGCCCGCGATGTGCCCGGACTGCTCCGCCCCGAGGATGTTGCCCGCGCCGCGGATCTCCAGGTCCTTCATCGCGACCGCCATGCCCGCGCCGAGCTCGGTGTTCTGGGCGATCGTCGCCAGCCGGTCGTGCGCGGTCTCCGTCAGCGGTGCCTCCGGCGGGTACAGGAAGTACGCGTACCCGCGCTCGCGCCCTCGTCCGACGCGGCCGCGCAGCTGGTGCAGCTGGGCCAGCCCGAGCAGGTCACCGCGCTCGACCAGCAACGTGTTCGCGTTCGAGATGTCGAGACCGGTCTCGACGATCGTGGTGCACACCAGGACGTCGTACTCGTTCTCCCAGAAGCCCTGGATGATCTTTTCGAGCTTGTCCTCGTTCATCTGCCCGTGCGCGGTGACGACGCGCGCCTCCGGCACCAGCTCGCGGATGTGCCGCGCGGCCTTCTCGATCGACGAGACGCGGTTGTGGACGTAGAACACCTGGCCGTCGCGCAGCAGTTCACGGCGGATTGCCGCGCCGACCTGCTTGTCGTCGTACGAGCCGACATACGTCAGGATCGGGTGCCGGTCTTCCGGGGGCGTCAGGATCGTCGACATCTCGCGGATGCCGGCCAGCGACATCTCCAGCGTCCTCGGGATCGGGGTCGCGGACATCGTCAGCACGTCGACGTGCGTGCGCAGCGCCTTGATGTGTTCCTTGTGCTCGACGCCGAAGCGCTGCTCCTCGTCGACGATCACGAGACCGAGGTCCTTCCAGCGGACGCCGGTCTGCAGCAGGCGGTGCGTGCCGATGACGATGTCGATCTCGCCGCTGGCCAGCTGCTCCAGGGTCGCGTCGGTCTCGCTCTTGGCGGAGAACCGCGACAGGCCGCGGATCTTCACCGGGAACGACTGCATGCGCTCGGTGAAGGTGTTGAGGTGCTGCTGCGCGAGCAGCGTGGTCGGGACGAGCACGGCGACCTGCTTGCCGTCCTGGACCGCCTTGAACGCCGCGCGCACGGCGATCTCGGTCTTGCCGTAGCCGACGTCGCCGCAGATGACGCGGTCCATCGGGACGCCGCGTTGCATGTCCGACTTGACCTCGTCGATCGCGGCGAGCTGGTCGTTGGTCTCGGTGAACGGGAAGGCGTCTTCCAGCTCGCCCTGCCACGGCGTGTCCGGGCCGAACGCGTGCCCGGGCGCGGCCTGACGCGCGGCGTAGAGCTGGACCAGCTCGGCGGCGATTTCCTTGACCGCCTTCTTGGCCCGGGCCTTGGTGTTCTTCCAGTCGGAGCCGCCGAGCTTGTTGAGCGTGGGCAGTTCGCCGCCGACGTACTTGGACACTTCGTCGAGCTGGTCGGTCGGCACGAACAGCCGGTCGCCGGGGTGCCCGCGCTTGGACGACCCGTACTCCAGCAGCAGGTATTCGCGGGTCGCGCCGGCGACCGTGCGCTGCACCATTTCGATGAACCGGCCGATGCCGTGCTGCTCGTGGACGACGTAGTCGCCGTTCTTCAGCGCCAGCGGGTCGACGGCGTTGCGCCGCCGGGACGGCATCTTGGTCGTGAGGTCCTTTGTGGACGTTCCGGCGCCGGCGCCGCGGCCGGTGAGGTCCGCTTCCGACAGCACGACGAGGGCGCGCTCCGGCGAAACGAAACCGTCGGTGAGGCCGCCGCAGGTCACCGTAACCATGCCTGGTGCCGGGACGCCCTTCAAGCCGTCGCCGGCCTGGGTCGCCGGGACGTCGGCGGACGACAGCTGCTCGACGGCGCGGGCCGCGGTGCCGTGACCGGCGACGACGAGCACCGCCGTGCCCCCCGCGGCGGTGTGCGCACGCAGGTCCGTCATCGCGCGTTCGATCTCACCGCGGTAGGCGGGCGCGGCCTCGACCGAGACGCGGTAGACGTCCGGGTCTTCGCTGGTCAGCTGGGTGAGCGTCCACCAGGTGCGCTTGGTGTCCTGCGCGTGGGACGCGATCTCGTCGAGCCCGCGGTAGGCGGACGCGCCGAGGTCGATCGGGGCCTGGCCGCCCGCCGCGGCCGTCGTCCAGGAGGCTTCGAGGAACTCCTGGCCGGTGCGGACGAGGTCGGCGGCCCGCGCGCGAATCTTCTCGGGGTCGGTCAGCAGGACGTGGGTGCCGGCCGGCATCGCGTCGGTGAGCAGCTCCAGCTCGCCATCGCAGAGCACCGGGATGAGGGCTTCCATGCCCTCGACCGGGATGCCGTCGGCGAGCTTGGTGAGCATCTCGGCCAGGTGAGCGTCCGCTTCGTACGTCTTCGCCAGCTCCGCGGCCTTCTCCTTGACCGGCGGCGTGAGCAGCAGCTCGCGGCACGGCGGCGCGGTGACGCGCGGGATCTCGCCGGGCAGCGACCGCTGGTCGGCGACGGCGAACGCGCGGATCTCGCTGACCTCGTCGCCCCAGAATTCCACCCGGACGGGGTGCTGGGCCGTCGGGCCGAACAGGTCGAGGATGCCGCCGCGGACGGCGAACTCGCCGCGCTTCTCGACCATGTCGACGCGGTTGTAGGCCAGCTCGACCAGCCGTTCGAGCAGTTCCTCGAACGGCTCTTCCTCGCCGACGACCAGGTCGATCGGCTTCAGCGAGCCGAGGCCGGGGGCCATGGGCTGGATGAGGCTGCGGACGGTGGCGACGACGACGCGCAGGGTGCCGTCCCCGGCCTTCAGCCGGTGCAGCACCTCGAGGCGGCGGCCGACGGTGTCGGCGCGCGGGGAGAGCCGCTCGTGCGGAAGGGTCTCCCAGGAGGGGAAATCGGCGACTTTGTCCCGGCCGAGCAGGGCGCCGAGCGACGCGGTCAGCTCGTCGGCCTCGCGGCCGGTGGCGGTGACGGCGAGGACGGGCTTGGCCGCGCCCTCGTCGGCGGCGAGGGCTGCGGCGACGAGCTGCCGGGCGGCGATCGGGCCTTGCAGCTCGAGCAGCGGCGCACCGGCGCGCTCGACCACGCCGCGCAGGGCCGGGTCGGGCAGGATGGCGGTGAGGAGTCCGGACAATGGAGCGTTTGTCACGGGTCCCAGCCTACGTGCCACCCCCGACAGGTTTCCGATCACGGCTGGTCGCGAGCGGGGCCCGGTGCCGTGAACGACCCATTCACCTCGTCCGACGACAGGGGGCACCGGCAAAGCCGGTGGCCGGGTCTGGTTCGGCGGTCTTCCGGCGACGGGCACCCGAACGTGACGACTTCGCCGGAGCTCGGCCACCAGACGTCATGAAAGGGTCGTTCATGACGCTGGACGACAGGAAAGAGTCGTTCATGACGTCGCCAACCCCCGCCAAACGTCGCGACTCCGCGCGCGGCCGTGACTTTGCCGGAGCCCTGGCCTCCGACGACAGGAAAGAGTCATTCACGTCGTTCGGGCGCCCGCAGGCTGTCAAGAGCGGAGCAGTTGCGCCACCTCCGCGACCCGTGGCAACTGCTCGTCGA
Source organism: Amycolatopsis sp. NPDC051061 (assembly GCF_040682935.1). NCBI lineage: Bacteria > Bacillati > Actinomycetota > Actinomycetes > Pseudonocardiales > Pseudonocardiaceae > Amycolatopsis > Amycolatopsis sp. NPDC051061. The sequence continues at coordinate 13,960 of NZ_JBFBBZ010000062.1, forward strand.
ACACCTTCGGATCGGTGCTCGCGATCCGCAGCAGTACGTGCTCCGCGCCTTCGTACGCGCGTAGCCGCGAAGCCACCTCCGCGGCCGATCCCGTCACCTGCATCTGGATCCCCTGCACGAAGTCCGCGGGCATCCCGTAATTGCGCCGGCAGTACTCCTCCAGCAGCGCACGTCCCCGGTCCACGTCGTCCTCCACCAGGACCGTCGCGAACAACGCCGGCGTCACCGCGCGTGCCGCCGACGAGCGGATCCGGGCCAGCCCGGACACGTAGTCCGCCGGGTCCGGCGGGTAGGGCAGCCAGCCGTCGTACAACCGGCCGACGCGCTCCAGCGCCCCCGGCGTGAACGCCGCCAGCCACACCGGCGGGCCGCCCACGCGCGCGGGCGCGGGAAAGGACGGCAGCGAGTCGTAGTGCAGCACCTCGCCGTGGAACGACGGCTGACCGCTCCACGCCGCCCGCCACAGGCCCACGATGTCGTCCAGCCGCGCTCGCCGGCGCGCCCAAGGCACTCCCACGAACGCGAACTCCGGCTCGCTCCGCCCGGCGAACCCCGCGCCCACCGCCACCGTGAGGCGGCCGCCGCTGAGCAGATCGAGCGAAAGCAGCTGGTTCGCCGAAAGAACCGGGTCCCGCAACGCCGGGAGCAGCGCGGACGTCCCCAATGTCACCCGTGAGGTCCGGGCGGCGAAAGCACCCAGCACGGTGAAAGCGTCCAGCGGAGCCCGCGCGAGGGTGTCGCCCACCCACACCGAGTCGAGGCCGAGCTCTTCGGCGGAGACGGCGACGTCGACCAGTTCCGGCGCGGTCCGGCCGGCGTCGAGGATGGGCTGGTAGGTCGGTACGACCAGGCCGAATTTCGTCATGCCGGGAAGCGTCGCCGAAGCGGGGAATGCCCTCAATTCCCGGCGGGGAATGGCGCGGCCGAGCAGGATGGGACCGTGGACTTCGGAACGGCGCTCAAGGACTGGCGCACCCGCCGGCGGCTCAGCCAGCTCGACCTGGCCCTGCGCGCGGGGACGACGCAGCGGCACGTGAGCTTCATGGAAAGCGGACGCTCGGTGCCCGGCCGCGGCATGGTGCTGCGCGTCGCCGAGTCCCTCGAACTGCCGCTGCGCGAGCGCAACGGCCTGCTCCACGCCGCCGGCTACGCGCCGACGTACCCCGAAACGAAACTCGGCGACCCGGCGATCCGGCCGGTGCTCGACGGGCTGCGGCGGCTGCTCGACGGCCACCGCCCCTACCCCGCCATCGTCGTCGACCGCTACGGCCTGCTCGTCGCGAAGAACGACGCGTTTTCCCTGCTCGTCGAGGGTGTCGCACCGGAGCTCCTCGAAGAACCGGTCGACACGCTGCGGCTCGCGCTGCACCCGCGCGGGATGGCGCCGCGCGTGCGGAACCTCGACGACTGGGCCCGCCACATCCTCGAGCGCCTCCGCAACGACCTCGCGCGCACCCCGGACGACCGGCTCGCCGCGCAGCTCGCCGAACTGACGGGGTACCTGCCGCCGGAACGGCCGCCGAGCGCCGATCACCTCGGTTTCGCCGTGCCCGTGCGACTGTCCACTTCGGCCGGTGAGCTGCGGCTGATCACGGCGATCACGACGTTCGCGACCGCCGCCGACGTCACGGTGTCGGAACTCAAGCTGGAGACGTTCCTGCCCGCGGACGCCGAAACCGCGGAACGTCTTCAGAGCACCAGCGCCGTCAGGTGACCGACGAGCAGCTCCGCGCTCGCCCACAGCACGGCCGCGCAAACGCTGCCCAAGGCGAACCGGCGGTACGGCATCGCCGCCGAGCCCGCGACGCGCGGGACCAGCGTCCGGACGCCGGCCAGGCAGCGGCCCGCGATCACCGCCGGGACGCCGTAGCGCGCGACCGCCGCTTCGGCGCGGTCCCAGCGGTCCTGGCCGATGCGGCGGGCGAACCGCGTCCGGCGCAACCTCGGCCCCCAGTGCCGTCCTTCGAGGTACGCGAGCTGATCGCCGAGGACGGCGGCGGAAACGGCCACGGGCAAAGCGAGTCCGAAGTGGAGCGTGCCCCGCTCGGCGAGGAAACCCATCAGCAGCAACGCCGACAACGTCGGCAGCACGATTCCGGGTAGCAGCGCGGTTTCCGCCGTGATCAGCACCGCGCAGACGAGGTAGACGACCGGCGGGGGCGCGTCAAGCAGTGGCCGCAACAGGCTGTCCATGGCTCGTCCTCCCCACCGCCACCGGCAGCGCCGCGCGGTAGACGAACGCAGGCGGCAAGTTCCCCCAGACGACCGGAGTGCGCTCCACGACGGCGAAGCGGCTGCGCAGCGAAGCCGCGAAGCGCCGTGCGGGTGGCGTCCAGGCCGCGTGGGCGTACGCGAACGTCGTGAACCGGCCGTTCGGAGCCAGCGCCGCCGTGACCGCGTCGAGGATGCGGCGCTGCCGGTCCGCGGTCATCGCCGTCCACGGCAGTCCGGAGACGACGACGTCGACGCGGTCGGCGGCGAGGTGCTCCGCCGAGCCCGTGACGACATCGACCTGCGGAAAGCGTTCGCTGACCGAGGCTGCGAAACGCGGGTTGATCTCGTAAGCGGTCAGCCGCGCTTCGGGGCGAAGCAGCGCGAGGACCGCTTCGGTGAAGACACCGGTACCCGGCCCGAGCTCGACGACGCGCGCCGCGCGTTCCAGACCGAGGCCCGCGGTCATCGTCGCGGCCAGCTTCGGTGAGCTGGCCGCGATCGCGCCCGTCAGCATCGGATGGCGGAGGAATTCGCTGGTGATCGACATGATTTCGACGGTAGGAACGGCGGGGGTGGCCGCGAATCCGCCGGATCGACCGGGCTCGTCCTCCCAAGGGAGGACACGGTCGGACCGAAGGGATGACGACCCGGACGGGGTCCCGGCATTACGTTCGGTGGCGTGGAACGACTCGTCGTGTGGATACGCGGGCACCGGTGGACGGTGGACCTGCCGCTGTACACCGTGTTCCTCTTCCTCGCGCCCAACTGGGTCGGCACGGGCTCGTGGGCGGTCCGCGCGATCCCGATGCTGTTCGTGCTGCCCCTGCTGGTCCGGCGCCGGTTCCCGCGCACGGTCGCGGTGCTGGTCATCGCCGGCGCGGCGGCGGTGTACTTCAACGAGATCTGGGCGTACGACCGCGGCCGCACCGAACTGGCGATGGCGGTGGCGCTGTTCACCCTGGTCAAGCTGGGTCGCCGGCGGTTCGCCGCGGCGATCGCCTTCGCGATCGCCGTGCTCGACGTCCAGTGGGGCTTTCTGTGGGGCACCTATACCGAGAACCCCACCTTCACGATCGTCGCTGTCCTCCCCCTGCACATCGCGGCGTGGGCGCTCGGGGAGTTCTTCCGCACCAAGGACCAGCTCACCGCGGAGGAGGAGAAGCGCGCCGACGCCCAGTCGCGCGCCGCCGTCGCGGAGGAGCGCACCCGCATCGCGCGCGAGCTCCACGACGTCCTCGCGCACAGCATGAGCGTGATCGTGCTGAACGCCGAAGGCGCGAAGCTGGCCCGGCACCGCGATCCCGAAGCCGTCGACCGCACGCTCGACACGATCGGCCGCACGGGCCGGGACGCGCTCGCCGAGCTGCGGCGGCTCCTCGAAGTCCTGCACGCCGGCCAGGCGGCGCGCAGTCCCCAGCCGAGCATCGACGAGCTGCGCGAGCTGGTCGACCAGTGCGGGCGCGCGGTCGCGCTGGAGGTCACCGGCGATCCCGGTGGCCTGACCGCGAGCGCCGCGCTGCAGGCATACCGGATCGTCCAGGAGGCCCTGACCAACATGATCAAGCACGCCCCGGCCGACGCGACCGGCCGCGTCGAAGTCGCGTTCGAGCCGGAAGTGGTCCGGATCGAGGTGACGAACACCGGCGGGCAGGCCCCACCCGCGCCGGCGCCCGCGTTGCCGTCGTCCGGGCGCGGGCTGGCGGGAATGCGCCAGCGCGTCGAGATGTACCACGGCGAGCTGGCGACCGGCCCGTTGCCGAACGGCGGCTACCGGGTGCGCGCGAGCCTGGTGGTCGGGTCATGAGCCCCCGGATGCCGCCCCTCACCAGGCCACGGACGGATACCGGATCCCGGTCGCCAAGCCACGACCGAACCTCTGCCCGACGCCGGACACCCCACTCGCGCAAGCCGGCCCGCACCACGTCAAGGGCGGACGCCGGACCCGCGCCGGACCTCGGCCGTCGGCACGCCGAACCCCACCACCGCCCGAGACCGGAGGCCGGGTCATGACCACCCGGGTGCTGCTCTGCGACGACCAGGAGCTGGTGCGCGTCGGGCTGCGGATGATCGTCGAGAGCCAGGACGACCTCGTCGTCGCCGCCGAAGCCGCGAATGGCGAGGAGGCCGTCGCGAAGGCTCGCGAACTACGGCCGGACCTGGTGCTGATGGACGTCCGGATGCCGGTGCTCGACGGCGTCACCGCGACCGGGCGGATCTGCGCCGAGCTGCCGGACGTGCGCGTCCTGATCATCACGACGTTCGATCTCGACGAGTACGCGTACGCCGCGTTGCGGGCGGGCGCCAGCGGGTTCCTGGTGAAGGACGCGCCGTCGGAAGAGATGCTCGTGGCGATCCGCGGCGTGCTGCGCGGCGACTCGATGGTCTCGCCGTCGGTCACGCGGCGGCTGCTCGACCGCTACCTCGCCGACGACCGCGATCCCGTGGACGTCGCGAAGCTCGACGTGCTGACCGAGCGCGAGAAGGACGTTCTGGGGCTCATCGCGCGCGGGCACTCCAACGGCGAGATCGCGGCGAAGCTGTACATCGGCGAGACGACGGTGAAGACGCACGTCGGGCGGATCCTCGGCAAGCTGCGGCTGCGCGACCGGGTGCACGCGGTTGTCTTCGCCTACGAGTCCGGGCTGGTACGTCCAGGGGCGTGATCACTCCTCATTTATCCAGTTGATAGGGAAGGATAGAGTACTTTGCATGACGATATACAAGTCCGCAGCCGGGGCTCGCCTCCTCCGCGAGCGCTATCTCGAAGCGCTGGAGAGCTGGCCCGTCCCGCGCGACGAGGTGCGCGTGCCGACCCCCGAGGGCGAGACGTTCGTCCTGGTCTCCGGCCCGGAGAGCGCGCCACCACTCGTGCTGCTGCACGGCTCCGGCAGCAACTCGGCGGAGTGGGCGCACCGGATCCCGTCGCTGGTGGAGCGGTTCCGGGTGTACGCGGTCGACATCATCGGCGAGCCGGGGATGAGCGCCGAGACGCGGCCGCCGCTCGACGGCGACCGGTACGCGCACTGGCTGGACGCGGTGCTGGACCACTTCGGCGTCCCCCGGGCGGCCTTCCTGACGTCGTCGTTCGGCGGCTGGCTCGCGCTCGACTACGCGATCCGGCGGCCCGGGCGCGTCGCCGCGCTGGCGCTGCGGTGCCCGATCGGCCTCGGCCCGATGAAGAAGGGGTTCGTCGTCAAGGCGGTGTTCCTGGCTTTGCTCGGGGAGAAGGGGCGGCGGAAGTCCGTGGCCGGCGCGGTGGGCGAGCCGGCGACGTCGCCGATCGTCGAGCAGCAGCTGCTCGTGTCGGCGAACTACCGGTACCGGACCGGCCCGTTCCCGGTCTTCGGCGACGCAGCTCTGGCGCGGGTGACCATGCCGGTGTACGCCGTCGCCGGGGCGGAGGACGCCATGGTCGACTCCGCGACGACCAAGCGGCGGCTCGAAGCGGCGGGCGCCGTGGTGGACCTAGTGCCGGGCACCGGGCACTACCTCCCCGGCTCGGACGACCTGGAGTTCCTGAAGGAGGTCGCGACGAACGGCGATTTCACCGCTTGATGGCAGGATGAGCCGTATGCGGCGTGTGCTGGGTCTCATCGGTGCGGTGTCCCTGCTGGTCGCGGGCTGCTCGGGGGCGTCGAGCGCGCCCGTCCAGAGCGTCCCGCCCGCGTCCACGCCGGCGGCGTCGACCGGGAAGTTCAAGGTCGAGACGGTGACCGCCGGGCTCGAGCACGGCTGGGACATCGGCTTCCTGCCCGACGGCGGCATCCTCGTCCCGCAGCGGCCCGGCAAGCTCGCGCTGGTCCGCGGTGGGCGCGCCACCGACGTCCAGGCCGACTTCACCGACGTCCTCGTGCAGGGCGAAGGCGGGCTGCTCGGCATGGCGATCAGCCCCGACTTCGCGACCAGCCGCGAGTTCATCACGTGCCAGGACCACCAGGAGGGCGGCAAGGCCGTCGACATCCGGCTGGTCACGTGGAAGCTGGCCGAGGACGGCGGGAGCGCGACCCGGGTCAAGAACCTGCTGACCGGCCTGCCGGTGAACCCGAGCGGCCGGCACTCCGGCTGCCGCCCCACGTTCGCGCCGGACGGCGCGCTGCTGGTCGGCACCGGCGACACAGCGCGCTCGACGATCGCGCAGGACCGTCACTCCCTGGGCGGCAAGGTGCTGCGGCTGGACGCGAAGACCGGGAACCCGTTGCCGGACAACCCGTTCATCACTTCGGCGAACGCGCACGAGCGGCTGATCTACACCTTCGGCCACCGCAACGTCCAAGGCGTGGCGATCCGGCCGGGCAGCGGTCAGGTGATCACGGCCGAGCACGGGCCGACCTTCGACGACGAGGTCAACCTGCTGAAGCCGGGCGCGAACTACGGCTGGGACCCGTCGAAGGGCGGCACCGACTCCAGCTACGACGAGAGCGTGCCGATGACCGACCTCAAGCGGTTCCCGGACGCGGTGAGTCCATTGTGGACGTCCGGCAAGATCACCGAGGCGATCAGCGGCGACGCGTTCCTGACGGGCGCGCAGTGGGGCCTGAACGACGGCGCGCTGGTCGTGGTGGCGTTGAAGGGCCAGAAGCTGCTGCTGTACCACTTGGACGCGGCGGGCAAGGTCCTGGACGTCTCGCTCCCGCCGGAGTTCGACGACAAGTTCGGCCGGCTGCGGGCCGTGCGGAGCGGCCCGGACGGCGCACTGTACGTGACGACTTCGGACGGAACCGACGACAAGCTCCTGAAGGTCACGCCGGCCTGATCATGAGAAAAGCACGGCCGCGGAGTGCCGTGGACACTTCCGCCGGGGCGGCGGATCGCGGAACATGTTCTGTACCAAGAGTTTTCGCCCGCCCCCCGACGAGTGTTGGACGCGGTCCGAAGATAGCGTTCCCGCGGCAGCACCGCGCCGGTCCCCGAGCGCCATCGCCGACCTGGCGATCGGGGACCGGCCTCCACCGTGTCTCTCCCCGATGAGTCCTATTTGCCCAGGTGAGCCCCGCCGTTGACGTGCACCACCTGTCCGGTGACGTGCCCGGCGGCGGGGCTCGCCAAAAACGTCACCACGGCGGTGACATCTTCCGGCGTGCCCGGTCGCTTGGTCATCGTGTTGGCGATCAGCCGTTCGCGGCGGCGGTCCGACAACTTGCCGTGGAAGAATTCCGTCTCGCCGATCAGTCCCGGCGCGACGACGTTCGCCGTGATCCCCCGCGGGCCGAACTCCTGCGCGACGCTGATGTTCCACGCCTCGACCGCGGCCTTCGCGGCCCCGTACGAGCCGGCGCCGGTGCGGGCGGCGATCGAGCCGATCGTGACGATCCGCGCGTTTTCGGCCAGGCGTTCGCGCAGCGCGTGCGTCACGAGCGCGGCACTGACCACATTGGACCGGAGGTTGCGCTCGAACGCGGCCGCGAACCCGGCGAGCCCCTCCTCGTCGCCGTCGAGGAAGTCCGTGTTGCCCCCGGCGTTGTTGACGAGCACGTCGACGCGGTCCGGCAACTCCGACAGTGCGGCTTCGACCGCCGCGGGATCGGCGGCGTCGAACACGACCGGGCGCGCGCCCAGAAGCGTCGCGGCCTCGGTGAGCACCTGCTCGCGGCGCCCGGTGATCGTGACCCGCTCGCCCGCTTCGGCGAAGGCCGCCGCGACGGCGTACCCGATACCCGTGCCGCCGCCCGTCACCACTACTTCTCTGCTGTTCCCCATGTGCCCGACCCTAGCGCCTAGGATCGGGGCATGACCAAGATCGACCCGGCCACGTCCGCGCTCGTGCTCGTCGACCTGCAGGAACGGATCGTGACGCTGCCGACCACGCCGTACACCGGCGAAGAAGTCGTCGCGAACGCGCTGCGGCTGCGGACGGCGTTCCGCGAGGCCGGCGCGCCCGTGGTGATCGTCAAGGTGGCGCGGCCGGACAACCCGCCGGGCAACGAGCTCGTCTTCGACGCGCAGGGCGACAAGATCGTCACCAAGTACACGATCGGCGGCTTCGCGAACACGGACCTCGACGAGTACCTGCGCGGCAAGGGCGTGCGAACCGCGTACTTCGGCGGGATCGCGACGGAGTTCGGCGTCGAGTCGACCCTGCGCGCGGCCGCCGACCACGGCTACGACACGGTCGCGGTGTCGGACGCGATGACCGCGCTCGCCGACATTTCGCACGAGAACGCGATCACGAAGATCTTCCCGCGGCTCGGCACGGTCGTCACGACGGACGAGGTGCTGGCGGGCTTGGCGTGATCGACAAGATCGCGTGGCTGCACCTGGTGGACGGCCGGATCCTGAGCACGCGTTCCCGGGGCAAGGACGTGTACTACCTGCCGGGCGGCAAGCGCGAGCCGGGCGAGAGCGACACCGAGACCTTGGTGCGCGAGATCCGCGAAGAGCTGACGGTGGAGATCACCGAGCCGACCATCGAGCCGGCGGGCGTGTTCGAGGCGGAGGCGCACGGCCACGCGGGGGTCGTGGTCCGGATGACCTGCTACCGGGCCGAATACACCGGGACGGTGACAGCAAGCAGTGAGATCGAAGAGATCGCTTGGCTGGCGTACGCGAACCGCGACGCGGTCTCGGCGGTGGACAAGATCATCTTCGACCACCTCCACGAGACCGGGACGCTCGAGTAGCGAGGAACTCGGCGTGCGACGCGTCGAGGTCCCCGATGGTCAGCGTGACCCCCGTCCCCACAAGGGAAACCGTCATCCCAGCCGGAGCTTCGGCTTGTCTTCCAAGTGCGACAGCCCGTTCCAAGCCAGGTTGACCAGGTGCGCCGCCACCTCGTCACGCTTCGGCTTGCGGGCGTCCAGCCACCACTGGCCCGTCAGCGCCACCATGCCCACCAGCGCCTGCGCGTACAGCGCCGCCAGCTTCTCGTCGTACCCGCGCGCCGCGAACTGCTGCGCCAGGATGTGCTCCACCTGGCTCGCGATGTCGTTCAGCACCGTCGAGAACGTGCCCGTCGAACTCGCCACCGGCGAATCGCGGACCAGGATCCGGAAACCGTCGTGGGAATCCTCGACGTACGACAGCAACGCGATCGCCGCCTGTTCGAGCATCACGCGGGGGTGGCCGCCGTGCAGCGTGGACACCATGCGCTCCAGGAGCAGCTGCGTTTCGCGGTCCACGACCACCGCGTAGATGCCCTCTTTGCCCCCGAAGTGTTCGTACACCACGGGTTTCGACACGTTGGCGCGGTGGGCGATCTCCTCGATCGACGTCCCGTCGAAGCCCTTTTCGGCGAACAACGCCCGCGCTACGTTCAGCAATTGCTGACGCCGCTCGCTGCCGGTCATCCGGACGCGCGTCACCGGGGCGGCCGGACGCGCCCCGGTGACCTGCTGCTCACGCTTCGAACGTCGTCTCCCCGCCATCGGGGCAGCCTAGTTGACTAGCCCTTTTCGGTGGCGATACGGGCCAACCGCTGCGGCGTCGGCCAGCGCACGTCGTGCACCCAACCGAACTTCTCGAAGATCCAGATCAGCCGCGCGGAAATGTCGATCTGGCCGCGCTTGACGCCGTGGCGCGCGGACGTCGGGTCGGCGTGGTGCAGGTTGTGCCACGACTCGCCGAACGAGAAGATCGCCAGCGGCCAGAAGTTCGCCGACTTGTCCCGCGCGGCGAACGGGCGCTCGCCGATCATGTGGCAGATCGAGTTGACCGACCACGTCACGTGGTGCAGCACGCAGATGCGCACCAGGCCGGCCCAGAAGAACGCCGTCACCGCGCCCCAGAACGACCACGAGATCAGGCCGCCGAGCAGGGCCGGCAGCATCAGGCTGACCAGCGCCCACAGCCAGAACAGGTCGTCGACCTTCTTGATCGCCGGGTCCTTGACCAGGTCCGGCGCGAAGCGCTCGGCGTTGGTCTGGTCGCGCTCGAACAGCCAGCCCATGTGGGCGTGCCAGAAACCCTTGGCGATGGCCCACGGCGAGGTGCCGAACGCCCACGGGGAGTGGGGGTCGCCGTCGCGGTCGGAGAACGCGTGGTGGCGTCGGTGGTCGGCGACCCAGGTGATGACCGGCCCCTGCAGGGCGATGCTGCCGGCGATGGCCATGACCACGCGCAGCCACGGCTTGGCCTTGAAGGAGCCGTGCGTGAAGTAGCGGTGGTACGACACGGTGATGCCGAGCCCGCTGATCGCGTAGAACGCCACGAAGATGCCGACGTCGACCCAGCTCAGTCCCCAGCCCCAGGCGAACGGCACCGCGACCAGCAGTGCCACCAGCGGCGCGATCACGCCGAAGTAGACCGACAGTTGCACGCCGATGCCGCGCGTGCCTTCGATAACGGGTTTGGGCCCCTTCGGAGCCGAAGGCTCCCCGGTGGACTGAGAACGGTCGAGCGTGGCCGTCATACGCTTCACTTCTCCCTATGCGGGCGCCCCTTTTCGTAGGGTGCCCTAACCTACGATGCCGTAAGTTACGGTACAGGAGGTTCCGGCGACTGGGGAGTGCCGGAATCCTCACACCCGAACTTCGGAACCGGAGTACCCGGCGGACGGGCCGGTAACGCATCCCCCGCGCGAACGACACCCGATCGTCGCTATCCTGACCAGGATCGATCCGCCGTAGTGTAATCGGCAGCACTTCAGATTTTGGTTCTGACAGTTCAGGTTCGAATCCTGGCGGCGGAGCAGCAGGACCCGAACCCACGAGACCGGGAGGTTGGCGCTGACCGACGAGGCGACCGACCCCGGTGCGGCCAGGCGTCCCGCACTGGCCGAAATGTCCGACGCCTGGCTTGTCGGGCGCGCGCGGGAGCTGATCGCCGCGGTCCAGCGGCAGGAGTACGACCAGCAGCTCCAGATCGTCGAGCTGATGGACGAGCTGCTCGACGAGACCCAGCGGCGCGGCGAGCCGACGATGATCGCGCAGCTGCTGCGCGCGTCCGCGATCGCCCGGCTGATCACCAGGGGCCTGGCCGCGGAGGCCGAACCGCGGCTCGACGAGATGCTCGCGCACACCCGCCGGCACGGCCTCGCGCTGCTGCGGGCCGACGCGCACGCGCTGCGCGGCCGCCGGCTGGTGATCGCCGCGCAGGAAGACCCCGCGCTCACCGAGATCGCCCGCGCGCTGGCCATCCTCGACGACTCAGCGATCCCGAACCGGCAGGTCGGCATCCGCCAGTGGAACCGGATGCTGTGGTCGGCGCTGAACGACTGCTGGATCGTGCTGAACCAGCTCGGCGTGTACGAAGCCGCCGAGGAGGTCATCGGCCGCGCCGCCGGCGCGATCCGCGAGAGCGCGAGCCCGCACGAGATCACGCTGCAGCTGATGAACCGCGTCAAGATGCTGCTCGGCTGGGGTCTGCGGCTCGAGCGCATCGACGAGTACGACGAGAGCGCCGAGAAGTTCCGCACCGCCGCGTCCATGGCCGTGGCCGCCGAAGGCCCGTTCACCGAGTCGCTGTTCCCGCGGAAGGCGGGTGTCGCGGCCGTCGACCAGGTCGGCGTCCTCGCCTCGGCGCAGGCACTGCACAGCCCGAGCGCCGACCAGATCGACCGGCTCCGGGCGCTGCACGAAGGCACCGGCTACCCCGGCGAACGCGAGATCGTCGCCATCGCGCTGGCCCGCTGCCTCGACCACGCCGGCCGCCGCGAAGAGGCCCTCGACGTGCTGCGGCACGCTCGTGAGTCGCTGACCGAGGACACCTCGCAGCCGTCGATGCGGCTGAACATCGTCCGCGAGCTGGCCCGGCTCGACACCACACCGGACTACGCGTCCGGCGCCAGCGAGTCGCTGATCGACTACGCGAGGCGCCTCGAGAACGAGATGTGGAGCCTGCGCGAGTCGCAGATCGCCACGCTGAACGCGCGCCGCGAGCACGAACGGCTCTCCGCCGAGCACGGCGCGATCACCCAGCAGGCGCTGCAGGACCCGCTCACCGGCCTGCCGAACCGCCGCGCGCTGGACGAGAAGCTGCGCCAGCTCGCGTCTTCGGCGGACGCGCAGCCGCTCGCGGTCGCGCTGGTCGACCTCGACGGGTTCAAGGGCGTCAATGACAAGGCGTCGCACGCCGAAGGCGACAACGTGCTGCGCGTCGTCGCGAGCACGCTTCGTGACGCTCTGAGGGGAGACGACCTCGTGGCGCGCTACGGCGGCGACGAGTTCATCGTCCTGCTCCCGGGCACGCCGGCGTCCGCGGCGAAGATGGCGCTCGGGCGCGCGGTGAAGTCCGTCGCGGGCCTGCCGCACCACCTTTCGCACGGCGTCACGCTGTCCATCGGGCTCGTTTCGCTGCGGCCGCAAGAGCGCGGCGAGCAGGTCCTCGCCCGCGCGGACGCGGCGATGTACCAGGCGAAACGCGGGGGCGGCAACCAGGTGGCGTCGGCCAACTCGATGGCCGCCGACCCGGCCGCGGCCTGGGCGGGCGAAGGCACTCCCACCGACCCCGCGTGGGACGCCGAGGACCCCAGTTAGGATCTGAGCCCGACAGAAGCCATCTTGTGGTAACCGTTGGGAGCGCCGTTGACCGGCCCGCTGAGCACGTTGATCCTCGCCGCGGGTGAGGGCACCCGCATGCGATCCGCGACCCCGAAGGTGTTGCACCCGATCGCCGGGCGCCCCCTCGTCGAGCACGCCGTCCGGGCCGCCGCCGGCCTGGACCCGCAGCACCTCGTCGTCGTCACCGGCCACGGCCGCGAGGCGGTCGGCGCCCGGCTCGCCGAGGTGGGCACGGCTCTCGGGCGCGAGGTCGGCACCGCCGTGCAGGCCGAGCAGAAGGGCACCGGCCACGCCGTGGGCTGCGCGCTCGCGACCCTGCCGGCGGACCTCACCGGCACGGTGATCGTCAGCTACGGCGACGTCCCGCTGCTCGACACGGCGACCCTGCGCGCCCTGCTCGACGAGCACACCGAGGCGAAGAACGCGGTCACCGTGCTCACCGCGGTGGTCGATGACCCCACCGGCTACGGCCGCATCACGCGCGACGCGGCCGGCAAGGTCACCGGGATCGTCGAGCACAAGGACGCCACCCCGGAGCAGGCCGAGATCGCCGAGATCAACTCGGGCGTGTACGCCTTCGACGCCGCTGTGCTGCGCGACGGCCTTTCGCGCCTTTCGACCGACAACGCGCAGGGCGAGCTCTACCTCACCGACGTCCTGGGCATCGCGAACGGCGACGGCTTGCACGTCGGCGCGCTCGTCGTCGACGACCCGTGGCTGACCGAGGGCGTCAACGACCGCGTCCAGCTGTCGGTGCTCGGCGCCGAGCTCAACCGCCGGATCGTGCAGCGCTGGCAGCGCGAGGGCGTCACGGTCATCGACCCCGCCTCGACCTGGATCGACGCCGGCGTGACGCTGTCGCGCGACGTCGTCATCGAGCCCGGCGTCCAGCTCAAGGGCACGACGTCGGTCGGCGAAGGCACGACGATCGGGCCGGACAGCACGCTGACGAACATGATCATCGGGGCGGGCGCCTCGGTGGTACGGGTGCACGGCTCCGACTCCGAGCTGGGCGACCGCGTCAACGTCGGCCCGTTCACCTACCTGCGGCCGGGCACGAAGCTCGGCGAGAAGGGCAAGCTCGGCGCGTTCGTCGAGACGAAGGCCGCCGACATCGGCGCCGGCACGAAGGTGCCGCACCTGACCTACGTGGGTGACGCCACGATCGGCGAGCACAGCAACATCGGCTGCTCGAGCGTGTTCGTGAACTACGACGGCGTGAACAAGCACCGGACCGTTATCGGATCCTATGTCCGGTTGGGCGCGGACAACACGTTCGTCGCTCCGGTGCAGGTCGGTGACGGCGCTTACAGTGGAGCGGGTGCCGTGATCCGCGAAGACGTCCCCCCGGGCACACTCGCGGTGTCGGCGCCGCCGCAGCGCAACATCGAAGGCTGGGCGATCCGGCGCCGGCCGGGAACACCCGCGGCGGAGGCGGCCCAGGCCGCCCTCGACGCCGATTCAGCAGCAGGAACCGACGGGGAGTCGCCAGCATGAGTCCGAAGCAAGGCACGCCGAAGAAGAACCTGATGCTCTTCTCCGGACGGGCCCACCGGGAACTCGCCGAAGAGGTGGCCGAGCACCTCAACGTGACGATCACCCCGCAGACGGCGCACACGTTCGCCAACGGCGAGCTGTTCGTCCGGTTCGAGGAGTCCGTCCGCGGCACCGACGCCTTCGTCATCCAGGCGCACACCACGCCCATCAACGAGTACGTGATGGAGCAGCTGATCATGGTGGACGCGCTCAAGCGGGCGAGCGCGAAGCGGATCACCGTCGTGATGCCGTTCTACCCGTACGCGCGCCAGGACAAGAAGCACAAGGGCCGCGAGCCGATCTCGGCCCGGCTGATCGCGGACCTGTTCAAGACCGCGGGCGCCGACCGGATCATGACGGTCGACCTGCACACCGCCCAGATCCAGGGCTTCTTCGACGGCCCGGTCGACCACCTGATGGCCCAGACGGTGCTGGCCGACCACATCAAGAAGACCTACGGCGACGCGGACATCACGGTCGTCTCGCCGGACTCGGGCCGCGTGCGGCTGGCCGAGAAGTGGGCGCAGACGCTGGGCGACCGCCCGATCGCGTTCATCCACAAGACGCGCGACCCGGACAAGCCCAACCAGGCGGTGGCGAACCGCGTGGTCGGCAAGGTCGAGGGCAAGCTCTGCGTCCTGATCGACGACATGATCGACACCGGCGGCACGATCGTGAAGGCGACGGAGGCCCTGATCGACGAGGGTGCGGCGGACGTCGTCATCGCGACGACCCACGGCATCCTGTCGGACCCGGCGACCGAGCGCCTCTCGCAGTGCAAGGCGCGCGAGGTCATCGTGACGAACTCGCTGCCGATCCCGGAGGAGAAGCGCTTCGAGGGGCTGACGGTGTTGTCGATCGCGCCGATGCTCGCGGAGGCCATCCAGCAGGTCTTCGAGGACGGCTCGGTGACTTCGCTCTTCGACGGCAACGCCTGAGGAGTGTCCCTTCCGCCGGGCGCGAAACTCCGCGCCCGGCGGGGGTTCCCGGCGCTAGCGTCGGCGGCATGGGGAACTTCAAGTTCGGCGTCAGCTTCCGCGAGATCGGCAGCCGCGACGCCTGGATCGCCAAGTGCCGCCGGGCCGAGGAGCTCGGCTACGACGTCATCACCGTGCCCGACCACCTCGGCACCGGGCGGTTCGCGCCGTTCCCGGTGCTCGCCATGGCCGCCGCCGTCACCGAACGGCCGCGGCTCGGCACCCTCGTCTCCAACGTGCCCTTCTACAACCTCGCGCTCTTCGCGCGCGAAGCCTCCTCGACAGCCGCGCTGCTCGACGGGCGGCTCGATCTCGGGCTCGGCGCCGGGCACATGAAAGCCGAGTTCGACAATGCCGGGCTGCCGTGGCAGAACGCCGCCGGCCGGATCGGCTACCTCGAAGAAAGCCTCGGCTACCTGCGGAAACACTTCGAGGACGAGGGCATCGACCACCCACGCTTACTCCTCGCGGGCAACAGCGACGGAGTCTTGGAACTGGCCGCCGAACACGCCGACGTCGTCGGCTTCGCGGGCCTGAGGCAGCAGCCCGGCAAGCCGCCGGGCACCTTCAAGCTCGACAACGCCGAGGCGATGGACGAGCGCGTCGCGTACTTCCGTTCGAAGACGCGCCGCGACCCCGAATACAACATGCTCATCCAGCACGTCGAAGTCACCGAAGACCGCCGAAAAGCGGCCGAAGGATGGCACGAGAAGACCGAGCGAAGCGCCGTCAAGACCGCCGAAGAACTCCTCGACGCGCCCCAGCTCCTGCTGGGCACGGTCGAGGAGATCGCCGGACAGCTCGAAAACCGGCGCGAGCGCTACGGCTTCTCGTACATCACGGTCTTCGAGCCGAACCTCGAGACTTTCGCGCCCGTGCTGAAAGAACTTCAGTGCACAACCGAGGCTTCGCCTCGGGCCGGGGGCTCCGCCACCCGGACCCCCAAAAGCCGTCAGTAAGCCACCGTGAACCGCGCGCGGCGGTGCTTCGGCTGCTCGATCTCGTCGACGTAGGCGGTCGCGAAGTCGTCGCCGCCGATGTGCGACTTGCCGTTCTCGTCGGTCAGCAGGACGTCGCCGCCGACCCGGAACCCGCCCCGGCGCTCGCCGGGGATCCAGGCGCCGAACTCGGCGGCCGGGCTGACGTAGAACCAGTCGAGGCCCTCGGGCTGTTCGCGCAGCAGGCCGAGCACCTCGGCGTGGTTGCCGGCCTCGTCCTTGTACTCGTCCGGAAACTCGGGGGTGTCGAACAGCCGCGGGCCGCCCTCGGCGACCAGCAGGCTCGCCGCACCGCCCACGAACGACAGCCGGACGCCGTTCTCGCGCGCGATCCGCGCCAGCGCCGGCACGGCGTCGATGAGCTTCTCGCCGTCGATCGCGCGGGCCGGGGCGGCGACCACGATGACGTCGGCGTCCTTGGCGACCCGCGCGACGAACTCCTCGTCGTGCAGCGAACCCTGCCGCGCGTCGACGCCATCGGGCATCGAGCCGGGGTTCCGCGCGACGCCGACCACCTCGTGCCCGCGCCGCAGCGCCTCGGCGCCGATCTTGCCCCCGGCGTACCCGGTCCCCCCGAAAACCACCAGCTTGGCCATGTCACTTCTCCCGTTCGATTCGGCTGCTCCAGCCGATGTTACGAACGGAAGATCACCTACTTCAACGGGAGCAACGCACCCCCGGGTAGGTGTCCAGCTCAGCCGCCCAGGCCCGCGAACTCCGCGGCGACCTTCTGCTTCACCGCGTTGACGTCGAGGGCCGCGCGGACCTCCGCCGTCGCGTTCGGCTTGGACAGCACCTGGTAGCTGGCCGTGCGGTTCGGCAGCTTGAACTTGACCGTGCAGGACATCTTCACCGTCGCGTACGGGTCGGCGTCGGCCGCCGTCGTGCAGGTCTGCGCGCCGAGCGAGTCGGCGCTGACCTCGACCGAGAGGGTGATGTGGACGACGCTCTTCCCGCCCGCGGCCGGCGAGCCGACCACGCTGGTGGAGACGTCCACGGTCGTCGTGCAGGAGCCGACGAAGTCCTTGCAGTCGAGGGTGTCGTTCGTGACGACCGCGCTCGCCTGCACCAGGCCCTCGAACGGCTGGCCCAGCCCGCCGACGGCGTTGTCCAGGTCGGTGTGGAACGTCTTCAGCGCGTCGCCGGCGATCGGGTCGACGCGGAGCTCGGCGCCGAACTTCGGCCCGGCCTGCGGGTCGAGCAGCGCCGGGGCGAAGCTGACGACCCGGTTCGGCTTGGCCGTGGTGACGCGCAGGACGCTCGGCGCGGCGCCGAGCTGGTAGACCTCGGTGCCGTCCAGGAGCTTCGCCTTGACCGGCTCGCCCAGCCGGTCGAGGCCGGACAGCGCCTTGCGCAGCCCGTCGGCGAGCGCCTGCGGGGCGAACCGGGCCGCGGGGTCGAGGGGCAGCTCGGAGCCGAGCGAGCGCACCCAGCTCGTGCCGAACTGCGTGCCCTCGTCGATGGCGTGCGCCTTCCAGTAGTCGGCGTCGGCCTGCAGGTAGAACTGGCCCGCGGCCGACGTCACCTGGATGACCCGGCCTTCGAGCGGCAGCCCGCCGAAGGCGAAGCCGGCACGGGTGACGCGGAACTGCTGTTCGGTGCCCTTGGTCGTCGACTTCAGGGAGAGCGCGGGGGCTTTGCCCAGCGCCGTGAGGGCCGCGTCGACCGCGGCGCGCTGTTCGGCGCGCAGGTCGGCCGTCCGCTGACCGGCCGCGGAGACCGCGGCGGTGCCGGGGACCGCCACCTGGCAGCCGGCCAGCAGTCCGCCCAGCAGCAGCACCGCCGCCGCCATGGCCCGTCGAGCCCGCATCTTCCGCCCCCTGCTCTGCCGCCGCGTCCGAGCACACCTCGTCCGGCGAAGTCCCGCCACCGGATTTGTGTCGTCACGTACCGGGGTTCAGGAGGGTTCTAGCGTGGCCCGGGCCCCCGCCGCAACCCACCGTGATGAGGTTGGTTTACACTCTTGAGGTTGTCTCGGCGAGGCGGGGCCCTTCTGGGGTGCCCGGCGTGATCGACGCGGCGGCTCGAGTAGCCCCGGCTGTCGTGCACGCCCGCAAACTCGCCGCCGAACGCAACCGCCTGAACAGAACAACGCCCGCATCCCCCGCCGCAGCATGCTGTCTCCCGCACCATGTTCGTGATTTGAAGGAGTGCCACACCGTGTCCGAGGTACGTCTGTCCGTCGAGCCGCGCACCGAGTTCGGCAAGGGCGCCGCGCGCCGCACGCGTCGCGCCGGCAAGATCCCCGCCGTGCTGTACGGCCACGGCTCGGACCCGCGGCACTTCGCGCTGCCGGCCATCGAGTTCGCCCGCGTCGTCCGCGAGAACGGCTCCAACGCCGTCATCACCCTCGCCATCGAGGGCTCCGACGAGCTCGCGCTGACGAAGACCATCGTCGTGCACCCGCTCAAGAACTACATCGAGCACGTCGACCTGCTGGTCGTGAAGCGCGGCGAGAAGATCGTCGTCGACGTCCCGGTCGTCGTCACGGGCAACCCCGGCCCCGGTGGCCTGGTCAACCAGGACGTCGACACCCTGACCGTCGAGGTCGAGGCGCTGCACATCCCGGAGCAGTTCGAGGTCTCGATCGAGGGCCTCGAGGTCGGCAGCCAGGTGCTGGCCGGCCAGGTCGAGCTGCCGCAGGGCGCGACCCTGGTCACCGACCCCGAGTCGCTGGTCGTCGCCGTCAACGAGCCGCAGCGTGAAGAGGCCGATGACGACGACGCCGAAGCGGGCGAAGAGTCGGCCGAAGCCGGCGAATAACATTCCCGCATGACCGAAGACCTGCCCGGGGCCGGCGAGCTGATCCTGCTCGCCGGCCTCGGCAATCCCGGACCCCAGTACGCCGGAAACCGGCACAATGTCGGTTTCATGGTGCTGGACGAGCTGGCCGCCCGGATCGGCGGCAAGTTCAAGACGCACAAGAGCGGCGGCGAGGTGCTCGAGGGCCGGCTGGCCGGCCGCCGCGTGGTGCTGGTGAAGCCCCGCTCGTACATGAACCTTTCCGGCGGCCAGGTGGTCGGCGCGGCGCGGTTCTACAAGGTGCCGCCGACCGGCGTGGTCGTGGTGCACGACGAGCTGGACGTCGACTTCGGCGCGTTGAAGCTCAAGTTCGGCGGCGGCGACAACGGCCACAACGGGCTCCGCTCGATCACGAAGTCGATCGGCACCCGCGACTACTACCGGGTCCGGTTCGGCATCGGCCGCCCGCCCGGCCGCCAGGACCCCGCGGACTTCGTGCTGAAGGACTTCTCGACGGTGGAGCGCAAGGAACTCCCCTTCGAGGTGGACCGCTGCGCGGACGCGACCGAAGCACTGGTCGGCACCGGTCTCGCGGCCGCCCAAAACGCCTTCCATGCGGGCTGACATCGGTGGCAAGGTGAGCCCATGACCCCCGACGAAGTCCGGGCGATCGCGTTCGGCAAACCCCGCTTCGGCCGGCGCGGCTACAACGAGGACGAGGTCGACGCCTTCCTCGACCTGATCGCCGAGGCGCTGGCCGGCCGGAACATCCTGACCGCCGACGACATCCACTACGTCGAGTTCACGATCATGCCCGTCGGCATGCGCAGCTACGACCAGGCCCAGGTCGACCTGTTCCTGGACGAGGCGGAGACGGCGCTCATCGAGCTGCGGAACCCGCGTCCGGCGGTCGAAGAGCGGCGCCCGCAGGGCCCGCGGAAGTGGTTCGGCCGTTCCTGAGCGGGTGTGAATCCGGCCACAACGCTCTCGGTAGTCCCCGCTCACCCGATGGCGGGCGCTGAGCTGCCCGTCGGGGTGAGCTTCGGGGCAGCCCCTTCCGGGGGAACCCGTTCACAGGTTAGGACGGTGTACGCGAGTTCGCACCGCCCAACCCCGGAATCGGAGAGTTCCATGTCGTTCACCGCCGAAGACCTCACCGAGGTCACCTTCGGTAACGCCCCGATCGGCCGCCGTGGCTACGCGAAGCACGAGGTCGACGAGTTCGTCCGGCGCATCGCCAAGACGTTCGCCGAGGAGGACGACCTGACCGCCGCCGAAGTGCACCACGTGATCTTCGCGAAGCCGCTGATCGGCAAGCGCGGCTACGACGAGCGCGAGGTCGACGACTTCCTCGACGCGGTGGAAGACCAGCTCGCCGCCCGCACGGGGCACGCCCCGGACCTCCCGGGCGCCCGCACCCCGGCGGAGGCGACCGCCGAACGCGCCACCCCACCGACGATCCGGGCGGCCCGCGTCCAGCAGCGCTGACCCCCAGCGCCCCAAGGGCCCCTTCGGTGCTCCATCCATGCCCCCGCCACCACCCTCAAGGGAGGCGCTTCGCTGATTCAACGCACCCAAGGGGCCCTTCGGTGCGTTGAACGCACCGAAGGGCACATTGGGGCGCTAGGCGTCGGCGTTCTTCTTGATCTTGTCCGCGAACTGCTGGGCCGTCGCCGCGCGCTTGACCTTGCCCGACGGCGTCTTCGGCAGGCTCCCCGCCGGCAGCACCACCACCGCGTACGGCCGCATGTCCACCGCGTCGCGCACCCGCGCCGAGACCTGCTTCATCAGGTTCTTCTCGGCTTCGGCGTCGCCCGCCAGCTTCGACTCGACGACCACCGCGAACCGCTCGCGGCGGCTGCCCGCGTCCAGCCGCACCGCCACCGCGTTGCCCGCCCGGACCCCTTCGACCGACGTCGCCGCGCGCTCGATGTCCGTCGGGTACAGGTTGCGGCCGCCCATGATGATGACGTCCTTGCGGCGGCCGCAGATGACGATCTGGCCGTCCACCAGGTACCCGAGGTCGCCGGTGTCGAGCCACCCCTCGTCGTCCTGGGTGGCGACCGGGCCTTCCATGGTCAGGTAGCCGGGCGTCACGGCCTCGCCGCGCAGCCGGATCTCGCCGACCTCCCGCTCGCCGACGCGCGAACCCGCGTCGTCGACGATCTCGGCCTCCAGCCCGTCCAGCGGCGGGCCGAGCAGCGCGAACGACCGGACGCTGTCGGTGCCGCGCCGCGGGTCGCCCTCGGGCACCGGCACCGCGCGGTTGTCCGCCTCCAGCGCGTCGGCCTCGACGACGTCGAGCGTGAGCCCGGTGAACAGCGGCGCGAACGACACCGCGAGCGTCGCCTCGGCCATGCCGTAGGCCGGGAAAACGCATTCCGCCGGCATCTTGAACCGGGCGCCGGCGTCCACAAAGGTCTGAACGGCGGTCTCGTCGATGGGCTCGGCGCCGTTCAGGGCGATCCGCAGCTTCGAGAGGTCGTAGGCGTCGTCCTCGTCGACGCGCGCCATCCGGCGCCCGACGATCGCGTACGCGAAGTTCGGCGCCGCCGTCGTCGTGCCGTGGTACTTGGTGATCAGCTCGGGCCAGATCAACGGCCCCGTGAGGAACTCGACCGGCGTGATCTTGACGAGCTCGACGCCGAAGGTCATCGGCACGGTCAGGAAGCCGACCATGCCCATGTCGTGGAACGTCGGCAGCCAGGACACCATCACGTCGGTGTCGAAGTCGAACTCCGCGCGGTCGACCATGGCCTTGACGTTGGAGTACAGGTTCCCGTAGGTGATCCGCACGGCCTTGGGGTCGGCGGTCGAGCCGCTGGTGAGCTGCAGGAGCGCGGTTTCGCCCTCGTCGGTGGTGACGACGTCGTCCAGGGGCTCGGCGCCGATGAGGTCGCTGATCAGCTTGAAGCCGATGCCCTTCTCCTCCAGCACCGGGGCGAGCTGGTCGAAGGGCTCGCCCAGCAGCACGAGGTCCGAGCCGATCATGCCGAGCACGCGCACGGTGTCCTCGGCCCACTCGGCGAGGTCGGTGCGCGGAGTGGGCTGGTGCAGCATCGTCACGCTGCCGCCGGCCAGCCAGACGGCCTGCACGGTCGGCGCGATGAGCACCGGCGCCGCGGCCAGCACCCCGACCGCCGTGCCCCGCTCGAACCCGCCGGCGACCAGCCCGCCGGCGACCCGCCGGGCTTCTTCGTGCACCTCGGCCCAGGTCCGCCGGACCGGCTCCTTGGGCTCCCCGGTGACCATGCCACGCTGCTGACCTCGCCCCGCCGCGGTGGCGACGAGCGTGTCCACGAACCTGCTCATGAGTCAGACATTACTGGCAGCCGTGTCACTCCAGCAGTTCGGACGTCTCCAGCCAGCGGCCCTCGACGTCCTCGATCTCGCCCTGGACGCCCTTCAGCTCCGCGTTGAGCTCCATCAGCTTCGCCGGGTCCGTCGCCGCCTCCAGCAACGCCGCGTGGAGCTTCTCCTCCTTGGCGTGCAACTGGTCCAGCTTGCGCTCCAGGCGGCCGAGGTCCTTCTGCGCCGCGCGCAGGTCCGCCGCCGACTTCTTCGCCTCCGCCTTCGCGGCCGTGGGAGCTGACGCGGCCGCCGGTTCCTTCGCCAGGGCCCGGCGGTTCAGGTACTCCTCGATGCCGCCCGGCAGGTGGGTGATCCGGCCGTCGCCGAAGAGGGCGACGATCGTGTCGCAGACGCGTTCGACCAGGTAGCGGTCGTGCGAAACCACGACCATCGTGCCCGGCCAGCCGTCGAGGAGGTCCTCCAGCTGCTGGAGCGTGTCGATGTCCAGGTCGTTCGTGGGCTCGTCGAGCAGCAGCACGTTCGGCTCGGCCATCAGCAGCCGGCACAGCTGCAGCCGGCGCCGCTCGCCGCCGGAGAGGTCGCCGACCGGCGTCCACTGGCGGGCCTGCGGGAAGCCGAGCTTCTCGCCCAGCTGCGACGCCGTCATCTCCTGCTTGCCGAACACCACGCGCCCGGCCACCTGCTCGATCGCCTGCAGCACGCGCAGGTCGGCGGGCAGGTCGTCGAGCTCCTGGCGCAGGTGCGCGAGCGCGACCGTCTTGCCCTCGACCCGGCGCCCGGTCGACCCTTCGACGTCGCCGCCGAGCAGCTTCAGCAGCGAGGTCTTGCCCGAGCCGTTGATCCCGACCAGGCCGATCCGGTCGCCCGGCCCGACCCGCCAGGTGACGTGGTCGAGCAGCGTCCGGTCGCCGACCGTGTACGTCGTGTCTTCCAGCTCCAGCACGGTCTTGCCCAGCCGCCGCTTCGCGAACGCCATCAGCTCGACGGAGTCGCGCAGCGGCGGCACGTCCGCGATCAGCGCTTCGGCCGCGTCGATGCGGTAGCGCGGCTTGGACGAACGCGCCTGCGGGCCGCGGCGCAGCCACGCCAGCTCCTTGCGGGCCAGGTTCTGCCGCTTCTCCTCGGCCGTCGCCGCCAGCCGCGCCCGCTCGGCGCGCGCGAAGATCCAGTCCGCGTAACCGCCTTCGTAACTCTCGACGCGGCCGTTGGCCACCTCCCAGGTCACGCTCGCGACCGTGTCGAGGAACCACCGGTCGTGCGTGACGACCACGACCGCGATCCGGCGGGTCAGCAGGTGGTCGGCGAGCCACTGGACACCTTCGACGTCCAGGTGGTTGGTCGGCTCGTCGAGCACGACGAGGTCGAGCTCACCGGTCAGCGCGGCCGCCAGCGAAACCCGGCGCCGCTCGCCACCGGAGAGGTTCGCGGTCGGCGTCTCGAGCCCGATCGCCGTGATACCCAAGCCGTCCACAATGGACCGTACGCGGGCGTCGGCGGCCCATTCGTGCTCGGCGCCGTAGCGTTCGAGCACGACCTCGCCGACGCTGCTGCCGTCCGGCAGCTCCGTCCGCTGGGTGACGACGGCCATCCGCAGGCCGCCGACGTGGCTCACCCGCCCGGAATCCGGCTCGGCGAGTCCGGAAAGGACTTCCAGGAGGGTGGTCTTGCCACCCCCGTTGAGGCCGACGACGCCGATGCGCTGCCCGGCCGCGACGCCGAGCGACACACCGTCCAGGAGCGGGCGAATCCCGTAGGACTTGCTCACCGCCTCCAGGTTGACCAAGTTGGCCATGCCCTCAGCCGATCCTTTCCGAGAAGTAGAAATCCACAATGGACGATCAGGTGTGCACCCGCGGCGAGGCCGGACGCGGCGCGTCGTCGCCGCCGACCACGCGGGCGCCGGGGACCGGGCCGTGCGCCACCCGGACCGTGCGGCACACCCCCGCGCCCGACAGCTCGGCGGCGACCTCGACCGCCGACTGCGCGTCCTCGCAGAGGAACGCGCAGGTCGGGCCGGAGCCGGAGACCGTGCCGGCGAGCGCGCCCGCGTTGACGCCGGCCCGCAGCGTCCGGCGCAGCCCGGGCCGCAGCGAAACCGCCGCCGCCTGGAGGTCGTTGCCCAGCAGCAGCGCCAGCTGACGCGGGTCGCCCGAGGCCAGCGCCTCGACGACCGGGGTGTGCGAGCCGATCCGCGGCGGGTTGCCGTCGACGCGCAGGCGGTCCAGCTCCTTGAACACCTTCGGCGTCGACAGCCCTTCGGAGTCGAAGGCCAGCACCCAGTGGAAGGTGTGCCGCGACAGCACCGGGACGAGCTGCTCGCCCCGCCCGGTACCCAGCGCGGTGCCGCCGTAGAGCGCGAACGGGACGTCGCTGCCCAGCCCGGCGGCGATCCCGGCGAGCTCGTCGCGCGTGACGTCGAGGTTCCAGAGGCCGGCCAGCCCGACCAGGGTCGCCGCCGCGTCGGCGCTGCCGCCGGCCATGCCGCCCGCGACCGGGATGCCCTTGCGCAGCACCACCCGGACGTTCGGCTCTTCGGTGCGGCCGACGTGCGCGGACAGCGCTTCGACCGCGCGCCAGGCCAGGTTGGTGCCGTCGGCGGGCACCGAGCCTTCGCCCTCGCCGTAGATCTCCAGGCCCGGCTCCTCGGAGACCGCGACGGTCACCTCGTCGGTCAGCGACAGGGCCTGGAACACGGTCACCAGCTCGTGGTAACCGTCTTCGCGCAGGTCGTCGACCGACAGGTGCAAGTTGACCTTGGCCGGGACCCGGACGGTGACTGGGGGCGGAACTACGGCGAGCACCCGACCAGCCTACGTGCCCGCGGAAACGCCCCAATGTGGCCTTGGTTGCTCCATCCATGCCCCCCGCCACCACCCTCAACGGAGGCGCTTCGCGCCGCAGTGCTGATTCAACGCACCCAAGGCGGCCTTGGTTGCGTTCAACGCACCCAAGGTGGCCTTCGGTGCGTTCAACGCACCCAAGGCCACCTTGGGGCGCTCGGGTCAGGCTGCCGCGACGCCCTGGGGGCCGCGAGCGGTGTACGTCACGTGGCCGCCGCGCTCGGCGACCCACGCCAGCGCCGCGTCGGCCCGCTCGCCGCGGACGCCGAGGCGGAAGCGGCCGACCGGCGTGTCGCCGATCCGGGTCAGGCCGCCGCCGATGGTGGCGAACTCGACGTCGAAGCGGCCCGCGGCCTCGGGCAGCAGCGCGCCGACCGAAGCGAAGCCGACCAGCACGACGTCGGCCGAGCGGTCGTAGCGCGACACCTGCGCGCGGGTCGTCTCGATGGCCGGCAGCAGCGCCTGCGCGGTGCGGCTCGCCGGGTTCGAGATCAGGTCGAGGACGGTGCCGCGCTCGATGACCGTGCCGCCTTCGAGCACCGCGACGTCGTCGCAGACCCGGCGGACGACACTGGCGTCCGGCGTCGTGACCACGACGGTGGTGCCCAGCTCGGAGCGGGCGCGGTCGAGCACGGTGAGCACCGCGCCGGCCTCCTCCGGGTCGATGCCGGCGGTCGGGTCGTCGGCCAGGAGCACCGCCGGTGCCGCGGCCAAGGCCTTCGCGACCGCGACGCGGCGGAGCTGACCCTCGGTCAGCTCGCCGGGACGCTGCGTCGCACGCTGCGTCAGACCGACGAGGTCGAGCAGCGAGCCGACCCGGCTGCGGCGCTGCGGGCCGTCGATGCCGAGCTGCTCGAGCGGGGAGGCGATGTTGCCGGCGATCGTGCGCTCGGCGATCAGCTCCGGCTTCGTCGAGACGACGCCCAGCTGACGGCGGATCTCGCGCAGCCGGCGGCCGTCGAGCGTGCCGGTGTTGAGGCCGTCGAGGCGGACGACGCCGCGGTCGGGCCGCTCCTGCAGCGCGATGCAGCGGGCGAGGACAGACTTGCCGGACCCGGCGGGGCCGACCACGCCGAACAGCGAGCCGGCCTGGACCTCGACGCTCACGTCATGCAGGGCGACGACCGAATTTCCGTTGGTGGCAAAGGTTTTGGACAGGTTTTCGACGGTGATCACGAAGGCTCCAGAAAACGGGGTGCGCGCAGGGCGCGGCACCCGGCCGCAAGCGAAGTCCGTCCGTTGTGGACGGTGCGTGAAGAAGAGGTGGACCGGTTACGACAAGCTCAGTTGGAGCGTCGACATGCGGTCACGGAGCGGCGGCCTTCGTCGACGACGCGACGCTTGGTCAGGAGCAGGGGGCGAGCTACCCTCTTCATCGGAAACGGCCTCCATCGGTCCTGGCGGTAGCACCTGCCCCGTGGGGGGTGGTTGCTGCGACTTCGGCGAGCCAGGTCTCTCAGTCGCTCGGGATGGACGCTTCCGAGTAAAGCCGATCGCGAGGAGCGAAAGCAAGCTTGTCGGCCCAGATCACACGAGTGGAGGTGTCCGAATCGCGGGATCGCCCGGCAAGAGGCGTATTTTCACCAGACCGCGTTGACTTCTGTGACATTCCGGGGCTTCGCCCCGGGCCGGGGGCTCCGCCACCCGGAACCCCCGGAAAGCCGCTTCCACTGTGGACCTGCTAACGGGCAGCGGCCAACCGGGCGAAGTCCTGCACGCCGAGCTGCTCACCCCGGGTCTTCGGGTCGATCCCGGCGGCCGTGAGCAGCTCGCCGGCCCGCTCGGCCGAGCCCGCCCAGCCCGCGAGCGCGGCGCGGAGCGTCTTCCTGCGCTGTGAGAAGGCGGCGTCCACGAGGCCGAAGAGCCGATCGCGGTCGTCCGACGCCGGAGCGTCACCGCGTTCGAAAGCGACGAGCGCGGAGTCGACGTTCGGCACCGGCCAGAACACCGAGCGCGGCACGGCGGCGACCTTGCGCGCCGGGCCGTACCAGGCGAGCTTGACGCTCGGCACGCCGTAGATCCGGCTGCCGGGGCCGGCCGCCATCCGGTCGGCGACCTCCGTCTGGACCATGACGAGGCCGCTCCCGAGGGACGGCACCTCGGCGAGCAGGTGCAGCACGACCGGGACGGCGACGTTGTAGGGCAGGTTCGCGACGAGCGCGGTCGGCTGAGGCAGTTGGTCGTCCGTGATCCGCAGCGCGTCGGCCGTGACGACCTGGAGTCGATCGGAGACCTCGGGCGCCCGGTCGGCGACGGTCTTGGGCAGCCGTTCGGCGAGCTTGGGATCGATCTCGACGGCGACGACCCGCGCGCCGGTGGCGAGCAGCCCGAGGGTGAGCGACCCGAGCCCGGGCCCGACCTCGAGGACGACGTCGTCCGGGCCGACGTGCGCGAGCTCGACGATCCGGCGGACGGTGTTGGGATCGTGCACGAAGTTCTGGCCGAGCTTCTTCGTCGGCCGCACGTCCAGCTCGGCCGCCAGCCCGCGGATCTCGGCAGGTCCCAACAGTTCAACCACCGGTGGAGCTTACCGATGGGGCAGCACGCACACGCGAAACGGCCCCCGCCCAGACAGGACGGGGGCCGTTACGCGGAAGATCAAGCCTTCTTGCCGCAGACCGGCCAGGCGCCGTAGCCGCCGCGGGCGTCGCGGACCTTCTCCGCGATCGCGATCTGCTGCTCACGGGAGGCCTGGTTCGGCAGCGCGGCGTACTGGTCGCCGCCGTAGGCGTTCCAGGTCTGCTTGTCGAACTGGAGGCCGCCGTAGTAGCCGTTGCCGGTGTTGGTGGCCCAGTTGCCGCCCGACTCGCACTTCGCGATGCGGTCCCACGCGGAGCCGTCGCCGATGGCCGGCGTCGGGGCCTGCTTCGTGCCGACGTGGATGATCTTCGGCTTCGGCTGGGTGATGACCTGCTCGGAGACACTCTCCCGCGAGACCTCTTTGCCGTTCTTCTGCGTGACCTTGTAGGTCACCATCTTCTCGCCGGGCGTGCCGGGGTCTTCGACCGAGGTCTTGCCCTTGGCGAGGTCCGGGTCGTCGACGCGCTGCTCGGGCGGGTCGATGGACTCCTTCTGGACGACCGTCGAGACGCCGGTGCGGCTGATGTGCACCTCGGCGCCGTCGGTCAGCTTGACGTCCAGGCCGCCCTCGGCCTGGTCCTCCGGGCCCAGGGTGAGCTTGTACTCGCCCAGGAACTCCTTCGTCGTGACCGCGGTCGTGGTGACCTTCTTCGGCGCGTTGGCACCGTCGTAGAGCGTGAGATTCTTGAGGGTCTTGATCTCGACGGTGGCGCCCTGCAGGGGCAGCTCGCCGTCCTTCGGCATCGACATCCACGTGCCGGGCTTGTCCACGCCGGCCATGCCGAGCTGGCCCAGCGCGTCGCCGAGGTGGGTCGCGCGAACCCAGGAGGTGTGCTCCGAGCCGTCGACGATCATCTTCAGCTGGCGGCCGCGCTCGAGCTTGATGACACCGCCGTCGCCGACCTCCGCCTGCGGGGACGGGGAGAGCGAGTCGTGCGCGCCGACGGAGAGGCCCGCGTCCTCCAGCACTTCGCCGACGGTGTCGCCGAACGAGTGCACGGTGGTCTGCTGGCCGTCGACGTCGACGGTGATGCTCTTGTTCATCGCCAGCGCGGCCGCGCCGCCGCCGGCGACGCTGATCATGACGCTGAGGACGGCACCCTTGAGGAAACGGCGCTTCCAGACCTTCGAGGTCTGGCGCATGCTCTCATCCAGGGCGGCCCGCTTGGCCTGCGGCGAAGCGGTGCGGTCCGCCTCGATCTCGTCCGGGATGACGATCGGCGGCAGGTACGTCGTCTCGGCGTTGATGAGCCGGATCAGCTCGTCGACGTCGACGTCGATCGACGCCATCATCGCGTCGGCGTCGGGGCCGAGCGCGGCGAGGATGTCCTGCTGGGTGATGTTCGGGTCGTCGGAGAAGTCGAGCTGGCCGTAGGCGGTGTCCTCGTAATGACGATCGAGGACGGCCGCGGAGCGCGCTCCAGCCTGTCTGCTACCTGTCACCGCTGTCGTTCCCTTTCCCAAGACGCCGTTCGGGGCGGCATCTTTACGTCTGGGCCCGCAGTCGGCGCCATCGTCACGGTCCCGGTCGTACCTACCCGGTTCCGCTTCCCCGACGTGCACTGACGTGACTGTGGGCGTAACAGTCGGCAACTGCAGTCTGCAGTACCGACCGGCACGATCACGGGACAGTAACGGGTCCCGCCGGGTTGCGCAAACACCCCCCGGAGTGTCGTGATCCCCGTCACTCCATCAGGTGGACGATCAAGGAACCCTGATGTCGCAATGCGTTCAACCCGTTGTGACACTGAGGAGTCGGTAGACCCGCTCGGCAGTGGTCCGGACCGATTCGGCGACTTCGTGGACAGCTTCGCCCCTGAGCGCCGCGAGGTGACGGACGGTGTAAGCGGCGCCGAACGGCTCGTTCGGCCGCCCACGGAACGGGTGGGGGGTCAGAAACGGCGCGTCGGTTTCGACGAGGTACTGGTCCGCCGGGCAGAGCCGCGCCGCCTCGTGGAGCCCCTTCGCGTTCTTGAACGTCACCGTGCCCGCGAAGGAAAGGACGTATCCCGCGTCGACGCACTTGCGGGCCATTTCCGCATCCCCGGAAAAACAATGGAAGATTACGGCATTCGGCGCATTCTCTTCGGCCAGGATGCGCAGCACGTCGTCGTGGGCCTCGCGGTCGTGGATCATCAGCGGCTTGTCCAGCCGCTTCGCGAGGTCGATGTGCCAGCGGAACGCCTCCTGCTGGGCGTCGTGCGGCGAGTAGTCCCAGTAGTAGTCGAGGCCGGTCTCGCCGACGGCGACCACGCGGTCGGTGGCGGCCAGGCGCTCTACTTCGGACTTCTCGGCCTCGCCGAACTCCTTGGTTCGCGTCGGGTGGATCGCGACCGCGGCGAACACCCGGGGGTCCCAGGTCGCGGCCTCGGCGGCCCAGCGGGCCGAAGCGAGGTCATCGGCGACCGTGACGACGCGGGCGACGCCGGCGCGCTCGGCGCGGTCGACCATGGCCGTGACATCGGCCGCGGTGACCGCGCCGCACGCGTCGAGATGGGTGTGCGCGTCCACCACCGACACCGGGAGCCGGTCCGGGACCGGCGGCAGCTCGCGCTTCTCGTCACCCATGCATACCTCTTACTCCTTGACGATCGGCGCCCACTCCGGGCCGGTCTCACCCAGCGCCGGGTCGAGCTTCGTGAACAGCGGCGACGGCTTCCGCAGGGGCTTGCCGACCTCGATCGGCTTCGACTCCCACTTCGCCTGCTCGCCCGCGTAGTCGCCGGTGAGGATCGGGTTGACCCGGCCGGCGACGTCGAGGTCCTCGACCTCCCGCAGTTCCGGCTGGGCGGCCCAGACGCCGGTGCCGCCGAGGGCCTCGTGGACCTTCTGCGCCGAGTGCGGCAGGAACGGCGTCAGCAGCGTGTTGGCGTCGGAGACCACCTGCAGCGCGGTGTGCAGCACCGTGTCGCGCCGCGTGGGGTCGTCCTTGAGCTTCCACGGCTCCTGGTCGGAGAGGTACTTGTTCGCCGCGGTGACGACCTTCATCGCCTCGCTCGCCGCCAGCTTGAACCGGGACCGGGCCAGGTGCGCGCCCGCGGTGTCGAAAGCCTTGCGCGACAGGGCCTTCAGGTCCTCGTCGGCCGCCGTCGGGGCCTCCGGGCGCGGGATGGCGCCGACGTTCTTGTGCGCCATCGAGATCGACCGGTTGACCAGGTTGCCCCACTCGTTGGCCAGCTCGAAGTTGGTCCGGCGGACGAACTCGTCCCAGGTGAAGTCGGTGTCCTGGGTCTCCGGGCCGGCGACCGAGATGAAGTACCGCAGCGTGTCCGGGCCGAAGTCGCGCAGGAAGTCCTCGACGTAGATGACGCGCCCGCGCGAGGTCGAGAACTTCGAGCCGCTCATGGTGAGGAACTCGCTGGAGACGATCTCGTCGGGCAGGTGGAGCTTGCCGTACTTGCCCGGCTCGCCACCCTTGTCGCCCTCGCCGTTGTGGCCGAAGAGCAGCGCCGGCCAGATCTGGGCGTGGAAGGTGATGTTGTCCTTGCCCATGAAGTAATAGGACCGCGCGTCGGCGTTGTTCCACCACTCCTGCCACGCGTCCGGGTTGCCGGACCGCCGCGCCCACTCGACGCTGGCCGAGAAGTAGCCGATCACCGCGTCGAACCAGACGTAGAACCGCTTCAGCGGCTGGTCGCGCCAGCCGTCGAGGGGGATCTTGACGCCCCAGTCGAGGTCGCGGGTGATCGGCCGGGGCCGCATGTCGTCGATCAGGTTCTTGGTGAAGTTGAGGACGTTCGGACGCCAGTCGTTCTTGGTGCCCAGCCAGTCGCCGAGGGTCTTGGTGAACGCCGGCAGGTCGAGGAAGTAGTGCTCGGTCTCGACGAACTTCGGCGTCTCGCCGTTGATCCGCGACTTCGGGTTGATCAGCTCCGCGGCGTCGAGCTGGTTGCCGCAGTTGTCGCACTGGTCGCCGCGCGCGCCGTCGTACCCGCAGATCGGGCAGGTGCCCTCGACGTAGCGGTCGGGCAGCGTGCGGCCGGTGGACGGGCTGATCGCCCCGCGCGTGGTCTTCGGCACGACGTAGCCGTTGCGGTGCAGCGCCAGGAAGATCTGCTGCGTGACGTCGGCGTGGTTGCCGGTCGTGGTCCGGGTGAACAGGTCGTAGGAGAGGCCGAGGCCCTGCAGGTCGTTGCCGATCTGGCGGGTGTACTTGTCCGCCGTCAGCTGCGGGGTCGAGTTCTCCTTGTCGGCCTGGACGGTGATCGGGGTGCCGTGTTCGTCGGTGCCGGAGACCATGAGCACCCGGTTGCCGGCCATTCGCTGGTAGCGGGAGAAGACGTCGGACGGGACGCCGAATCCGGACACGTGGCCGATGTGGCGGGGGCCGTTGGCGTAGGGCCAGGCCACCGCGGTCAACACTGGGGTGCTCATACCTTATTAGCCTACGGAGGGCGTCACGCGCTTTGACGAGAGGGAGGCCCGGTTTGTCGGCGACACGGTTGCTCGTGCTCGGGGTGGTGCGCATGTACGGCCGCGCGCACGGCTACCAGGTGCGCCGCGAGCTGCTCGGCTGGTCGGCGGACAAGTGGGCCAACGTCCAGCCCGGGTCGATCTACCACGCGCTGAAGAAGATGACCGCCAAGGAGCAGCTGGAGCAGGTCGACGTCGAGCCGGGCGAGGGCGGCCCGGACCGGATCGCCTACCGGGTCACCGAGGACGGCGACCGGGAGTTCCACCTGCTGCTCGGCACGGCCCTGTCCGATCCCGAGGTCCGCCACCCGGAGCTGTCCGCCGCGATCTCGCTGATGACCACGCTGCCCCGCAAGCGGGTGATCGGCATGCTCAACCAGCGGCTTGTCCACCTCGAAGCCGAGGTGCGGCGGGCGGCGCTGCTCATCGACGAGGGCTCCGAGTGGGGACAGCCCGCGCACATCTCCGAGCTGTTCCGGCTCTGGGGCGAGATCTCGGCGGCGAGCCTCGACTGGCTCCGGAACCTGATCGCCCGGCTCGAAGCCGGCGAATACGTGATGGCCGACGATCCCGGTCGCGCGTTCGGAGAGCCGCCGGCCCGGTAGCGAGCGTGCGAACGTCATGAAAGGGTCGTTCATGGCGTCGGACCTGGATCCACCGGTGAATGTGCTGGCCGGTGGTATGTCGTAGACACGCAGATGCCCTCTGACCTGGGATAATTGTTCTTGTCTAGGGAACAACAATCCTTGAGTGAGAGGGCATCTACTAGATGCGAGCATCCCATACCCGAGCCAAGGTGAGGGCCAGGTTCGACGATCAGAGTGTCGTGTCCCACGCCGGGCTGCTGCCGCTGCTGCGGCTGACCGAGAACATCGGCTTCGCCGACCTCGCCACCGAACGGATCCGGATCCCCGGCCCCACCGGCGCCAACCCGGACGCCAAACTGCTGTCCCTGATAGCCGGGATGGCCACCGGCGCGGACAGCATCAACGATCTGGATGTGCTGCGCACCGGCGCGATGGACCGGCTGTTCACCGGCATCCGGGCCCCCTCCACACTCGGGACGTTCCTGCGCGGATTCGACATCGGCCACACCACCGCACTGGAAACGCTCACCGCGCAGGTCCTGACCCGCCTCGCCCACCGCAGCGATGATCGGTTGCTGCCCGGCATCGGCGACTACGCGATCCTGGACCTGGACTCCAAAATCACCCGCGTCCACGGACAGCAGAAAGTCGGCGCGCGCCACGGCTACACCCACGTCCGGGGATACAACTTCCTCGCCGCCACCCTGGCCACCCCGATCGCAGCCCCGGTGATCCTCGCGACCCGGCTACGCGGCGGCCAAGCCGACACTCGCCGCAACGCCACCTCCTTCATCAAGCAGGCACTACGCACCGCCCGCGGCTGCGGCGCCACCGGGAACCTGCTGGTGCGCGGCGACTCCGGCTACTACGTCTGCTCCCTGATCCAC
>NZ_JBFBBZ010000063.1:0-46852 GCF_040682935.1 Amycolatopsis sp. NPDC051061
TCTCCGCCCAGTCCTCCACGTTCAGCACCCTCCTACCTCAGAGGGGGTCAACTTTCGGAAGACTCCTGGGGGTCAGTTTTCACGAAGCGACGACAAGAAGAAGAGGGGCAGCGAAGACTGTCACCTGATGACCACCAGATGACCGATGTCGGCAGGGCCATTTGCCGAACCCCGGGAAATGATCGAGCACAAGAAACCAGCCGCCGACACCCCGCGCGAACACCCGAACCGCGCCGGAAGGACACGTCATGACCGCCTCCGCACCCACGGCCCCTACCGCACCAGGGGTGCGGTCCTGGTGGGGAATCCCGTACGCCACCGCCGAGCGATACCGCCGCCCCGTGGTCGCGGGCTTCGACCCGGACCGCCCCTACGACCGCAAGGGCGTTGCCCCCGTCCAGCCCGACAACGGCGACTGGCTCGAAGCGGACAGCGGGACCGGCGAGGACTGCCTGAACCTGAACGTGTGGGCCCCCGAGAAGCCGGCCGGCAAGGCACTGCCGGTGGCCGTGTACATCCATGGCGGCGGATTCGAGTACGGCGCGAACACACAGATCACCTCGAACGCCGCCGGACTCGCCACGACAGGGCGCGTGGTGGCGGTGTCGATCAACTACAGGCTCGGCGCGCTGGGTGCGCTCTCGCTCTCGCAGTATGGCGGCGCTCTGACGGAGGCCAGCAACCTCTTCCTCCAGGACGTCATCGCCGCGCTCACCTGGATCCAGCGGAACATCGCCCACTTCGGCGGCGATCCCGACAACGTCACCGTCTACGGCCACAGTGCCGGCGCCTATACCACCTTCGGGCTGCTCGGGGCCTCCTCCGCTGACGGCCTGTACCGGCGGCTGGCCGGGTTCTCCGGCGGGCCCGCCCGCAGCGTTCCGGCCTGGTGGGCCGAGGAGCTCGCGGGGCGGTTCGTCACCGAACTCGGCGTCGCGGGCAACCCGGAGAAACTGCTCGACCTCGACACGGCCTCCCTGAGGGATGCCTTGAGCAAGGTCGCCCCGACGGATCTCGGAGTCCGGGGCGGGGTGGACAACCAGGCCACCGGCGTCGTTCTGGACCTCGGGCAGCCCGGCGCGGTGGTGCACGCCCATCCCATGGACGTCCTGGCCTCGGGGGCGCACCGCGATGTCGACGTGCTGCTGAGCATGGCCAGCGACGACATGGGCTGGTGGGTGGCGAACGACTTCGACCGGTTCGACCCGGGCACCGTCGACCGCATCGTCGACGAAGTCGCGGGGTGGCGTATTTCCCGTTCCCGCGCGAAGAAGATCGTCGATGCCTACGACCAGGGCGGCCGCACCCCTGCCGAGGTCCGTGCCGCGGTCATGGCGGACTACCTCTTCGCGCTCCCGGCCGCCCGCGGCGCCCTGGCACATGCCGCCGCGGGCGGTAACGCCCATCTCCTCCTGATCGGGCCCGCCGAGGGCGCGCCCGCCGTGCACGGCACCGAGATGTACGCCCTGGTCGGCCAGGAACAGCCGGGCCGCAGCGCGGGTCAGGCCGAGCGCGACACGCGTATCCGCGACCTCGTGCTCGACTTCGCCACCGGCGAGCAGACCCGTCTGTGGCCCGCCGTCACGGACCGGCCCACCTCGGAAAGCGTCGGCCACCCGCCCTTCGAGGCCACCGCCCACTACCAGCAGTCCCTCGACCTGTGGGAGGGCATCGCCCGGCCCTGACGGCCGGCTGGGGATACCGAGCAGCGCGCCAAGGGGGACAAACAGAGGGAGGAACTCAAATGAGCCAATCGACAGCGGCCGGTGACTCCGTACCGGCGACGATGCGGGCCGTCGTCGTGACCAAGACCGGCGGCCTCGACGCACTGGAGATCAAGGATGTGCCGGTGCCGGTACGCAAGGCCGGCTGGGTGCGGATCAAGGTAAAAGCGTTCGGCGTCAACGAGTCCGAGGTCACCACCCGCAAGGGCGAGTCGAGCCCGGACGTCACCTACCCGCGCGTCCCCGGCATCGAGGGCGTCGGCGTGGTCGATGAGGCCGACGAGGCCAGCGGGCTGCGGCCGGGACAGCAGGTGGCCACGATGATGGGCGGCATGGGCCGCTCGTACGACGGCGCGTACGCCCGGTACGTGACCGTCCCCGCGGAGCAGGTCATCCCGTTCGAGACCGGCCTGCCGTGGGAGGTCGTCGGTGCGCTGCCGGAGATGTTCCAGACCGCGTACGGCTCCCTCGCCATCGGCCTCGGCCTGAAGGCGGGGCAGACGCTGCTGATCCGCGGCGGCACCTCCACGGTCGGGCTGAGCGCGGCCACGATCGCGAAGGACCTCGGAGCCACCGTGCTGTCCACCACCCGCAGCCCGGAGAGGGCCGGTGAACTGCGGGCCGCGGGCGTCGACCATCCCCTCATCGACAACGGCACTATCGCCGACCAGGCGCGCGAGCTGGTGCCGGACGGCGTCGACGCCGCGCTGGAACTGGTGGGCTGCTCGGTCCTCGCCGACACCCTCCGCACCGTCCGCCGGGACGGCACCGTCTGCTTCACCGGAGCCTTGGCGGGCCAGTGGACGATCCCCGATTTCTCCCCGTTCATGATCCCCTTCGGGGTGCGGCTGACGTCCTACGGCGGTCAGGCCGCCGACCTCCCGGCCGACGTCTTCGCCCACCAGCTCCAGGCCATCGCCGCAGGGCGCCTCAAAGTCCCGATCGCGAAGGTCTACCACGGCCTGGAACAGATCCGTGACGCCCAGGCCGACCTTGAGTCCGGCACCACGCCGGGCAAGCACGTCGTCGTCCTGGACGACTGAGACCTGGGCCACCGCGTGATGTTTGCCTGGCCAGCAGCGCTGGTTCGTCCGCAGGATGTACCCATTGGTGAGCGGCAAGGGCGGCCGGCGCCGTTCGAGGGATGTTCGGGCAGGGCTGCCGCAGGTCGGGACCTCAGCGCGCTCGAGGGAAAAGCCGCTCGACAGCGGTCACCACCGCGGCGCGGCGCGCGGCAGTGGTGGGATCCGCGGCGTGTGCGTCGGCGGCCTCGCTGAGTTCGGGTTGAGACGCCCAGGTCATGGCGATCTGATTCACCAGGGCGAGGACGTCGGCCGGGTCCCAGGCGGGGTCGAGCTGTCCAGTCTGCTGCGCCTGTCGAAGCTGGTCGATTTTGCGGGCGATCACTGCCTGGGCGGAATCGTCGGCAACGGCTGCGGCGCCCGGCAGTTCGAGGCGGCCCCAGGTGATCAGGCGGTGGTGGTCTGGACGGGCGACGAAGTAGTCGAACAGGCGGCCCGCGTAGCCAGGGAGGTCGGAGGGGACTATCTGGGTGGCCTCGGCGATGACGACGTACTCCCGTGCGGCGACGTCGGCATAGAGCGCGTCTTTGCTGCGGAAGTAGGCGTAGACGCGTTCTTTGCTGGTCTTGGCGAGTTTGGCGATGCGGTCCACACGGGCGCCGGCGATGCCGTGGCGGGCGAACTCCTCCATGGCAGCGGTAAGAATGCGCTCGCGCGTGGTGTCGCCGCCGGCGGCGGCGGGCGCTGCGGTCTCGCCGGAGTCGCGGGACTGGGACATGGTCCCAGAATAGAGCGCCAAACCGTTTGGTTTGGCATCCGGGTGATCGGCGCGTAGAGTCAAACCGAACAGTTCGGTTTGACCTCTGCGGGTGAAACCGGCGAAGTACTCAGGGAGTGAACTCATGCAGCACCGCAATCTGGGCTCTCAGGGTCTGCGCGTCTCGGCGCTCGGCCTGGGGACCATGGGCATGTCCATGGCCTACGGCGCCTCGAACGACGACGAGGGCATCGCGACCATCCGTCGCGCCCACGAACTCGGGATCGACTTCTTCGACACCGCCGAGCTGTACGGCGCCGGTACCGGCAGCAACGAGATGCTCCTGGGCAAGGCAGTCAAAGACTTCCGCGAGGAGGTGGTCCTTGCCACCAAGTTCGGCTTCGACATGACTGCACCGGCGACCAGCCCCGCCTTCGACAGCCGCCCGGAAAACATCCGCAAGGTCGCCGAAAACAGCCTGCGCTACCTGCAGAGCGACCACATCGACCTCTTCTACCAGCACATCTCGGACCCCGACATTCCGGTCGAGGAGGTCGCCGGCGTGGTCGGCGACCTGATCACCCAAGGCAAGGTGAAGTACTTCGGCTTGAGCAACGTCGGCCCCCAGTACATCCGCCGCGCCCACGCCGTCACCCCGGTCTCCGTGCTCCAGTACGAGTACTCGCTCTTCGAGCGGGAGGTCGAGGAGAAGATCCTTCCCGTCCTACGGGAACTCGGCATCGGCCTGGTGCCCTACTCCCCGCTCGGCCGCGGCTTCCTCACCGGCCAGGTCAAGCCCGCCAGCGAGTACGCCGCGGACGACATGCGCAGCTGGGACGAACGTTGGCAGGGCGAGAACTACACCTACAACCTGCACGCCACCGAACAGCTCAAGAATCTGGCCGACACCAAAGGCATCACCACCGCCCAACTCGCGCTGGCCTGGCTGCTCGCCCAGGGCGAGGACATCGCGCCCATTCCCGGCACCCGCAGCACCAAGCGCATCGAGGAGAACGCCGGCGCCGCCGACGTCCAGCTCTCCGCCGCCGATCTGGCCCGCATCACGGAGACCCTTCCCCGCGGCTCGGCAGGCAGCCGCCTCCCGGCTGCGGTCCTGTCCAGCTTCACCACAGACTGACCGTGCCGGCACCCGCGCGTTGCGAGGCGAGGCTGGGCCCGTCGGCCAAAGGCGGCACGTGGTGCTTCAGATGCAATTCGTCGCGTTCCTCGGCGCTCAGGGCGCCGGGCGCGTGGCCGCAGCGGCGGAACACGCGACAGATCATCAGGCGGTTTCCTGCTCGGGGTCGGCGGCGGGGTACCAGTAGGCGTCTTGAGGACGCGCGGCAGATGGACGTGAAGCTGCTCGACTTCGACCTCGCGGCCACGCTCCCGGAGTTCGCGGGCCAGGATTTCGGTGAGGCCGTATGCACGTGCCGACCTCCCGCACATCCGATTCCGATGCGGCGGGGCCGGCGGCAAGGTCGGCGAGGTTGGCGAGCAGTTCGCGGGCGCCGGGGGCGCCGGGGGCGATCTCCTGGACGCGGGGGTTGAAGCCGTCTGATCGAGGATGTCGCGGGCGGCGGCCGGGTCGCGGACATCCTCGATCCGGTTGGTTGCGGGCGGGACGGGGGGTGTGCGCGGTAGCCGAACGAGATCAGACGGAACACCCCAGAGGGCAGGACCCCTTTCCCGGTCTCTCGCCGCAGGAGGCGAGCCGCGGTCCAGTTACGAGATCTGCCACATCAGGTACTGGCCACCCGGTCCCGACATCGCCGTCTTCTATGACCACGACGGCCAGTCCATCCCCGACCCCGGCATCGTCATCCTCGGCGAAACCGACCCGGGGGCCGATGCCTTCAAGAAGTACGACGGCACCGCCGACGTCACCATCGAGGCCATCGGCTGAGACCGGCCGGAAACCACCGGGATCGTCAACCTGGGGGAGGAGGGACGGTCGGGGCCCCGTCGGCGGCGAAGGCGGCCGGGGTGAGACCGGTGCGGCCGCGGAAGAAGCGGCCGAAATTCGCGGGATCAGTGAAACCGAGATGAGCGGCCACGGCCCGGGCGTCCCACCGGGCACTTCCCAGCAAGCGTCGGGCTTCGAGCAGCCGCCGCTCGTTGATGAGCTCACGCACCCCGTTGCCGGTGGCGTCCTGAGCGGCGCGGCTGAGGGTACGGACCGAGCAGCCGAGCAGCCCGGCGTAGTCCCCAGCCCGATGCAGCTCGCGGAAATGCAGCTCCAGAGTGTTCACGAACCGTCCATAGAGGTCACCACGGCTCGTCCCGGCCATCGCGTCGGCTGGGGCGACCCCGGCGGCGTTGGTGAGGCGCAGCAGCAACGATTCGAGCAGACTGCGCCGCAGGGCGTGGTGCACATCGAGAGGGCGGCGCCCGAGCGCGCGGTGTTCATCCAAGAGCTGGAACGCCGTCTGCTGAAGCCAGGGGGCGTCATCGGGGTGCGGGCTCAACACGGCCGGGGCCGTGTGCGCGGTGAGTGGGGCCAGGAGACGCGCGAGGTCGGGCCGCAGCACCTCCGGCTCGAACAGGATGAACGGGCCGCGGGCGTCGCCGGGCGGGTGCCAGCACTGCGCGTGTCCGGGACGCACCCACAGCCACTGGCCGGGCGCGACGGTCCGCGTGACGTGGTCGACGTCGTGCCGCAACTCACCCTCGGTGACCAGGATCAGGTAGTGGAAGGTGGCGCGGCCCGGACGAGGCGGATCCCACGGCCAGGCGTCGTGCTGGGCGAAGAAGTCCTCGATGGTGATCACCTCGAGGCCGTACGGAGTACCGACCGGCGGCTGGAAACCGTACAACCGAACCGCCACCGGTTCGCTCGGCCTGGGGTGTCGCTTGTCGACCATCACGTGTCCGCAGCCTACAGCCCTCTTGGTCGACTTCGCGGGAAGGATGGGGACGTGCCGCCGCAGCCGCTGTCACAGTTCGTCACCACCAGAGGAGGCTCACCCATGAACGAATCGACCCTGCAGAAGACCGCCGTCGGCTGAGCGGAGGAACTGCCAGGAGCTCGGCTGGAGCACCCCTTCGGCCCCGACTGGGAGGTCTTCAAGGTCCGCGGCAAGGTGTTCATGCTCATGACCGAGGTTCCGGGGCGTCCCGTCGTGATCCTCAAAGCGGACCCCGGCGAGGCCCTCGCCCTGCGGGAGCACAACAGCCACATCACCCCCGGTTACCACATGAACAAGAAGCACTGGATCACCCTGGAGGCCGGGGAAGACGTCGACGAGAAGCTGGTCGAGGAACTCGTCACCGACTCCTACTTGCTCGTGATCTCGCACCTGTCCAAGGCCGAGCGGCCCGTCGACCCGCACACCTACGGCAGCGCCACGCGGGCGACTCGGTGAGCGCGGCCGGTGACCGGCTCCAAGACGCCGCGCGCGCCACGGCCCTCGCGCTGCCCGGGACGGACCACGGTTACCCGTTCACCGAGCACCTGGACGTGTACAAGGTGGCCGGCAAGGTGTTCCTGATCGTCACCGACGACCCGGACGACCAGATCATCACGGTCAAATGCGAACCCGAACATGCCCGCGCACAAGAACGCGGCTACGTCTCGATCACACCAGGCCGCTATCTCGACAAACGGCACTGGATCTCGCTGGGGCCGGGACCCGGCATCACCAAGCGACTGATCACCGACGCCGTCGCGAATTCCTACGAACTGGTCGTCGAGCGGCTGCCGCGACGCGACCGCCCCGGTGCTCGATGAGCGCCGCCAGCTACCC
The DNA here is from genome assembly GCF_040682935.1 of Amycolatopsis sp. NPDC051061. NCBI lineage: Bacteria > Bacillati > Actinomycetota > Actinomycetes > Pseudonocardiales > Pseudonocardiaceae > Amycolatopsis > Amycolatopsis sp. NPDC051061. The sequence continues at coordinate 7,250 of NZ_JBFBBZ010000063.1, forward strand.
CGTCAGTGTCCCGTGCAACGCTCGATACGCCCGCACACGTCCCACCTCCGATCCGAGAGTCCGATGGAACCGATCGAACCGACCCTGCCGCTCTTCGACCAGGAGCCCGCCCGGCCACTCGCCGACCGCCTGCGCCCCACCCACCTGGACGAGGTCGTCGGGCAGGACCACCTCCTGGCCCCCGACGCCCCACTGGGCCGCATGGTCGCCCAGCAGCGCCTCGGCTCCGCCATCCTGTGGGGACCACCCGGCGTCGGGAAAACGACCATCGCCCGGCTCCTCGCCGACGGCAGCAACCTGACCTTCGAATCGGTGTCGGCCACCTTCTCCGGCGTCGCCGACCTGCGGAAAGTCTTCACCGCCGCACGAAACCGACGCAGTGTCGGACAGGGCACCCTGCTGTTCGTCGACGAGATCCACCGCTTCAACCGCGCCCAGCAGGACAGCTTCCTTCCCTACGTCGAGGACGGCACGATCACCTTGATCGGCGCCACCACGGAGAACCCGAGCTTCGAGCTCAACGGCGCACTCCTCTCCCGCACCCAGGTCCTCGTCCTCAAACGCCTCGACGAAGCCGCGCTGACCACGCTGCTCGACCGTGCCGAGCAGCTCACCGGCCACCGGCTGCCCGTGGACGACGACGCCCGCCGCGCCCTGATCGCCATGGCCGACGGCGACGGCCGCTACCTCCTCAACATGGCCGAACAGCTCCAGGCCCTCCCGGACACCGGGACGCCCCTGGACACCACCGCGCTCGCCCACCACATCCAGCAGCGCGCCCCGCTGTACGACAAGGCGCAGGAGAGCCACTACAACCTGATCTCCGCGTTGCACAAGTCGATGCGCGGCTCCGACCCGGACGCGGCGCTGTACTGGCTCGCCCGCATGCTCGACGGTGGCGAGGACCCGCTGTACGTGGCCCGCCGGCTGGTCCGTTTCGCAGGCGAGGACATCGGTATGGCCGACCCGCACGCGGTTCAGCAGACGCTCGCCGCCTGGGACGTGTACGAGCGGCTCGGCTCCCCCGAGGGCGAGTTGGCGATCGCCCAGGCCGTCGTCTACCTCGCCACCGCCCCGAAGTCCATCGCCGTCTACCGCGGCTTCAACGCGGCCAATCGCGCCGCCCGACGCACCGGCTCACTCACGCCCCCCGCCCACATCCTCAACGCCCCGACCCGGCTGATGAAGGACCTCGGCTACGGCAAGGACTACCAGTACGACCCCGACACCGCCGACGGCTTCTCCGGCGCCGACTACTTCCCCGCCGGCATGGACCGCGAGACCTACTACCGGCCCACTCAAAACGGCCACGAGGCCCAGATCACCGAACACCTGCGCCACTGGGCCGCTTTGCGTGCTCGGCGGCAGGACGGCTGACCGGACGATCACCACCAGCGCGACCGCCGAATTACCCGCCTCCGTCAGGCAGGTGGCCGACCTCAGTCAGTCCTCGCCGTCGCCTGAAGTCCGTGATCAGCTGCCAGCTCACCCGAGGATCGATCGACATCTGCTGCCGAGCCGACGCCAGCGAGACGACACTGCCATCACTCATGGCCAGACGGACTGTCTTGGGCGTCAGGCTGTTGGTGAAGAACTCGACGATGGTCGCGCTGAAATAGAGGTAGCTCGCGGCCTCCCAGTGCAGCCGGGACAGTGCCGTCGGGATGCCTGCGTCGTCGTCGGGAAGCAAGGCGACACACTGGCTGATCATCCATGGGGCTTCGCCGTGCACCGCGGAGGTCACTGTGACCAGGAACGAACTCGGATCAGCTTCGCCCTCCAACTGCACGGCAGCACTCGCAAACGCCTTCAGTTTGGCCGAGAGGTCCGTGGCGACCAAGGAAGGAACGATCGAGTCGAGGTCGCTCTCAAGCTCGGAGTCGGTATGCCGGTCGTACATCGCCACCGCTGTGCGTCGTAGCTCGCGGGGAAGCCCACCGGAGAAGCAGTAGCAAAGGTGGATGAAGGGTTCCGGGATGCCGATGGCGCGCTTCGCGAGCCACGCACGGGCGTCGTCGAGAGTGAAGGGCTCGATTCGGACAACGGTGGTAAAGGCACTGTCGAAGGCGTCGCGAACGGGAATGCCTCGACGGTGGAACGACGTCAGCGCATCCTCGGACACGGACACGAGGAATACGCATCCTTTCACTCCGAAGATGCCCTTGATCTCGTCGATGAACTCCCTGGCCTGCGCGGCGTCGGCGAACTTGTCGAGCTCGTCGATCCCGACGATGACCCCGCGGATGTCGTCCGGAGCGAGCACCGAGACGACGCGCTCGAGCAACCGGCGGTAGTCGTCAACGATCTCGGGGTGAGTCAGCGGGCGTTCAGCTCGGGCGATCGTCCGGGTCAAGCCCAGTTCGAATAGACCACCGCTGCTCAGCTTTCCCGACCACCCTTCGGTCCGGGTCTGCAGGAACCGCACCTGACGCAGATCACGCCAAGCCAGGGCGCACAAGGCCTTGTGCTCCAGGCTGTAGTACCGGCGCACCCGGCGCCGCCATTCTCCGAACAGCAGGGCCGCGAACCCTTCGATTAAGTACCGGGTGACCAGCCACGCAGGCTTGATCATTGCGTACGCGAGCATCATCATCGCTGAGATCTGCAAAAGGAGGTTCCAGTGCCAGGGGACGAGGTAGTTTGCGGGATCGGTGAGAAGGCCGTCGACCATCGCACTGACTCTCGCCGCGGTCACCTCCCGGCTCGCGGAGGCGAGGTCGAGGCCGATGATCAGGGGGACCGTTGAAGCGATTGCCCAGAGCGCGCTGGTCAAGATGACGCGGAACCCGTACCACGCTCGGCTGATGAAGACCGCCCGCCGCCGCAGCCTTCGCCAGACGAGCTCGTCTTCGCTTTCCGCGGGAACCTGCTCGTCAGGCCCCGCGGTGCGGAGAACCGCGCGGCAGGTGATGGCGTAGAGGTGCAACATGAATTCGCGGGCGTCGTACCTCACCGGTGCGCTCGCCGCGACGTTAAGGAACGGCGGCTGTCCAGCCCCTGTGAAGGCGTTGTCGAGAGCACTCTCCATCAGGGTCGACTTGCCGACGCCACGCGGTCCGGCGATCCCGATGGCGCCGGGATCGGGACGCGATAGCTCGCGCCGGAAGGCTTCGATCGATTGTGTCTGGACCAACGGGTCCTCCCCGCCCTGAGCCTGGAGACCCGACCCATCGCGCAATGTCAGAAGGGTGTCGAACGTCGGCTTTTTCGCGCCGTTAATCCACTCCCGGACATACGGAACGACCACGGCGTCGCGGACGGCCTGACGCCATTCGTGCTCATCACCGCGGTGGGCAGCCCGGGCGCGCAGCCGGCTGAGTTCCCACTTCAGCCGCTGCCAGACAGTTTCCGGAAGTCCCCTCCGGACGAGAAATCCCAGGGCCGCGAACATTGCTCCCAGCAGCACGAACGGCACCAACGCTGTGATGGTTCCGTTGAGAAAAGAGAACGTGCTCAGCAGCCACACCGCCACGGAAGGAATGGCCAGCCCTACGAAGATCGCGGCTAAATTGCGTCGGTCAGGACGCCAGTCCGGCGTCCAGAACCGAAGTTGCTCGTCGTGCAACGAAGACAGAGTCTGCTGCGCGTCCAGCACCGGCCCGTACTCCAGTACCAAATGATCCATCAGCCGCGGGTCAGTGGACACTTCGCGGACCAGCTTGCGCTGATCCAGCCGCTCTTCGGCGATCTCCGTGGCGAACTCGACTTGCTTGACCACCTTCAGCAGGATGACAACGAGCTCGCCGCGCAACTCCGACCGCAGGTCACTACTCCGGACGAACTCTTCGTCCACCGGATCACCCCCTGGATCGCTCTCCTGCCTGTTCGGCCACGCTGCCATATCTGGACCGAACCGAGCGTGCGCCGAACGGGCGATCCGGCTGAGGTCACGGGCCCCAATCGTGAATCACGACGTTCTCACGCGAGATACCTGCACCTTTCACCGGGCATAGCCGGATCCAGGTCAGCTGCACCGGCCGCGAAGAGGTCGGCTGTCCCACAAAGAGCACGAACTCTTCTTCGACCGGCTGCGCGCCGACGGCGTCTCGCCTCAGCACACGGCTAAGCTGACGGCCACGCACGACCGGCCGCGCCAGGTCGGAGGCCGGTGCAAGGTAACGCAGCGAGGTGAAGACAATTTCACAGTGACCGACTATCGACCACGACCCACCCTGTCGGACCTGACCAGCCGCGAGCTCGAGGTCATTGAGGCTGCCCGGTGCGGGACGATGCTGGTGTGTAGCGAGCTTCCAGTCGACCAGCTCGCCGCCGATGATGATCCAGCTCGTGAGGTCCAGGCGGAGCTCCTGCGGGAGCTGCTGCTCGGCTTGCATGGCCCGGTCGATCCCCGTGGCGTGCGGCTGATGGGGGCCCGAATCATCGGCATGCTGGATCTCGACACGATCTCTGCCGACACAGGACTCAGGCTGATCAACTGTGTCTTTCCTGAGTACATTGACACGACGAACTGCCACCTACCATGGCTCTGGCTGAACCGCAGTCACATCGAAGGCCTGCTCGCACGCCAACTGATTGTCGGCGGCGACGTACGTCTAGACAGTGTGCGAGTTGGCGGAGGCGGAAATGGCTCAATCAGCCTGCAGGGAGCTCGAATCGGCGGCGTGCTTGACCTCAACGACGTTCAAATCACTAATGACGGCGGGCCTACGCTACTCGCCGATGGTCTGAAGGTCGACGGGGACATTTACCTCCGGGGGGTGCGGATCGTCGGCTCCGGAGTCGGCAGTGAGGTTCGTCTGACCGGTGCTGAGGTCGGCGGTCAACTCGTACTCAGCGACTCGGACATCAGTAACGAAACTGGCTCAGCCTTGATCGCCGATCGGCTGAGCGTCAAGGGGGACCTGCTGCTGATGGCCACACGGGCGCGCGGGGCTGGCAGGTTCGGTGTGCTCTATCTGCACGGCGCCCGCATCGGCGGCATGCTCGACCTCGACGGAGCCGAGCTTGCTAACGACACCGGTCCAGCGCTGCGTGCTGATCGCTTGCAGGTCGACGGGAACCTCGATCTCAGAAACATCAAGGTCGGCGGCGCTGGCGAGTTGGGTACGGTTCGTCTCCTCGGCGCCCGGATTGGCGGCAGGCTCGATCTCGAAGGAGCTGAGATCAGCAACGCGTCCGGCACGTCCCTGCAGCTTCAGGAGGCTCACGCAGGAGAGGCGATTGATCTTCCCTTTACTGTCGTTTGCTCCGCACCGACGCCGGACTCCCCCTGCTCGGATGCAAAGGTTGTCGATGTCGACGGGCTCACGTTCAGTGCGCTCAGTCGCATGGGCTGGCAGCAGTGGCTGCACGTCATTCGGCTCCACACCAGAGAATATCGACCTAGTACTGCAACGGCAGTCAGGTGAGTGGATAGCCGCGGCGTTTGTAATGGCTGAGACGGGCTTGGTGTTGTCGTCGCCGGCGGAAACGTGACCAAGCCCAGACATGCTCGGCGGCGTCGGTGACACGCAAGACCAGTCTGATGAGCAGGCGCCGGATCTCCGGTAGCGTAAATCCGATCATGCCCGGCTCGCCGACACCGATTCCCCTTTTACGGCAACGGATCGGGACACGGCCAGCCAGGCGTGGGCGAGCATGGACAGGGTGATGTGGGCATACCACGCCCGCCAGGACCGGACCTGGTACTGGTCGAGCCCTGCTTCGTTCTTGGCCTGCTGGAAACATTCCTCGATCCGCCAGCGAGTCCCTGCGATCCAGGCCACATCCAGCAGGCTCGAGCGACGAGGGCCGTAGCAGACGTAGTAGGCGATCTCGGTCGGATCGCTGATCGAGCGCCGCGCGAGCAGCCAGTGCCCGCGACCGGCCCGCCAGCCGGTCCCGAGCGGGATCCGCGCCCAGTCGTACTCGCGTGGCCCGTGCGCGCCGGCCCCGACAGATAGCCGTCGCCACGACCGGGCGGGCAGGTCCGCGATCAGCTCATCCGCCCGGCGTTCAGCGCTATCGGTGGTGGTCAAGGTGTCGTTGACCTTGGTGGCCAGCACATACGCGGCATCGCGGTCCTCCAGCCACCCGCGCAGGTACTTGACCTGACCGTAAGCCTCATCGGCGGTGACCCACGCGAACGGGACCTTCGCGTCGAACGCCCGCGCCAGCATCGCCATGGCGTGGCGCGGTTTCGTCTCGAACTCGGTCCCGTCCGGAATCCCGGCCCGCCGGCACCGATCCGGGTCAGCGATCCACGGCTCGGGCAGATACAGCTCCCGATCGATCAGGGCATGCCCACCATCGGAGGCATACGCCAGAAACGTCCCGATCTGGCAGTTCTCGATCCGGCCCGCCGTTCCCGAGTACTGCCGCTGCACCCCAGCCGACCGGATGCCTTTCTTCAGAAACCCAGTGTCGTCCACGATCAGCACACCACCGGGCTCACCGAGGTGCTCGACGACATAGTCCCGCACGTCATCGCGGACACCGTCGATGTCCCAATCCGCCCACCGCAGCAACCGCTGCATCCCGTCCGGGGACACCTCGCCGGCCTGCTCGGCCAGCGTCCAGCCGTTCTTCCGCTCCAAACCCGCGACCAGCCCGGACATGTACTCCCGCGCCCGAGCCCGCGGCTCCGAGCGGGTAAACCGGCCCGCGATCCGCTCATGCACCCGATCCAGCTGATCCATCACCACATCGACCACCACCAGGATGATCTACCACACACCACCCGACTGCCGTTGCAGTACTAGCCCGTATCAGCAACTCGCTGCGGTCGAACGGACCGCTGGACACGATGGAAACGCTCGCCGAATCCTGATTGCTCAACAGCGCGATCTCTACGACCGGGCGCCAAACGCGATCGGAGGCTGGGGCGCCCGCCGGTTCCACTGGCTCTGGGGCAAGCTGGCCGGCTATGGGTACCGCGCCCGCCGTATGGCAGTCGCACTCCTGCTCACAGTTGCCGCCTGCGGTGGGCTCGGATTCTGGGCAGGGCAAATCACCGATCGCGACCACCACACCGCCGAACGCGTCACCACCTTCAGCGAACCCGCTGGAAAGAGCTGCACAACGGTCGAATTGATCGGCGTCGGGTTAGATCGTGGCCTGCCCTTCTCCCCGACAGGGGTGCGTGCACGATGCGACTTGAATCCCGACACCGTCTGGGGCGGAGTATTCACCATTGCGATCTGGGTTGCGCAGGCTGCGGTCTGGGGCCTGGCCACCTTAGCGCTCGCCGGCTACACCGCTCTCATCCGCAAAACCACCTAGCCGCTGAGCACGTCTGGTCGGTCGCTGATACGGCCCGGCTTCCAGGAGACGGCAAATAAGTTTCGCCGATCACGGCGACACCACGTTCTTCGACGCTGCCGGAACGCGTCATCAGTAAGCGTGCGAATACGCACCTGGGTAACAGCTGGCGCTACGCCGAGATACCGCGCTCTGCACGTACCAGCTTAACCAAGGCGCGAGACCGCTCAGCGCCTACTCCCAGCGCCTTCCGGAGACTCTCGGCGGAGACCGGACGCTGATACAGCTCGCGATGCCGCCGATCCTCATGTCGTGCCTGCTTCAGCAACTCTGCGTCGACGTTCACGCCTTCCGGCTGCTCCGCCAAGGTGCTGACCGAATCGGCAGTGTGGGCGACGACACCTGAACGCTCGATGGCTGGTACGGCGGCCAGCGCCTGCAGCAGAGTCGGTCCGACTTCCGACCAGCCGATCAGCAACAGCGGACCCACCGCATCGAACAACGCCTTCCCCACCTCGCCAACGATCAACGGCTCCGCGACGTTCAACGCCAACGTCACCACGCTCGACGCCAACAGCAGTCGCCGAGCCGGCCGAATCACCTCAGCAGGAGCGCCCCGCAACGACAGGGACCGAATGGCGACCAACAGCCCGATCACCGACAGATCGACCGCAGGCGCCACCAGCGGCGCCACCCAGACCGGCACTCCCAGCCGAAGTGCCAACGTGAGCACGTTCCCGAAACCGAACAAGAAGGTCAGAGCGACAATGATCCCTACGATCAGCGTGACGGCCGAGAGCACCGGATCGCGACTCTTCCCCGGCCTCAACACAGCGACCGACCTCCCCGGCAGCCGCCCCCCGAGTTCGAGCCTACGGCCATTGGCCTGCTCGGATACCTCGACAGAATCCGGCACGCGCGTGCCCGAGAAGTGCCCGAGAGGTCTCGTACACGTCGACAGAACGCGGTATAGTCCGATACAAGTGATGGCCGGTGACCAGCCGAAAAGGTCTTGTCCGACATCACTCGGCACCACCCGATACCCTAAAACGCGTGCTCTTAACCAGCGGGTTCGGGGTTCGAGTCCCTGATGGCGCACACCACTGAATCGAAGCCCACCTGCGGGCATCCTTGATCACGAGGATCTTGCAGGTGGGCTTTGATCATGGGTGGGACCGGCGTGGGGCCGAATGAGGCCGCGCTTGTCGGCCGTTGTTCTTGGCCTTCTTGTTCCCCCCGCCGCGTCCTTTGCCTCCCTTGCGCCGCTTCCTGCTCCCTCGGCTTCGCAATGAGGCCGCAGCATCGCGCGCCGCCGCCAGTACCAGCGCCGCCGTTGCCTCGGCGGCGCGATGAGCCAGGCACGGAAGCACGCTGGTGTAGGTGTCGGCGGTGAGCACGATGCTGGAATGCCCGAGCATCGCCTGCACCACCTTCAAGTCGTTCCCCGCCGCCAGGGACAGGCTCGCCGCGCCGTGCCGCAGGTCGTGCAACCGGATCGGCGGCAGCCCCGCTTGCGCCGCCAGCCGGGTGAAGGTGTGCGTCACATCCCCGGGCAACGGACCGCCATTCCGGTCGGTGAACAGGAACTCAACCGGCTCACCACCCTGCGCCCGCTGCTGGGATCGCAGTGCCCGCAGCGCCGCCACCAAGCCATGATCCAGCGCCAAGGTGCGGACGCTCGCCTCGGTCTTCGGCGGACACACCACCGTACGGCCACCACGGTCCTGAACCTGATGCGACACCTGCACCACCGCAGCGTCGAGATCCAGATCGCACCAGCGCAGCCCGCTCGCCTCGCCGCGCCGCAACCCGAGCAACGCAACCGCCAGATACAGCACGTACATCGATGACCACGCGCATGCTCCAGGAACTCGGCCGTCTGACGGGCCGTCCATACCGCCACCGGCGGACGCTCACCTGTCGCCTGCCAGTGCGCTACCCGAGCGTCGGTCCACACCACCGCGCGTGGCCGCCGCCCCGGCGGCAGCTCCACCAGGTGCGCGGGGTTCCGCTCGATCAAGCCAACCCGGATCGCGCCGTTCAGCGCCGCGTGCAGCGTCCCGCGGATCCGCACGAACGTAGCCGGCGACAGCGGCCGCTCCCGTGTGGCGTTCGCCCGGGCCAACGCGACGAACATCGCCAGTACTAGCGCCACCGACAACGACCGCACCGGGACGCTCCCCAGGTAGGGCTTCAGGTAGTCGTTCACGTGCTGGGTGTAGAGGCGGCGGGTGTTACTGAGAGTGATGCTCATGTCTGAGCCGATATCTCGTCCGAACGATTTCGATCTTGGCATCATCGCTGAGTTTCGACGCAGCAGCGGCCGAGTGGAGTCGCACGGATTCGCGAGCCGAGTCGTTCTGCTGCACCACATCGGCGCGAGGACCGGCCATACGCGAGTGACGCCGCTCGGAGCCATGCCATACGAGGACTCATGGATTGTTGTTGGGGTTCCGACTCCATCGGGAGGTCCGGCTTGGGCGATGAACCTGCGTGTTAACCCCGACATCTATCTCGAGGTCGGGATCGACCTCGTCGCCGTGAGGGCCCGCGCACTGGAAGGCGAGGAAAGGACCGAGTTCCTCGGCTAGTTTCGCGTGTTCATGAGCGGGCTCGGCAATCCCACCGAGGACGACATCCTCAACTTCGCGGTCTTCCGGCTTGAACGACGGAGCTGATTTCGGTGTCGGGACCGAGTCGAAAATGAACCGTCACTGGGGTCCAGCATGCCAGGGCTATTGCGTGGTGGGGTTTCAGGGGGCTTGAGCTGGGAGGTCGGGTCGGGCCTGTCGGTGTTGGGGTCCATGTAGGACGGGTGCGGCCCGTTGGTGATCATGGTCGACGCCGATGTCCTCTCCCGGGTACTGGCCCGGTGGCTGCCGGCCCGGGCAACACCGGTCACCGTGGTCGGGCGGCGGTGGCGGGTCGTGATCGCCGTCGATGGCAAGGTCGAGCGTGGCGCCCGGCTCGGCGACGGGCGGCAGGTCCATCTGCTCTCGGCGTACGACACCAGCACCGGGATCGTGCTCGCCCAGGTGCAGATCGCGGTGAAGTCCAACGAAATTGCGGCGTTCACACCGCTGATGCGCTTGGTCGCCGCCCAGTGGGGATCCTTGAAAGACGTCCTGGTCGTCGCGGACGCGTTACGCGCCCAGACCGGGCACGCCGAATTGCTCGCTGCCGACGGCGGGCATCTGATGGTCGCGGTCAAGGGTAACCAGCCCACCCTGCACGCTCAGCTAAAGCCCTGCCCTGGGCGCAGATCCCGATCGGCTGCCAGACCCGCGAGACCGGCCACGGCCACAAGGAAACCCGCACAGTCAAAGCCATCACCGTGGCCACTCGCGGCGGGATGGCGTTTTCCCACGCGCAGCAAGCCGTCCGGATCACCCGGACCCGCACGATCAAGGGCAAGACCAGCCGCGAACAGGCGTACCTGACCATGTCTTTACCCGCCGACCAGGCCCAACCCGCCGACCTCGGCACCTGGGCGCGGTCTGAATGGCGAAATCGAGAACCGTCTGCATTACGTCAGAGGTGTGACGCTACGTGAAGACGCGCACCAGGCCCCAACAGGCAACGGTCCCGCCGTCTTCGCCACGCTCCGTAATACATCAATCGGCTACCACCGGACGAACAGCGCCACCAACATCGCCGAAGTGACCCGACGTGCCAACCACCGCCCACACGACCTGATCGACGCCGTGACCTCGCTGAAGAAGGTCCTGATCACGGGAGCCGGAAATCGGCGAGGGTGGGTCCACCGTGGACATTCCTGCCTGGAACATCCGCCACCAGTTCGAGGTCAACGTCACCGGGCTGGACCGGGTGCAGCAACTCGACCTACGCTCCTCGGTACGACCAGGCGACGTCCCGAACGCAACAGCCCTCGCCAGTCGGCGTATCCGGGCCATAAGCGGTTCTCATCAATGACCAGTTGTTACAGGTCCGCGAACGACCCGCTCCGGGCCGAAGATCCCAGCCGCGATTCGCACAACGCCACGCAGAACTACCCCATCAGACCCATGACCGGACGTTGTCACCGGCGAGGTTTGTCCAGTTCCCCGACGAGGCGCCAGATGTTCGGTGCCCAGCCGGGATGACCGGTCTTGACGAACCTGACCCAGGCCTCATGAGTCTCGCCTGCCAGTGCGAAGTCCGGTTCTCCGGCGCCGAGCAGACTGCGCGGTCCACGCAGGGAACGCACATCGAGCCGGTCGAACACGAAGGGCAGCTCGATGCCGTGACACGCTCCCAGCCGGCCCTCATAGGCGCTGGAGGCCCACCGGAACTCGTAGGAGAACGTGTGGCCTTGTGAACGAGCGATATGTGCTGCGGCCAGCCGGCGGCTGCCGCCGGTGAACGCGTCGGTGATGACCCTGGACAGCAGCTGACCTGGCGACTTGTCCGGGAACAGCTCGCGGTAGCCGTCCAGGCGGGTTTCCGGGTCGGGAAAGCGGCGTCGCGCTGCGGCCAGCAGATCAGCTTCACTGGCGGTCTCGCTCAGGCCGTTCGGGACGGTGTAGAGGTTGGCCTCGTCGGCGGTACTGCCGATCAGCAGATCGGTGCCGAGCCCGGGGCGAAGGGTGTCGGCCGGTTGACCGGTCAGCAGCACGCCGTCGATCACCGGTTTGAACGGGCTGGCCCCCACCGCGGTGTCGAGGAAGCCGTGTGCGGCGTGGTCGAGGGGCGGTAGCGCGGTGGCCAGTTCGATGAGCTGGTCGTCGGTGAGGTCGCTCAAGGACGCCGCGGTGGCGTCCCGGCCCAGCAGCGACGAGATTCCTCGCGTGGCCACCGCCGCTTGGCCCCGCTCGAACGCGCAGTCCCCGCTGCCGCTTTGGCTGATCGCCCGCTGGAACAGCCCTTCGGCCTCGGGGCAAGCCAGAAGTGCGGCGACGATCATCGCGCCGGCGGACTGGCCCGCGACCGTCACGCGGGCCGCGTCACCGCCGAAGGATGCGATGTTCTCGGCCACCCAGCGCAGGCCGGCGAGCACATCGAGGAGCCCCCGGTTGGCGGGGGCGTCGGGGACGTCGAGCCAGCCGCTCACGCCGAGCCGGTAGTTCAGCGTGACCAGCACGACGCCGTCTCGGGTGAAGGACCTTCCGTCGTACACCTCGGCGGCCCCGGTCCCCGCGGTCAGGCCGCCGCCGTGGACGAACACCAGCACCGGCAGGCCACCGGCATGAGGATCGGGCGTGCTGACCGTCGCGGTGAGGTAGTCGTCGCCGGTGTGCCGGCCCGTGCCGAGGATCGGGGTGAGGTCCAGGGTGCCGAAGGACCGTCGCGGCGCGGGGGCGCTCGGCCCGGCAGCGGAGGCGTCACGAACCCGCGTCCAGGGCGCGGCGGCCGCGGGTGGCGCGAATCGCCGGGGGCCGGCGGGTGGTGCCGCGTAGGGAATCGAGTGGAAGACGACACCGGTCGGGGTGGCGGCTCCCCGCACCAGCCCGCCGGTGACTCGTGTGGTCAGGGAGATGCGCGTGGTCACAGAGCCTCCATGGTGGATCCGATGCGGGATGCCGCCGGCCGGGCGGGTGGGTTCCGCCCGGCCGGCGTGCGGGCGCGAGTCAGCTGACGTGGACCTGGCGCAGGGTGAAGCCGGTGTTGGGGTTGTGCTGGAGCAGGTCCGCGAGGCCGCCGATGACGGTGTAGGTGGAACCGTGCGGCCCGGCGGTGATGCCGCTGGTGATCGGGTCGGGCACGGTGTCGGTCACGGTGACCTTCGCGCTGCGCCAGGAGCTGTCGGGACGAACGCGTTGCACTATCGCCGGCTTCTGGGTGAGCAGGCCGCTGCTGACCGCGGCGATCGAGCCGTCCGGCAGGACCCGCAGGGACGCCGCGAGCGGGACCAGGCCGGTGTCGAGCTTGACGACGGAAGCCTGGCTGGGGTGGTGGATCGGCACCCGGACCAGGGTTCCGTCACCCTTGGCGACGATGAGCAGGTTCCCGGGCACCAGCGCGACGGAGCTGGCGGCGATGTCGGGCAGGACGCCCGGGACGCCGAGGCCGGGGGTGCCCGCCAGGAGCGGGCTGGTCAGCAGGACTGACGCCTGGCCGGTGCGGGAGACGCGGAACAGGGTGGGGCTCTGGGTGTCGACGACGTAGGCAGTGCCGTCGGCGTCGACCACCACGTCGGCCGCCAGGTGCGAGGTGCTCGTGGGGGCGACGGCGGCCAGGTCGGTGTACCACTGCCGCCGGCCGGTGCGCAGGTCGTAGCTGCCGACCCCGGCCACCTTCAGCGGTCCGGCCGCGTTGGTGGTGTCGGCGGTGCCGAGGTCGACGTTGGTGACCAGCACCCGGTTGCGCTCGCGGTCGATGCGGACGCCCTGGACGGACACCAGCGTCGGGTCGTTCACGAGGGTGCGCGCGGTTCCGTCACGGCCGACGACGGTGACCGTGCCCTTCTTGAGCGACCCCACCAGGAAACTGCCGGTGCAGGGGTCGTAGTCGGCGGAGTGCGGGAAGACCTCGGGCGCTTTGACGGCGATCGTCGCGAGCGGAGACCGCGTGGTCTGGTGGTTCCCGGTGAGCTGTTCGGCGGGCCCGGCGTAGGCAACGGATCCCAGCAGCAACGGGGTGGCGAGCACTGCGGCGGCGAAGACGCCCCTCATGCCGGAGAAACGCAGATTCATCGGTGACCCCTCACTCGGTACGAAGCTGTTGATGTCGTTACGGCCGCTGAATTCGCGCACCAGGATGCGTAGCGATTCCTGGGTTCGGGCCGGCGCGGATCGTGCGGCGCGCTGAGCCGATAGTGCGGCACCCGGCTGCGGATAGCCTGACCCTGGCGGGATCACCTTCGGCCCGGCCGGCTCTCCGGGCTGCCCTACACTCGCAGGGTCAGGCAGCCACCGCGGCGCCGATCCATACTCGACTCCATGACCGGCGAACCGGAGCTCGGACAGTTCTTTCCGCACCGGACTCCGCAACGCGGTTGACGTTCAGCCGGGAATCATTGCGCGCGTATGTTCGCGCGCCCGAAATCCGAAAGGGAAACCATGAACGGGAAACTGTCCGGTGCGGCCGCACTGGCCATCACAGCGGCTGCCACTTTCACGTCCGTTCCCGCCGAGGCGGCACCACACTCTCCGGCCCGTATCGAAGCTCATTTCGATTTCGCCTCGGGCCAGACTCCGGAGAACGCGGCCCTGGAACCCGACGGTGGCCTCGACGTGACGTTCTCGCTGTCCCGCCAGATCGCCCGGATCGGCACCGACGGCACGACCCGGATCCTGGCGACCATGCCGCAGCCCGCCGATGGTGGCGTCAACACCCCGGCCCTGCACTTCCCGGCCACCATGGGCATCGTCCGCGACACCGACGGAACCCTGTACTTCCTCTACGCCACCGGCTCCGCCGATCTGACGGGTGTGTGGCAGCTACGTCCGGGCGGAACCCCGGAGCGCATCGCCGCGCTGCCCGCGAACGGCCTGCCCAATGGGATGGCCCTGGACCAGGACCAGCACGTGCTCTACATCGCCGACGCCGTGCTCGGCACCGTCTGGACGGTGCCCACCGCCGGCGGGCCGGCGACCGCCTGGACGAGCGGGCCGGCACTCCGCTTTTCCGCCATTGCCGGCGCCAACGGTGTGAAGATCCACAACAACGCCCTCTGGGTCTCCAACAGCGACGCAGGCACTCTCGTGCGGATCCCGTTCGGGCCGGGTCACCGGGCGGGCCGGGCCGAGATCCGAGCCACCGGGCTGACCACGATCGACGACTTCGCGTTCACCGGCTCGGGTGACGAGATCCTGGCCGCGCTCAACCACCCCAACCAGATCGTCCGGATTCGCCGCGACGGCACGCACACCACCGTCCTCAGTGGCTCCGACGGCCTGCAGAACCCGACCGCGATCGAGGTGCGCCGCGGAAAGGTGTACGTCCTCGACGCGGCGTACGTCACCCAGACCGACCCCAACCTGCTGACCGCACCCTTGCGCGACTTGTGCTGATCGACAACCCGAAAATCCGTCCACAGTAAACACCGAAGGAGAAGAACATGTCCGCGCTCTACACCACCGAGGCGATCTCGACCGGCGACGGCCGCAACGGCGAGGTCCGCACCGCCGACGGCGTGCTCGACGAGGTGCTCGCGATCCCCAAGGAACTGGGCGGTCCCGGCGGCGACAGGACCAACCCCGAGCAGCTGTTCGCGGCCGGGTACGCCGCATGCTTCCACAATGGGCTGCAGGTGATCGCCCGCGAGAAGAAGGTCACCGTCGCCGAGTCGACCGTGACGTCCACGGTGAGCCTGCTGGCCCTGGACACCGGCGGCTTCACACTCGCGGTCGGGCTGGCGGTGCACCTGCCCGGGCTGGACCAGGCCACGGCCGACAAGCTCGTCGCGGCCACCCACCAGGTGTGCCCGTACTCCAACGCCACCCGAGGCAACATCGACGTGACCCTGACCGCGACGGTGTGAGCCCGAGCGCGGCCGGAACTTCACGAAGGGTAACCGCATGAATCAGACTTTGACGCTGGGATCTGTCGACGTGACCCGGGTCCTGGAGTACACCGGCGCGACCCGGCCGCCGGAGGCGATGTTCCCGGGACTCGACCGCGCCACCTGGCGAGCGCACGAGGACTGGCTGGCGCCGGCCTTCTGGAACCCGGCCACCGACCTGCTCCAGACCTGCGTGCAGACCTGGGTCTTACGCACCGCCGACGAGACGATCCTCATCGACACCGGCGTCGGCAACCACAAGCCGCGGCCGGGGACACCCGCGTTCGACCGGCTCGACACCGATTTCCTCACCCGGCTGCGGGCCGCCGGCACCGAACCGGAAGACGTGACCACCATCGTCCTCACGCACCTGCACGCCGATCACGTCGGCTGGAACACCCGCCTCGTCGGCGGCGACTGGGTGCCGACGTTCCCGAACGCCACCTACCTGCTGGCCCGGGCGGACTTCGAGTACTGGCACCCGGAAGGCGGTCACCGGCCGCGTCTCGCCGCGGCCAACGAGGGCGTCTTCGACGACAGCATCCGGCCGGTCGAGAGGGCCGGGCAGCTCCGGCTGTGGGAGGACGTGCTCGAACTGGGCCACGCGCTACGCCTCGATGCCGCGCCCGGCCACACCCCCGGCTCCGCGATCCTGTCCCTCACCTCCGGCCGGGACCACGCCCTGTTCGTCGGTGACCTGCTGCACAACCCGATTCAGATCGTGGCGCCGGACCTGAGCAGCTGCTTCTGCGAGGACCCCTCGGCCGCGAGCGCGACCCGGCGGCGCATCCTGTCCCGGGCAGCAGGGCAGCACGCGCTGGTGTTCCCCGCGCACCTGGGCGGCGGCCTCGCGGTGGAGGTCACCGAGGCCGGGCCGGGCTTCGCCGTGCGGCGCTGGGGCTTCGAGCAGTGACGGGCCGGATGGACCGAAGGCGGCTCGGCGACCGCGGCCTGCCCTACACCCGCAGGGGCAGGCAAACACCGCGGCACCGATCCATACTCGACTCCATGACCACCAAGTCGGAGCTCGGACGGTTCCTGCAGACACGCCGGGCGCAGCTGCAGCCCGCGGACGTCGGACTGCCGATGTACGACGAGCGGCGGCGGGTGCCGGGCCTGCGTCGCGACGAACTCGCCCAGCTGGCGGGAGTGAGCGAGTCGTACTACACCCGCCTCGAGCAGGGCCAGTCGCTCAACGCGTCACCCGAGGTTCTTGACGCGCTTGCCCGTGCGCTGCGGCTGGACGAAACCGAACGGCGCCACCTGCACGACCTCGCCGGCACCGCACGGCAGAGCGGCAAGGGCCGGACTCGCCGGCCGGCACCGGAACGGGTGAACGCGGCCACACGGCAACTACTCGACTCCCTCGGCGACACCCCGGCCGTCGTCCTCGGCCGCTACAGCGACGTGCTCGCCTGGAACCCCATCGGACACGCGATGTTCGCCGGCCACCTCGACCCGCGCAGTCCCGACCAGCCGGGGAGGCGCCCGAACACCGCGCGCATGGTGTTCCTCGACGCCCACGTCCGCGACCTCTACGACGACTGGCCGAAGAAAGCCCGCGACGTGGTCGGGAAGCTGCGCTTCGCCGTCGGCCAGTACCCGGACGACCCGGCACTGGCCGAGCTGATCGGCGAGCTGGTCATGCACAGCAAGGAGTTCACCACCCTGTGGTCAGAGCACCGCGTCCGGGACTGGGACATCGCGACGCACCGGATGCACCATCCCCTGGTCGGCCCGGTGGACGTTCTCCAGCAGGCGATGCCCCTCCCGGACGGACGCGGGCAGCGGATCGTCATCGTCACCACCGAACCGGACTCCGCCTCGCGCGCGGCGCTCACCCTCCTGGCCCAGCTCACCACCCCGGCAGCCGACGAGCGGGAATCGAACCATAAGCCGATCGCCGGTCAAAGCCCCAGGCGATAGTCGGGTCTGCCCAGGGTTTGGTTGACACCTTGTGTGTGAGGCTTCGGTCTCGAGGGCTTCTTTCAGGTGCGGGAAATCCTCGGCTTCGGCCAGGACTCCGCGCCGTCTGCTCGAGTGCAACAAGGCCTCGACCGGCAGGTGAGCGTGCTTCCCGAGGCCCCAGCCGGGCGGCGGGGCCGGTGGCTCCACCCATTCCCACTGGAACTCCTCGCCGGGCGGGTAGGCGATGATCGCGACATCCCGGCCCCCGGGTGACCTGGCAGGGCGCAGATCATGCGGCCACAGCGGGGATTCCTCGGGTCGGCGGCCTTCGCCAGCCTGGACGGTACCCGCGTCTTCAACTGCTCGCGATGGACCAGCGTCGCCGAACTCCACGCCGCCCGCGAGGACCCGGTGGGTAGGGAATACGCCGATCGCATGTTCGCGATCGCGACGCCGGACCCGACAGTGTGCGTCCTCCGGTCGGAGCATCAGCCGTCGTTCTGACCACCGGGCAGGGACTCAGCGAGAAGCCGCAGTCGCTCGCGGGTGCCGGTGCCGGGGATGGCGTGCAGGGTGATGAGCCGCTGGCGCGGCTGTGCGCCGATAGCGACGGCGCAGTCGAACTCCAGGCGGCCGACGTGGCCGTCCTGAACAATCCAGGGGTGACTTCGGGGCGCCTCGCTCGCGCGGAAGCACGCCGGGTCGGGGATCACGGGATCGGTGGGTCGGGCCGCCGGCTTTTTGCGACTTCGGCAAGGAAGTTCGCTGTCGGCCGCTAGGGAGTTGATCAGCGGCATCTCGCATGAACCGCGGCCCCCTGGGCACCATCCGGGGCTGGCTGATCGCCACCCAGGACGGCCTCGCCGACCTGGACGACGAGCTGGTGGCGTCGCTGGTGCAGGAAACCTCGTTCCTGGAACACCTCGTCGACGACCTGCGTGACCTGGCACTGGCCGATGCCGGCATGCTGCGCCTGGAACGGGTCGAGATCGACGCGACGGAACTGCTGCGGCACGTCGCGGCGGCCCACGGCTCCCGCGTCGACGTGCGGATTCGCGAAGGCATGCTGGTGGAAGCCGATCCGGTACGGCTTCGGCAGATCATCGGCAACCCAGAGACATCAGGACTCGTCTGAATGCTGTTTGTTGGATTTCTCTGCGCTGCATCGCTTGTCGCCGCCATCACCACCAGCAAGAGTGCGAGAAGCGCCGCATGCACACGCTGTGGACCCATGCGGTCATCCTTTCGCTCGATCAGCGCGAGGCCTTGATCGCCGCGACGTAGTCGTTGGACGGCTTGGTGAAGGACGAACCATGCCGACCACCGCGCACAGCGCGCTCAAGTATCCAAGAGTCGTGCTCGGGCCGAAATTGTTGCGGCCAGCCCGAACCTTGGCGGCGAAAAGAACGTACAGCAGCGACATGCTCACGGAGAACGCGAGCGCGCCGGCATCGGTTGCCGCGGTGACCTGGTCGATTTGCGTGTCGGTGAGGTCAGTGCCGGTGCTGACGACGACGTCGCTGGTGACGTCGCTGCGGTGGGGCCTGGTCCCGCCGCAGGTGGTCCCCTGGGCACCCGCGACCACGTTCAGCGCGGTCGCGTACGCCGGTCGACAGGTTGCTGCTGGGGCTGGTGGCGGTCGTGAGCATCGTCGTGATCAAGCGCCGCCAGCGAATCGGTGATCTGGCAGCGCGGACGCTGGTGGTCCGGGCCGGAATTGAAGCGTGCTGAACTCCTCTCCCGGTCACCCGCGGTGGATCGCTCCCCGGAACCGGATGACACCCGTCGTATGCTTGCCGGTCACGTCGCCTGCTGCCGCGGGCTCCAGCCAGCCACTCCCGTGGAACGTGCCGCTGAAGCCGGCGAACCGTCCCGTTCCCTCGACGATGGTGTAGTCCACGTCCAGGCCGGTCTTGTCACCGGCGTCGGTCGCGGGCCGCATGACGGCTCGGTCGCGGGTGAACAGCCGGGAACCGTCGTTGCCGAAGAAATGGTGGAACATGCTGTAGCTGAGACGTCCGTCGCCGAGTTCGGTGGGTTCACTCGTCGGTTCGCCGTATGCGGCACCTTCCAAGGTTCCGGTGACCGCTCCAATGCCGGCGGTATCCGACAGGGTGAAAAGGGTCGCCGAACCCCGCACGTCGATGCGGTCGGCAGCCGCGGGGCTGGCTCGTCGGCTCATGACTGTTCCTTCCGATTGCCCGGTGCACTTCCAGAAGTCACAGTCGTCCGGCCTGGACTGATTCGCAACGTGCTTTGCCAGAACCGCAATGACCGTGGCCTGGACGACGCGTTCGGTCTTCGGCCCGCCTGCTTGGCCTGCTGGAACACTTCTCGATCCGCCAGCGGGTGCCGGCGACCCAGGCCAGGTCCAGCGGCGTCGCCCGGCGGGGTCCGTAGCAAACGTAGTAGACGATCCCGGCCGGATCCGAGAGTGAGCGGCGGGCGAGCAGCCAGTGCCCGCGCCCAAGCTGCCAGCCGATCCGGATCGGCACCCGCGCCCAGTCATACTCGCGTCGCCCGTGCGCCCCGGCCCCGACCGACAACCGCCGCCACGACCGGGCGGGCAAGTCTGCGATCAGCTCGTCGGCGCGGGCTTCGCGACCGCCGGTGGTGGCCAGGGTGTCGTTGACTCTGGTGGCAGCACGTGCGCGACCTCGTGGGTTTTCAGCCACAGCCGCAGGTACTTGACCTGTACACAGGCCTCATCGGCGGTGACCCAGGCGAATGGCACACCTGCCTCGAAGGCCCGGGCCAGCATCGCCATGGCTTGGGGACCGCGTAGCAGGGGGCGGTGGACCGGAGAGTCCGCGCCGGTCCACCGGATCGGGACGCCGAGGGACGACGTGTGACTTCGTTGCAGGCGGTAGTCGATGTCGCTTTGCGCCACAGCATCCGTTGGTTCAGATCCGTCTGCCGCTCGACGCTGGCGCGCGTACGGCGCAAGCAGCCACGGCGCCAGACGAAGCGTCGTCGAAGTACGGGATCACGAACGCCACCACATCCGGCCGGTCGATGCGACGAGACATGAGATTCCTTGGAAGCATTTGCCCAGACCAGGCTCCCTTCCGTTACTGAGCGGACACGGATAGTCTACCGAGCGACCAGATCATCGACCTCATCAGCCGCGGTCCGGCCCACCGAAGTTCCCTTGGGTGCACTAGTACGCTCGGTGATAACCGATCGGAAGTAACGACACTTCGCCTACCCAACTCGCCTGGATGACCCTAGGTTGGTCCATCTGTCAACTTCTGCTGGACAGAATCCCCCTTCTCTGTGACGCATGATCGTCGTACACTCATCCCGTCAGCCGACAACGATCGACACCCTGTTGAGCGCATCGATGGTTCATCGCAGTCAGGAACAGGTTTATGGCGACCATAGCTGATCAAGGACCAGCCGCCTCCGAGCGCAGACTACCCGACGTTTTCGCTGTCCCAAAGATCATCGTTCCTACGCGTTTTCGCGCAATGGAGTGGGAGGCGTCCGATCGCTGCAACTTGGCGGGTTGCGAAAACGATCGACCTTCTCCGCGGGCCCTCGAAGCGATTCAGCGGCCGACCTCGCCGATGCTCACCGACCACTGGGACCCGCAGGACTCCGTCCTGCGCAGTACCCTTGGCCGACAACACGGTGTCCCCGCAGATCAGGTGTTCCTGACTTCCGGCGCAATGGGGGCGATCCGCTATTCCTTTGAAGTCTTCGGCAATCAGTCCGACCGCATCGGCTTGCTGTCTCCCGACTGGCCAGGTTTCCGGTTCTTCGCCGAAAGAAGTCGGCGGCAGGTCACCTGGCTGGAGCATCATGACTTTCCCTTCCACTTCACGATCGACGAGGTGGCAAAGTTCGTCAACGACAATGGTGTCGACTTCACGGTGGTATCCAACCCCAGTGCAGTAACAGGGAAACTGTGGAGTCGAGAAGACATCGATGCACTCCTTCAGGAGTGTCCGCGCACTATGTTCGTGATCGACGAAGCCGATGCCATCTACCCGACCCTGTCGGTGTCTTCGTTGGTCAACCATCACGACAACGTCTTGGTCTTGGGTAGTTTCTCGAAGTTCTACGGCCTCTCCGGGCTGCGAATCGGCTACTTGATCTGCCCCGCGCAATACTCCTGGGCCTTCGAAAACACCATTGACGTGATCGAGTTGACCAGCCTGGCCATCGTGGCGGCACGCGAAGCCCTCTGCGACACCGAGTACCAGCAGCAAACGCAACGTGAAGTCGCCGGAAACCTCGAACGGCTCACCACCGCAGCTGCAACCAGCAACTACCAGCTAGTGCCGGGAAGTCAGTGTTTCGCGGCATACCTGTACGGCGGTGAACACGTGCCGGATCCGCTCATCGTCCTAGCCGACAAAGGTATCGACCTGGTTCCGGCGAAGTGGTTCGGGCTCCCGCGAGGGGGCCGGCTCAACCTGCGCAACCCGGGTTCGATCGACCGGCTCATCTCAGCGCTCGATGTAGCGAGCTGATCCGGCCCATGGTAGAAGGGGATGCCGAGACGACGCCGTTCTGGCCTTTTTCCCGTCTCAACGCTCTCGAAGTCGCGCCTGCGTTGGCGCGAGCACCCGGCGGCGACCCGGTTCGCCCGGTTCGGCTAGCTTCGGGCGGTCACGCGTGGTTGGTCACCGGGCACGACGCCGCTCAGTTCGTTCTGACCGATCCTCAATTTCGTATGGGGGTTCCGGGGCTCGGGACAGACTTCGCCACCTCGGGTGACTTGGTGCACCGCTTTCTGGATCCACCCGACCACAACTTTCTTCGCAAGCTGGTGAGCGCTCGATTCAGCCGTCAGCGAGTGCTGGAGCTGGAGCCGAGGATGACCGAGATCGCCAGCTCTCTTCTCGACGTAATCGCCGAGGGTGGTCCACCGGCGGACCTGGTGGAACGGTTCGCGCTGCCATTCTCGATCGCCATCCTCGGCGAAGTGCTGGGCGTGCCGCCCACCCGCTTTCCGGAGTTGAAGGCGTGGTCCGACGCACTCATCTCCATTCCTTTCGCCGATACGGCAGAACGGACGTCGGGTTGGCGACGGCTGCGCCCCTGGCTGACCGAATTGATCGCGGAGAAGCGACGAACCGGCGGAGTTGATGTGCTCTCCAGCCTGATCAGGGCGCGTGATGAGCACTCAGAATCACTGACTGAAGAAGAACTGCTCGCGTTCGTCGCCATCCTGATCCCACCCGGATACCTGCTCACTTCGACAGTGATCAGCTGGGGCGTGATTCTGCTGGCCGGAGAGGAAGGGCTGGGCCATGCCGAGGTCACCCAGGGTATGGTGGAGGAGATACTGCGGTTCCAGCTGGCCGGTGGTGACGTCGCCCGCGTGGCGACCGAAGAGGTGGCGTTGTGCGGCACGCGCGTCCGAGCCGGCGACAAGGTCATCGTGGCGTTGAGCGCCGTGAACCGGGACAGTCGCCTCTTCACCGACCCGGCCTCCTTCAAAGTCGACCGCAAGCAGAACGCGCATCTGGCGTTCGGTCACGGCATTCACTATTGCCTCGGCGCAGGGCTCGCGCGCGTAGAACTACAAGTCGCTCTCGACATGCTCTTCAAAAGATTCCCCGGAATCCGGCTCGCCGAGCCAATCGAAGAGCTTACCTTCGAGCGTTCGGATCTGTTCGGCGACGAACTCGTTACGCGTCTGCCTGTCGTGTGGTGACGCATTCGTTCAGGGGGCCGGCGTTCCCTCCTTCTCCATAGTCGACCGCGATCCTCTCGATGCTGCGTAGCGGCGTGTTCTCCGACTCCCTGACCCTGCGCGTGGGGATGTCGTGCGGAGCGGGCGGGTGCTCAGTTCCGGGCCCGCGGCCATCACCTGTGTGAAGCCGGCGTCAGGGGTGGGGAATCAGCCGTTCATCGGACACCGTCTAACCGCGAGCGAGCAGGAAGGCCGCCAGCAACGTCCGCGGCTTGCGCCCACCGAGCACAGCCAGGCGGCCGTCCGCGCGGCAGACGGACAGCGGCCCCAGGATCCGGAATTCCATTTCCACCCTCCCGATCCCGATCTTCGTCACTGGTCATCCGCGTCGGCTTCGGCGAGCGAATGGGTGAGAACACGGACGTTCCCAGTTCTGACGCGGCGGCCGGTTTAACCGGAAGCCATCGCCGGCGTGCAGAATTTCGACGTGCTGCCGTTCTCCGCCTCGATGAACGGATACACGATCACCGGATCTTCTTCGCGAAGAAAGCTGTCGCCCGTTTGAGGATCTCCACACCTTCGGCCAGGCGGCGGTTCTCTCGCCTCAGCCTGGCCAGCTCGACCCACGCCCGGACGGCGGTCTCGGTCAGGTCGAAGTCCTTCGCGACCTGACCGACCGAACGCTCACCGCACTGGCACAACTCGACGATCTCGGCCTTGAACTCCCGCATGAACAAACGACGAGGTCGAGGCTTCTTCTTGCCCATGGTCTGCATGATGAGGAACATCTTCCAGAGGCTCACGCGCCCCTGATCTCAGATGTCCTTCAAAGCGGGTCACGCCCACTCGGCTCGGAGGGGACAACACGCCTCTCACGCGGGCGCGTGCCCGCACAAGGTGGCTTCCCGCCGCGTCTGACCGAACCGCTACGACGTGGAAGAAGAGCAGTCGGAGACTCTGGTGAAGGTTGCTTGCGAGCCCTGGCTCTGCCGAGCTATGCGCCGGTTGATTTCGCTGCATCCGCCGCCCGCGCCGCGCGAGTCGTGGCGTCCAGGCTAGTGAGCAGGGCCAGGCCCTCGTCAGTGCTGCTGGCGCGGTCCCATGTGTAGGCCACGAGCGAACATCGGGCGGGGCCGGGCAGTTGCATCGACTGATACGTTAAGTGTAGCTCTCCGACATTGGGATGGTCCAGAATTGTCTGGCCGATGGCCTTTTGCCGGATGCTGTGCCTAGCCCACCGGATGCGGAACTCCGCGCTACGCAACGACAATTCACCGACGAGGCGAGCCAGTACTCGGTCGCCCGGGTTCATGCCGGCTTCAAGTCGCAGCATCCCGATCGCGTCGTCAGCCAGTGCGGACCAGTTGCGATAGCGAGTGGGTGCCTCGGGCCGCAGGAAGAGTTCGCGCGCCGCGTTGCGCTCGGCGGGCACACGGGACTCTACATCGAAGACCGCTGCGAAGGTCGTAGTCCAGGCCAAGAATTCGGTCCGGGGGCCGAGGACGACGGCGGGCACGTCGGCCATGAGCTCCAGCAGCCGGGTGAGGTCGGCTGAGACGGATGATCGTGCTGTGTCGCGCACACGCGCCGCCGCGGGGCCGCCGGCGAGACGTATGAGATGGTCACGCTCGATAGCGTCGAGACGTAGAGCGCGCGCAAGGCCATCAAGCGCCGCCGGGGACAGGTTGACCCGGCGTCCCTGCTCCAGCTGTACGTAGTAGTCGACGCTGAGGTCGGCGAGCACGGCGAGCTCCTCTCTGCGAAGCCCGGGCACCCGGCGCTGACCACCGGCGACGATACCGACGTCCTCAGGTTGGGTGAGAGCGCGACGGGCCTTGAGGAACTCGCCGAGTGGTGACGTCGCCATCCCGCCATTGTGGCAAAAGGACCGGGCTGTGGGTGGTGCTGGCAGTACCACGGACGAGCAGCACCTTCCCCCGCTCCACGATCTGGGGTTTGTTCAAGGCGTCAGAAGATTCCGAGAGAGCGGAGGCGCGATGCGTGCAGCAGGAGTGTTCGAGTTCGGTGGGCCGGAGAAGGCTGTTGTCCACGAGGTCGACGATCCGGTTCCGGGGCCCGGCGAGGTCCGAGTCCGTGTCGCCGCCGCCGCCGTCAATCCTTTCGACGCCCACGTCCGCTCGGGAGCATACGTCGCACTCGGGGCTGCGCCCCAACTGGACGTCGTAGGGCTTGGCGCAGACGCGGCGGGGGTTGTCGACGCCGTCGGGCCTGGTACCCACCGCTTCCGGCTCGGGGACGAGGTTGTCGCACTGGAGCAGCGTATCGATGTGCGCACCGCCGCACAGGCCGAGCTGTTGGTGTTGCCGGAGTGGGCGATTGCCCCGAAGCCGTCTGGCTGGTCGATGGTCCAAGCGGCGACCCTGCCGCTGAATGCCACGACTGCCGACCAAGCCTTGGATGCCCTCGACTTGAGCTGGGGGGACAGGGTTCTGATTACCGGGGCAGCCGGCGCGGTGGGATCCTATGCTGTTCAGCTGGCGGCCTGGCGAGGTCTGCGCGTCGTCGCCCTGGCCTCCGCGCACGACGAAGCCTACCTGTCCGACATCGGCGCAGAGACGGTCCTTGCACGGTCGGACCGGCGCCTGACCGAGGTGGTTTTGGTTGAGGTGCCAGGTGGGGTTGACGGCGTGCTGGACGCCGCCAACGTTGGCCTGGATGCGATCGAGTCGGTACGCCATGGCGGGGCTTATGTCTCTTTGCTGGATTCTGCGCCCCGCCCGCGACGTGATGTTCGTGCGGTCAACCTGGCCTATCACACCGACGGAGCTCGGCTCGCTCGTCTGTCCGCCCTCGCTACAGCGGGAGCGCTGACCACACGCGTCGCCGAGGTGCTGCCCTTGTCGCAGGTGGAGCAGGCCCACCGCACCTTGGGTACGTCCGGCACAAGGGGCCGCACCGTGCTGGAGCCGTGAGCGCTGTCGCCGAACCTTTCGAAGACCGCACCGTCCTCGTCATGGCCGGCCGCCGTGGCATCCGAGAGTGCGTCAGCGGCGCGACACTCCACTTCATCGGCTTTGGTCTCGTCCGAGTCGAGGACGTGACTGCCAGGTCGGTCCGGGGTCTCTGGTTCGACCACTGATGCCGACGACCGCGCTTCGCCCGGGAAGTTCATCGCCAGTCAGGTGCAGACCACCGATCAATATCAACCTGAAGGAACACCCATGACCTACGCGATAGACCCAGAACTCGGCGCAGTCTTGGCCGGCCTCGCCGCCGGTGAAGGGCCCGTGATCGACGACTGGCGATCGTTGCGGGTCGCTGGTGAGGGCGGTCAAGGCTGGTACGGGCAGCAGGTGCCGGCGTGGCCTGCGGGTTACCCCACTGTGGAAGCCCAGACCTGGCAGGTCGGTGCAGACGAAGGTGCTGTTCTTCGGGCGCGGTGGGTTACTCGCAAGGGACACAGCCCAGGTTCAGCAGTCGTTTTCGCCCACGGAGGGGGCATGGTGCTGGGCACCATCGACCTGTGGGACCCCCTCGTGGCCGGCTACGTCGCCGCGACTGGTGTCCCGTTCCTTTCGGTGGGGTACCGCCTTGCCCCCGAGGTTGGTGGCCAGACGCCAGCGCGCGACATGTACGCTGCGTTGCGTTACCTCCACAGTCACGCCGGCGAATACGGCGTCGACCCCGACCGTATCGCCATTATGGGCGAGAGCTCCGGTGGCGGCCTCGCTGCTGCGGTCAGCCTCCTCGCCCGCGAAGATCGCCTACCCGTGGCGGCGCAGTTGCTGGTCAGTCCCATGCTCGATGACCGCACGACGACGGCTCCGAGCTGTATCGAACCGTTCCTCACCTGGACGTCGGCAACCAATCGCATCGGGTGGACCGCCTTGCTTGGCGAGCGCGTCGGCACCGAGGATGTCAGCGCCGTCGAGGCACCCGCCCGCGCGGGCGACCTACAGGGACTGCCACCGGCCTACGTCGAGGTGGGGGAGCTCGACCTCTTCCGTGACGAGACCGTGCGGTACGCCCTTCGACTGATGGAGCACCAGGTACCAGTCGAGTTGCATGTGCATACCGGCGTCAACCACGGTTTCGAGCGCGCCGTCCCGACTGCGCAAGTCGCGCAGCGTGTGTTCGCCGATCGCCACCGATACCTCAGCGGCCTCTGAACAGCACCGAAGCCGGTGACGAGCTGGGTGATGCGCCCGGGTCTGGTGCAGGTCTCGTTATCTGTCACCGAGCCCGGGCAGACTCGAAGGGTTGATCGTAGCGTGACGCTTGGTGGCCGGCTTGGCCACGAGCACGGCGGGGCACCAGAGTCGGTGGCGGCCACCAGCTGGTCGAGCCAGGCCAGTCCCTCATCAGCGCCCGAGCGCAGCCATCGATCTTGCCATCCAGCGCCGGGCTGTGGACTCAGCCATTCCAGGACGGCTCGTGCCCCATCATGTAGCGGTGCGCTTGCCGAGGCCAGGTCGGCAGCGTCGGCAGGAGATCCAGAACCACATCGACGGACCAGCCGTCGCGCTCACCGCCCGCGACCGCGGTATCGAGCAGGTCGTCGTACCGACGGTACTTGGCGGCTCCGTGCAAAGTCGATCGAACAGGCAGACGCTGGCCCGGTTCGGTGGTGGAGTTCGGCATCAGGCTTCTCCGAACAACACCGCGGCTCAGCGCAAGGGGGGTGCGTGGGAGCCTACCCAGCTCCACAGCGCCTCGAGCGGCTCGCCGGCACTTCGACCCAGCGCCGTCAGTGAGTACTCCACATGCAAAGGCACCACGGGGTAGACGGTGCGATCGACCAACCCATACCGTTCGAGCCGCCGCAACGTCTGCACGAGCACCTTGGGGCTGATGTTGGTGAGTCGGCTTCGCAGTTCTCCGAATCGTAAGGTTTCGTCCTCGAGCGTCGAGATGACGAGAGCCGTCCACTTGGTACCCAAGAGGTCGGACAGCACGCGGCACGGACAATCAGCAGCACACGCGCCCGAGCCGGGTCCATGCAAAAGGCTCCCGGCCGTCAAACGGCGCAAGCATGCTGCCACCTCAGCTCACCCAGGCTTTCACTTCGTGCGCGCTAACGGGGAAATCAGCGGACAGGAGGTCGTAACCGTCCTTGGTGACCACCACGTCGTCCTCGATGCGCACCCCCAGTCCACGGAGTTCGAGCGGCACCGTGAGATCGTCTCCGTGGAAGTAGAGGCCGGGCTCCTCCGTCAAGGCCATCCCCTCCGCCAGCGGGCCGTCCCGGTAGCTCCCGGGCCGCGCGGCGGCGCAGTCGTGCACGTCCAGGCCGAGGAAGCGGTCCATCCCGCAGACGATGAACCGGCAATGCTGCGCTTCGCCGGCCGACACCGCGATCCGCCGACTGGGCAATGCGGCCGACAGCCTGCCGCGATGCGCCGCGGCGGCCTCGGCGGTCCCCGGCGGAAGCTCGAAGACGTCCGCAGGGAATGCCCAGCCCTCATGGATCCACTCGCGCAAGCCCTCCGCGGCGAGCAGCGCGTCGACGCCGAGCCGGATACCCCTGGAGGTCATCACCCTTCCCGTCCTGTTGACGTCGTCACACTTTTTACTTTCACACTGCGGAACTGCCGGGCCAATACCCATCGACCAAAGACCGGAGCCATGGAGATAGCTGACGACCCTGGTCCAGCGGCTCGCACGGCAGATCGACGCGCCGCCGTTCGACCGCGCCCGTTCGGACGTGACCCTGACGTCGATTGGACCGTGCACCAAACCCGTGTGCTCTTGCTCGAGTTCGACAGGTTCGGGTCATCTGCGATCTCATTGCCACCTCGGTTCGCGACCAGCCGCATGAGCTTCTGGAACTCCCCCTGACTCTTTCCCGGTGAACGGTGGGTGCAATCCACTCCGGACGTGACACTGTGATCACCTGCACCGCACCACGATCGACCACGGCCGGTCCATTCCGACACCGGGTTACGAGGCTTCGGCCGGGGCCGGACCGTTTAGTTTTCCGATTGGATTTGGCCAGGAAGATGGATGAGGTCGGCGATTTCCTTCCGGGCGTCGTGCGTTTGGTAGGTCGTAGAGATGTTGGTGACGTTGACCGCGATCTGGGTGTCGGCAAGGACGCGCTCGACGGCTTCGCGGATCTGGGCAGGGCTGGGGTTGGCGGTGTCGAGATTGACACCGAGGTGGTGGAACGCGACTCGGGCAGCGGTCATTGGCTTGTCCTCGGTTGCGCCGGCGACGACGACCGGGACTCCGGCGGCCAGGGCTTGTTGGGTGGCACCGAATCCGCCGTTGGTGACCAGCAATGCGCACTTCGGCAGCAATTCGCTGAACGGCACGAAGGGGGTGACCCGGGCGTTGTCGGGCACGGTTGCCCCGATCGCGTCGTCCTCACGGCCGGTGGCGGCGACGACGAGGAGGTCGCTGTCAGCCAAGGCGTGCAGGGTCGGTTCGATCAGTTCGGTGAGGTCCCGGTTGGCGACGGTGCCTTGGGTGACAGCAACGACTGGGCGGTCGCCATCCAGGTCGGCCCACCACTCGGGTGGTGTCCATTGTGCGGACGGCGCAGGGGCGAGAATGCCGGCGTAGAGAATATTGGAGGGCAAGTCGCTGCGAGGGAAGTCGAAAGCCTGCACGCTGAGCGAGACGAAGATGTCCGGGACGGTGACAATGCCGTCGACGAAAGGTGGCACGGCCTGATCGGCTCCGAGGGAGCGGAGAATTTTCTCGATATGCAGACGAGTCGGTTCGGTCGCCGCGGCGAGACCGGCGTTAGCGGCGACATTGCCGGCGTGCGGGTCTTGTCCAGGCTTGGCAGGTACCGGTCCGAACGCGGTGGTGTCGATGCTGGAAGCCGACAGAGGATTGGCTCCCACGGCGATCCATCGCGCCGGGCGCCGGCCAGGGGCGCCCAGCGCGACCGGCCAGGCACCGAGGAACACCGAGTTGGTGATCAGCACACGGGTGGGATCTTCGTCGAGTAGGCGTTGCAGGGTGGCGTGCTGGTCGGCGATGGGGTCCGCGAACAGCCGGCTCCACTGGAAGTTGAGCAGTTCCGGCCCTGGCGGAAGTGCGGCACCCTCACTTAGCAGGGCGGACAGCCCGTGCTCGTCGAGATCGTGCGCGCCGCCGACGGCCACGAATCGAGCACCGGTCACTGTTACCGCCGGCTCGAACATGGTGTTCGTGACCACCACCACCTCGTGTCCGCGGGCGAGCAGATCGCGGGCAAGTTCCAGGATGGGATTGAGCTCTCCGGGAACACCCGGGGCGGCGAGGATGACTGAAGACATGGTGATCCATTTCGTGCTTGATGAGAGGCATCGGGCGGTTGCGCGAGGTCGCACCTCAGCGAGGCTTTAATTCACCGTAACACGGTCTGGTTAATACGGTACAGTCGGCCTGGTAGAACCAACGTCGATGCCGACGGAGCCACCCCAGGAGCCGTGATGCCCCGCAACTATGACTCTCCGATCCGCGACGCCCGGCGTGCCGAGACCCGCCAGCGGGTCGTGCAAGTCGCGGGGCTGCTGTTCGCCAACCTCGGGTACACCGCGACGACTCTGCGAATGGTGGCCCGCGATGCGCGCGTATCGCTGGAGCGGGTCACCGCGGTCGGCGGCAAACCGGCACTGCTGCTGGCCGCATTCGAAGACGCCATCAACGACGGCGAACCCCTCGGCCTGATCCAGCGCAGCGATATCGCACCGGCCTGGGCCGGCGACAGTCTCGGCGAAATCCTCGCCGCGCTGGTCACCTACGTCGCTTCGAGCAACGAACGGGTCAACGCACTTACCGCGGCTTGGAGCGAGGCCCGTCGGACCGACCCCGAGCTGGCCGCGGCTTACCACCGGCGGATGAACGACATGCGAACGGCCGGCCGTGAGTTCGTGACCGAACTGGTGGCCCGTGGCCTGGTCGACCCACATGTCGACCCGACCGCAATCGCCGACGAGTTCTGGGCCGCCACACACCCGACCCAGTACGACCTGCTCGTCAACCTCGCCGGCTGGTCGCCCGAACGATTCCGCACCTGGCTGCTCGAACGCACCATCCGGCTGATCCCACCACCAGAGACACCCGACGGCGCCACCGCAACCTGACGTCGGTGTACATCTCGGGGTTGCCGCCGCGGACGTCTGTGCACAGACACCCGAACCACGACCACGCCTACTCCGACGGTCATCCGCACTCGACCGGATCTGTTTCGCGGTGCCCGGCACCCGGCGCCGAGTTGTCGGTCAACGCTTCGGTGATCCGGTGTGCCAGATCCGTGACTGCGGCGTGCGCCGGGTGCACGGAGAATCGAAGGTCGACTCCGATGAACGGCAACGCCGGCAGTTCCGCGCCGGGATGGATGACGCAGAGATCCGCGGGCACACAGGATTCCAATGCGACGGTCACCGCCAGATCCATCCGCACGGTCGCGAGCACCGCATCGAACGTCCCGTTCTCGAACATCGTCCGCCACGGTGCCGCATGCGCGCGCAGGGCGTCCAAGACGAGCGGCCGGAAGGCACAGGTGTCCGAGACGAGCGAGACCGGCAGCGGGGTCGTCAGGTGCGCGACGCCGGCGAGGGCGCCGATCCACACCAGCCGCTCGATGCGGAGGTGCCGGGCCGGCGAGTCGACGGGGACCTCGACGACGGCGAGATCGACCGTCCCCTCCTTGATCGCGGTCAGCAGCTCGGTCGACGAGGCGCAGCTGAGCAACAACTCGACGTCGGAGTGATCGACGGCGAACGAGCTGATGGCCGGGGGCAGCAGTGTCCCGACGAGATCGAACGGAACGCCGAGCCGGACCCGGCCGGTCATTCTGCTGGTGGTCATCTCTGCCCGGATTTCGTCGTGCAAGCTCAGCAGCGACTGCGCTCGGCCGAGCAGGCGATCGCCGTCCTGCGTGAGCCGCAGACCGCGGCGGTCCCGGACGAACAGTGTGCAGCCCAATTTGGACTCCAGCCTGTTCATCTGCTGGCTGACCGCACCCTGCGTGATTTCCAGCACGTTGCCCGCCCAAGTCATGCTTCCTCGCTGGGCGACGAGGACGAAGGTTCGCAGCAAGGCGATGTCGAGATCGGCGGTCACGGTAACCCATCATAGTTGTTAATGCACTTCAGAAGAAACATTGGGATTGCTCCGAAAGTGCTCGCCGCTCAGGCTGGCGTCATGAAAGTGGAGGGAATTCTCGGTCTCATCGGGTTCGCCCTGGTTGCGTCGATCACACCCGGCGGGGCCACGGCCTTCGCAACGGCTTCGGGCGCGCACTTCGGACTTCGGCGATCGGTGCCGGTATTCGGCGGCATTGCCGCGGCTATGGCGGTGATGGCCGCCGCGTCCGCGGCCGGTCTCGGTGGTCTTTTGCGCGCGGTCCCGCTCCTCCAGTTGGCACTGAAGGTCCTGGGCACCGTCTACTTGCTTTGGCTGGCGGTTCGCACGGCCCGTAGTGGTTCGCCCCGCACATCGGAGCGCGGTGGACAGCCGATCGGCTTCTGGGGCGGTGTGGTGCTGCTGCTCTACAACCCGAAAGCCTGGGCCATGACGGCCGCGGCCGCAGCGTCGTTCGCGTCGCTCGTGGCCGGCCCGGGCTCCCTCGCGGCTTTGTTCGGGACAGTCTTCGCCATCGCCGCCTCGGTGTCGCTCTTGGTGTGGTGCCTGCTCGGCGTAGTGCTCGGTCGTCTGCTCACGACCCCTCTGCAGTGGCGGGTCCTCAATGTGATCCTGGCGCTGTTGCTGGTGGCATCCGTGGTGCCTATTTGGCTTGAAGGATGAGCGGGACGCCCCTGCCGGGCAGGCAGGGCGTCACGATGGCAGCGAGAATCGACGCGAAGGAAAGCAGCGAGCCGCGAAGAAGGTTTCACCGGAAGAAGTGGCCCGCACCCACGGCCTGGTCCTACACGGCTGGAAGTGGAAGCCGTCGTTCCACTGTGGAACGCGGGGTTCTCCTCCAGAGCGGCTAGTGTCGCCCGGTGCCGCACCACCGCCGATGTCCAGGCCACCGCCCGAAACGTGCTCGGGAGCATGGCGTCATCCTCGCGACCCCCAGCACCGCTCAGCGCGCTCGGTGCGGCTCCGACCGCGCCGAACACACTGGTGCTGAACATGGGAATTGCCGAACCGGACGGGATAGGGCAGTTCGGCGTACATCGCCAGTGATCGATGCGTTCCCACGCCGCGCCGGAATGACTTCCCACGCCGGCCTCCGGCCCGACCGCTGATGCGGGACAGTTCGTCGGACGGCGGCGCGGTTCGTCGATCTCGCTCGGCGAACCGCGCCCGTCCTGGCTCAGCGCACCGATCGAGCCGCGTCGACGATCACGTCCGTCACCGGACCCGGGTGGGATACCGGGACGGCGTGGGACGAACGAACGGAGGTGACCTTCGAGTGGGCACGATCGGCCATGTAACGTTCAAGCGCCGGCGGCAGGGACTGGTCCTGGTCGGCGACGATGGCCCAGGACGGGATCGTGTGCCACGCGGCGGCGCCCTGGAAGGATTCACTCAGCGCCGAAGCCTCGACCGGCCGCTCCGTCACCGCCATCTCGTTTGCGGTGCGGGAGTCGACGTCGCCCGCGTAGACGTCGCGGAAGTTTTCCGGCTTGAGGTAGACGTCGTTACCGCCCGGATACGGGAGTGCCACGGTGGTGGCGGGCCCCAGTTTGCTGCCGGGGAACTTCGCGTTGAGACCACCGGCCGTCTCCCCCGCGTCCGGCTGGAAGGCAGCGACGTAGACCAACGACCGGACGCTGGAGTTGTTACGTGCCGCGGAAGAGATCACCGCTCCCGCGTACGAGTGTCCGACCAGGACGATCGGCCCCTGAACGGTCTTCAGGAACGCGGCGAGGTAGGCCGAGTCGGAGGCGAGCCCCCGCAGCGGAATCGCCGGCGCGACCACCGGGTAACCGCTGCTTCGCAGTCGGTCGATGACACCTCTCCACACCGAGGCGTCGGTAAAGGCCCCGTGCACCAGCACGATCGTCGGCTTCGGTTCACGGTGGCCGGAATAGCCGCCGAACGCGGAAGCACTCGATTTCAGCTCGGCGTTGCCGGAGACCGGGTCCGCGGTGGCGCCGGGAGCCAGCCACCCCACCAGGCTCGCCAGCGCGATGGTCGCCACCGCGGGCGTCAACACCTTGCGAAGCCGTCGAGCAGGGCTTTTCGCAGTCATTCGAAATTCTCCTTCGGGCAGACGGAACGTTCG
The DNA here is from genome assembly GCF_040682935.1 of Amycolatopsis sp. NPDC051061. Taxonomy (NCBI): domain Bacteria; kingdom Bacillati; phylum Actinomycetota; class Actinomycetes; order Pseudonocardiales; family Pseudonocardiaceae; genus Amycolatopsis; species Amycolatopsis sp. NPDC051061. The sequence goes on from NZ_JBFBBZ010000063.1 coordinate 41,582, forward strand.
TTCCGATGTCAGTTAACAGCAGAACGTCGAATAGGTCAATTCACAGAAAATCGTCGCGAATGGTTACCCGAAGGAAAGTTGATACCCGTATCGACACCAGTAACTCAATTGCTACCAGTGCTCCATAGGAACCATTATGGGCACTGGGTTGTTTGCCGGATGATCGCCCGGCTCGCACGCAGAAATGTCCGTCGAACGGATTCCGGGTCGTCGAGCTGGGCGCCGGACAGGGCGCCATCGTGCAAAATGACCAGCGAACGACCGACGTGAGCCGGATCCGGGTGCCCCGCCCGGTCGGCGACCGCCGTGGCCGTCTCCTGGAACCACGCGCGGTGCTCGGCGATGGCTTTGCGCACTTCGTCGGATGCGTCGGGGTACTCCGCCGCGGCGTTGATGAAGTGGCAACCGCGGAAGCCGTCGGCGCAGATCGTCGAACCGATCAGTTCCAGCAGGTCGTCCAGGCCCTGCGCGGCATTGTCGCGCGAAGCCACGTCCGCGACGGAGGCGCGCAGAGTGGCGTCGATGGCCCGCAGGTAGGCGACCACCAAGTCCTCCTTGGCGGGGAAGTGCCGGTAGAACGTGGACCTGGTGACGCCGGCCTCGGTGACGAGCCGGTCCACGGGAACCGTGTGGATGCCCTCGCTGTAGAACAACCGGGCGGCCGTGTCCAGCAAGCGCTGACGGGGATCATCCTTGGCCTTGGGCATCGGCTCAGTATAGGGACGTAACGTTCTGTCGCGCCCGATCGTTGAAGTACCGCGCTTTTGCGTCTTCGCCGCGTGGGCTCAGCCGGCCGAACCGCTCCCCAGCCGAGCCGGCGCAGCGACGGCATGAGGTCGTGAGCCCGGTGGCCCGCAACCCGACAGATCGGGAACCAACCACCGTTGCGGGTAACCACCTCCGGCCCTCTACGATCCACTTCCCCCGACGATGGTGTTCCACACCCTGCCGACCGAGGAGATTGTCATGTTCCGCCATGCTGGAAAGGCGAACGCACTGCTGCTCGCTGCCGCATCGGTGACCGCAAGTGCTCTGGTGTTCACCGCTCGCGCAGACGCGAGCCCCGTGACCACCGCCGAAAGCTGCGGAGTCTTGTTCGACGACTTCCACTACGCCTCACCGACCGACTCCGCGTTCAGCGGGGCCGGCTGGACCACCCGCAACGACGTCGGCAGCCCTGGCGTGGCCGGCGCGCGCTGGCTCACCAGCAACGTCAGCTTCCCGACGGTCAACGGCGAACGCGTCGCCCAGCTCGCCGCGAGCACCGACGGCACCTCCGCCGGCACCACGCACTCCGAGATGTACCAAAACCAGCTGCGGTTCTTCGACGGCACGTACGCGAGCCGGGTCCGCTTCACCGACACGCCGGACAGCGGCACCGACGGCGACCACGTCAACGAAACGTACTTCACGATCTCGCCCCTGCGGTACGACCGCGACCCGCTCTACAGCGAGCTGGACTTCTCGGAGTACCTGCCCAACGGCGGCTGGGGCGGCTCCACAGCCGACTACCAGACCAGCTGGTACACCTACTGGAACAACCCGACCTGGGACGGGCTGCGCACGTCCACCGCGCAGAACCGCAGCTTCGCCGGCTGGCACGACATCGTCACGCAGGTGTCGGGCGGGCACGTGAAGTACTACCTCGACGGTGTGCTCACCGCGGACCACACGACCGACGCCCAGGGCAACCCGGTGTACCCGCGGACGCCGATGTCGATCAACTACAACATGTGGTTCATCGACACGGCCGGGCACACGAGCGGCAACAGCGTCTACACCGAACAGGTCGACTGGACGTACTACGCGGGCAACCAGGTGGTGTCGCCTTCGGACGCCGTCGCCCGCGCGGGTTCGTACCGGACGGGCGGGACGTCCCATGTGGACACCGTGACCGGGTGCGCCCCGTCGGAGTAGCTCGGTCACTGTCACGCACACCAGCGAGGGTTTGGGCGTCATCACGCGACGAGGCACCTTGAGCTCACGCCCCGCATCCTGCGCTGGAGCCCGCCGAACCGGAGGGGACCGTCCTCCAGCACCCCGATCGCCAGCGCCGACCACTTGTTCGTGAACAAGCTGGCCAGAGTGCGACGACGGGAACTCTCTTCCGCGCAGACGGCCTAGCAAGTACTGCTCATCGATTTTCCCGACCTCGTAGACAACGTTGACAGGTAACACGTCTGCGATGGCTGGCTACGTCCTGAAGTCCGACGCAGAGCAAGCACTCGTAGCCCGTGTCACCGACGTCCTCGTCGAGCACGAACTCCGACGGATCGTCGACCTGATCGACGATTCGCAGCACGTCCCCGGGATGACCGAACGCGCTCGCTCGCCAGCTTGGACCTTCCTTCATCGCACGGACACCTGGGTGGCCGGCATTCCCGCCGGCCCGGCAGCCCGTGGGCCGATCTACAAATCATGATCAGCATCCCGGAAGGGCAAATCGATGATTGCTTTGTTCCGGCCGTCAAATGCGAAATCCTTCTGACCGTTACCTCGGCAGAGAACGGGCAGTGGAAGCACGCCGAACTTCGACTATGGGTGTTCGTCGATGAGATCCGTAACGGACGCTGGGGTACAGGCGGTCACCCTGTCGAACTAGAGGAAATTGTCGACCTCGTTGCACCTGGGCACGGTAAACAGGCCGGTTAGCGGCGGTGAGCAGTTCGAGAGACAACCAACATCAAGGAAACGTCCGTGACATCACAGACTTCAGGACCGACGCAAGTCCCGTTTCAGTGAAGGAGACTGTCATCCATAAGCATCCTTTCCGTATCGCGATGGAGACTCAGGACAACGAGGTGCTTCCCGAGCTCCTCACGCCGGATGTCACGTTCCACTCCCCTGTGGTCTACAAACCATTTGCTGGCCGCAAGGTCGTGGCAACTCTCATCCCGCTCCTGCGCTCTTGCTTCCAAAATGTCAACTATTCGATCGAATTCGGGGATGCGGCCACGCGGACGTTGGTCGCCGAGGTCACCATCGGTGAACTTCAAGCGCAGAACCTTCAGCTTCTCCAGTTCGATGCAGATGGACTGATCGCTGACATCACCGTCTTCCTTCGTCCGCTGCGCGCCGGGCTCGCCCTTTCCAGATTGCTCGAACCGCACCTCAAGAAATCCAAAAACGGAAGTTGGAGCGTGAAGGCTCACCCAACGACCTGACAGACCTCGTTGGATTCAGGTGCTCGTCGCAAAGGACTGTTCCAAGATCGGTGTTTCCCGCCCGACACGCCGGGCCGAAGGGATGGGCACTGTGAGCGATGACATCGGACCTCGTGAATTTACGGAAGCGTGAGTCGAAACCGGCGCGGGAGCTGTCGCCGGAGCAGGCCGCCGCGGCGGCGATGGTGGCCGAGGCCAAGGCACGCGGGTTGGCGCTGAACGGACCGGGCAGCGGACCGACAAGTTTCGCGCCCGCGGATTAGAGACTGGCCGCGACACCGTGATTTGGTTCTGGCCCCTTTCCGTGATCGACCCCGCCTCGCGCTCGGCGTCGACTATGTGATCATCAGCGCCATGCGTTGATCATGAAGCGGTCGGTGTTCTGCTGTCTCATCCGGCCGGGGTGGTGATGAGATCGGGGTTGATGAAGAAGCCGGTGCCCTTGACCGTCGTCGACGAAATAGTCAGCGGCACTGCCGCCGCACGTACGGCAGCTGCGATTGCCTCGCGTTTTCCGGGCATACCGCCCATCGGTCCCTCATCGGGGCTAGAGCGTCTGCGCCGGGCTCATCCCGAGCGACGCCCTCGACATGGTCAGCGGTCAGAGTTTTCACCAGTATCGCTACGGAGCGTGTTACTTTCGTAACATGGGTGAGTCGTTTGCGGGTCGAGGTCAGGCGCGGTGGTTGGGGCCTCAAGCAGGGGAGACAGCCTCGGCAGTTCGCGCGATCAACGAGGTGGTTGCCTACTCCGAGCAGGCGTCGGTCAGCGTAATTGAGCTGCGCAAGTTCTCCGATGGCTGCATAGTCCAGGTGGAGGCGACTGCGACGAGTTCTGCGGGTCCGGCAGGTGAGGCGCTGCGGGCGGGCATGGCTACGTCGGGAGTTGTGGGGGATCCGCCGCCCGCTGTGCTTCGGTTTAGCGTCGAGCTTGACGGCGGTGCCACGGCGAGCACTCTGGACCACGTGATCGCACCGGCAGCAGAACCCGAGCCGCCGTACTTTTCTGCGCTGGGCGGCCCGGGTTTCGACATCGAGGGAAGTCGGTTGAGTACTCGGCAGGAGTTGTGGCTCTGGCCGGCCCACGATGAGTTCGGGCTGGTGGTGGAGTGGCCGCTCTTCGAGATTTCCTCGACGCGAATCTCACTGAGTTTCGATCAAGGTATTCGCTAGGTATTGATTTTTGTGGCGTCGGAACGGCTGGGGGCACGGGGGTCGCACCTCCGCCCCCCAGCCGTCTGACTAGCGGTCAGTGTTGGTTTCCCAGTAGTTCCAGTAGTCGACGTCATCTTCGACTGCGACGTTGCCGCCGTTCTCGATTGCCAGATGGCATCCGTCGGGTCCGCACCAGCCTGAGGTGTTGCTGGCCCACACGGCGTGGCCGTTGTTTTGGTAGACCACGAGATTGCCATCGTGCTGGAAGTCGACGTAGTCGCCGCCGGCGCTCTGCGACGCGGTCCACACGTGGTTTCCGTCCACCCAGACCTCGAGAAGCCCTCTGAGTAGCGTGAGTCTGGTTGTGCCATCAGGCGAGTAGACGGATCCGTTGTTGTACATCCGCCAGCCGCCACCGATGTTGTTGGACCCGAAGACGCTGTCCGGCGACTGCGCGATACCGGGTGTCGGAGCGACGGTCGTGCTGGCGAATGCCGCTGGTGCGGCAATTGTTGAACCGGTGACGGCCGCGACCAGCATTGCGAATGCCGCAATGCGGGTGCGCCACAAGTTTTTAGACATGCAGATACTCCCGTCAGTGGTACATTTATTGCACTCGACGACGCCGTTTGCGACTAGAGTGCATCAAACCCACAGGGAATAGCGGTACACCGAATTGTGCGCCGCGGACTGTTCCTCCCCGAAACTCCCCTCCCCAAGGGCTCGCCATTCGAAGGCGGACACCCAGACTTCACGATTGCCGGGCAGTTGGTCAATAGGCCACAAGGTGGACGCCAAGGTGGCTTTCAACTGACGCCTCAAGTCACGTGTTCGAACATGTGTTCTAGCTGCTCAGTTGGTAACTGTTCAGGCCATTTCCGGGACTTGAGCGTGACTGTGGGATGATCTTGTTGTGGGAGAAGGTGTCCGTCCTTCGTATGATGAGCTGGCCG
>NZ_JBFBBZ010000064.1:0-46552 GCF_040682935.1 Amycolatopsis sp. NPDC051061
CACGCGTCCAGGGTCCACGAGTGCTCACCTGCCAGCCGGCTACCGACCAGGAGTGTGCCGGATAACTCACTCCCAGAACTGATTAGGGTCGTTCACCACGCTGGACGACAGGAAAGGGTCGTTCATGACGTCGCCAACCACCGCCAAACGTCGCGAATGACTCATTCGGGACCTCCGACGCCCCCAATGACCCATTCGCGACACCCGACTCCGCGCGCGGCCGTGACTTTGCCGGAGCCCTGGCCTCCGACGTCATGAACGGCTCGTTCATGACCTTCAGGACCGCCGGCGCTCGTCCGGGGGCCCCGATCGCACCGACCGCGCTTCACGCCCCGCGCAGGTGATCGCGCAACGCCCGGGCCACCCGGGCCATCAGCACGTCCGCCTCGGGCTGGAGCACCGCCGGGACCCGGGACTCCGTCAGCGCCACCACCCCGAACACCCGCCCGTCCGCGTGCTCGACGACCCCGGCCTCGTGCCGCAGGTTCAGCAGCGTCCCCGTCTTCGACGACCAGCGGGCCGCGTCCGAGGCGAAGTCCGGGGTCAGGCGGTGGCGGATCACGTTGTGCGCCATCAGCTCCCGGACACCCGCGGCCACCGACGGGTCGATCCGCGACGGCGTCCACAGCGCCTGCAGCAGCTCGAGCACCGCCCGCGCCGACGCCGCGTTCGCGCGCGTGACGTCGAGCTGCGCCAGCCGGTGGCCTGCCCCGCCGTGCCCGCGCCGATCGCCAGCGCGTGCGCCAGATCGACCTCGCCCGCGTCGAACCGCTCAGCCGGGGTGTCGACGAGGTCCGCCATCAGGTGCCGCACCGCGATGCCGGACAAGCCCCAGCCCTCGAGCGAAAGCATGACGCCCGAAGGCGGGGTCAGGCCGAAGAGGACGTCGGCCGCCACGCCGTCGCTCAGCGCCGTGCTCAGGTACAGCAGGTCATCCACGGCGATCCGGGCCGGGTGGCGGAACCGCGTCAGCCCGATCGGCCCGGGCGTGGTGACCCCGCCGGGCTCGACCTCCAGCTGCGTCGCACCGTCCAGTTCGCCGCGGCGGACGCGCTCCAGAGTCGCCGCCGCCAAAGGGACCTTGACCAGCGACGCGATCGGGTACACCCGGTCCGGGTCGATCCCCAGCTCGTGCCCGGACCGCAGGTCGCGGACCAGGAACGACCCGCGCAGCCCACCTTCGTCCAGCTCGGTCCGCAGCTGCCCGACCAGCGCTTCGGCGCTCACGCCTCGGCTCCCAAGCACCGTGCGACCGCCGAAGACAGCCCGCCGAGCAGCCGCTCGGCGTCTTCGCCCAGCCCGGCGGCGACGCCGAAGCCGCGCGCCAGCGAGACCTCCCCGACCGGCCGCCAGTGCAGCCGCAGCTCGCCGGCCTGCGCGGCCGAGCACAGCAGCAGGTCCGCCGAGCCGAACACCGCCGCGGCGGCCTCGGTCAGGGAGCCGGCCACGGCGACCTGACCGGGCGGCAGGCCCACGACGTCGCGCACCCGCAGCAACCGGTCGCGGACGTGCGGGACGTCGTCCTCGGGCTGGATCCGGACGTGCCGCCGGGCGCCGCCGGACCGCCCGGCCCGCAACGTCTCCAGGTGCACGACCCGCGCCGGCGGCGGTGCCACGCCGGCCAGCCCCAGCGGCACGGACCACACGCCTTCGTCGGCCGGGACGGCGACCAAAGCCGCCCGCACCTCCTGCGTGCGGACGAGCTCGGCCCGCTCCCCCGGCGGCGCCACGCGGAACTCCAAATGGACCTCCAGTGCGCGGGCCTCGGCGGCCAGTTCCGCCAGTTCGCGCACGCCGCAGGTCTCCGGGACGGCCACGCGCATCGGCCGCAGCCGCGCGCGCCGCGCGTCGTACTCCAGCGCGTCGGCCAGCTGCACGAGCCGCCGGGCCGAGGGCAGCACGTCCCGCCCGAACGGCGTGAGCCGCGCCCGGCGGGTCGAACGGTCGAACAGGCGCTCGCCGAAGTGCCGTTCGAGCGCGGCGATGCGCCGGCTCGCGACCGGCTGCGGGATCCGCGCGACGGCCGCGCCCGCCGTGAAGCTCCCCGCCTCGCTCACGCTCACGAACGCCCTGCAGCCGCCGACCAGGTCCACGACGCCACTCTATGCGATTCCCGCATCGAACCGGTCGTTTCCGTCTTGGACAGCATGGGCGAACCCGGCGAAACTGCGGAGGTCGATCAAGATCGGAAAGGATCCCTCGTGCCGTTCCCCCACGTCCGGCGGGCCGCGCTCGCCGCGCTGGCCCTCCTGTCGCTCACCGCCTGCACCGCCGAAGCCCCCGCACCAGCGGCGCAGACGACGACGTCGTCGACCGCCGCGGCCGCCCCGCAAGCGGACTTCGCGCCCCTGGAGCGCGAGTTCGACGCCCGCCTCGGTGTGTACGCCGTGGACACCGGCTCCGGCCGCGAACTCGTCCACCGCGCCGACGAACGCTTCGGCTACGCCTCGACGCACAAGGCGTTCTCGGCCGCCGCCGTCCTCCGGCGCACGAGCCTCGACGGGCTGGCGAAGGTGCTGAAGTACACCCGCGCCGACCTCCAGCCGAACTCGCCGGTCACCGAAAAGCACGTCATCACCGGCATCACCCTGCGCGACGCGATGGACGCGGCGCTGCGCTACAGCGACAACACCGCCGCGAACCTGCTGTTCGAGGAGCTCGGCGGCCCGCAGGGGCTCGGCGCCGCGCTGCGCGGGATCGGCGACACGACCACGCACGTCGACCGGACCGAGCCGGGTCTCAACGACCTCGCGCCCGGCGACCTCCGCGACACCAGCACCCCGCGCGCGATGGCCACCAGCCTGCGCGCGTTCACGCTCGGCACCGCGCTGCCACCGGAGAAGCGGACCGTGCTCACGGACATGATGCGCGCCAACACCACCGGCGCGACGGTGATCCGCGCGGGCACACCCGCGGGCTGGGCCGTCGCCGACAAGACCGGCACCGGCGACTACGCGACGCGCAACGACATCGCGATCGTCTGGCCGCCGGGACGCGCGCCGATCGTGCTGGTGGTCATGTCCGACAAGAAGGCGAAGGACGCGTCCCCCGACGACCGGCTGATCGCGCAGGCGGCGAAGCTCGCCCTCAGCGGTCTTCGGTGAGGACGCGGGCTTCGAGGTCGACTCCGTGCGTGCCGACGACCTCGGCGCGGACGAGCGAGCCCGGCTCCGGCGCCGCCCCGGCGAACGTCACGTGCCCGTCGACCTCGGGTCCCTGGTGCGCCGCCCAGCCGATCCCGGCGGTTCCGACGACCACGTCGACGACCGCCCCGACCCGGTCCTCCGCGCGGCGGGAGACCAGGTCGTCGGCGAGGACCGACAGCTCCTCGACGCGCTCGGCGAGCAGCGGAGCCGGGACCTTGTCCGGCAGGCCGGCGGCCTCGGTGCCGTCCTCGTCCGAGTACCCGAAGACGCCGATGTAGTCCAGCCGGGCCTGCGCCAGGAAGCGCTTCAGCTCGGCGAAGTCGGCGTCGGTCTCGCCCGGGAAGCCGGCGATGAAGTTGGACCGCACCCCGGCGGCCGGCGCCACCGCCCGGATCCGCTCGAGCAGCTGCAGGAACCGCTCCCGGTCGCCGAACCGGCGCATCCGGCGCAGCACCGGGCCGCTCGCGTGCTGGAACGAGAGGTCGAAGTACGGGGCGACGCCCGGCGTCCCGGCGATCGCCTCGACGAGACTCGGGCGCAGCTCGGCCGGCTGCAGGTAGCTCACCCGGACGCGGCCGGCGACGGCGGCGAGCTCCGGCAGCAGCTTCTCCAGTGCCTGGAGATCGCCGAGGTCCTTGCCGTAGGACGTCGAGTTCTCGCTGACGAGCACCAGCTCCCGCACGCCGTGGCCGGCGAGCCACCCGGCTTCGGCGAGGATCTCGGCGGGCGGCCGCGAAACGAACGCGCCGCGGAAGCTGGGGATCGCGCAGAACGTGCACCGCCGGTCGCAGCCCGAAGCCAGCTTCAGCGGCGCGATCGGGCCGCCGCCGAGCCGGTGCCGCAGCACTTTCGGGCCGCTCGCCGGGCCGTGCCCGGGAACGTGGGCGACGGTCGCGGCGGGCCGCTGCACCGGCGTGATCGGCAGCAGCGTGCGCCGGTCGCGCGGGGTGTGCGCGGGCCGGGCTCGGCCGTGGAGGACGTCCTCGATGCGGTCGCCGATCTCCGGGTAGTCGTCGAACGACAGGACGGCGTCGGCCTCGGGCAGCGCGTCGGCGAGCTCGCGGCCGTAGCGCTCGGCCATGCAGCCGACCGCGACGACCTTCGCGCCCTTGCCGGACGCGGCGAGCACCGTGTCGATCGACTCCTTCTTCGCCGCTTCGATGAAGCCGCAGGTGTTCACGACGACGACGTCGGCTTCCGTGCCCGGTTCGGCGAGGCGCCAGCCCGAGTCGCCGAGCCGGGCGGCGAGCTCGTCGGAGTCGACTTCGTTGCGCGCGCAGCCCAGGGTCACCAGGGAGACGGTGCGCACGTCAGTACGTGACGACGTCGCCGTGGCCCGGCTGGTCGCCGATCGCGGCCACGAAGTCGCCACGGCCGGGACCCGGGTCGCCGATCGCCCGGGTCTGCACCAGCACCGGCGCGTCGACCACCGGCGCGATCGCGTTCAGGGGCAGGTAGGCGGTGATCACCATGCCGCTGGCCAGCAGCACGCGGGCCACCTTCCGGCGCCGGTCGCCGACTTCGTGGACGCCCACACACGTGCCCCACTGCTGCCCGGCCGCTGCCTCCGGGGTGCTTTCCTTGCGGCGACGGCGTTCTTCGGCCATGCGCTCGAGCATGCTCACGGTTCCCCCTCGTCGGGCCGGTGCCGGGTCGAGCCGAGAATCGCACGCCGCCCGAAACCGCCTCAAGGTCTTCACCGGAAGTGGCCGGAACCGGTCAGTGACCACCGAACAGGTTCCGGACCTCGGATTCGACGTCGTCGAGCCACGCGGCCCGGCGCGGCTCGTCCGCGTCGGCGACCACCCGCAGCACCAGCCGGCGCACGTCCGGCTCGCCGAGGTAGGGCGCCAGGCAGCGCTTCCAGATCGCGTCGAGCGGGTCGCCGAAGAGGGTCCGCTCGCGCTCCTCGGTGGTGTCGGACGTGTTCACCACCAGCAGCCGCCGCAGCGAGAGCAGCGACTCCGGCGCGCCGCCGGCGTCGTCGAGGCGGTACGCGACACCCGGGACGAGGATCCGGTCGAGCCAGCCGCCGAGGATGGCGGGCGGCTTGCCCCACCAGTTCGGGTGGATCGCGACGAGCCCGCCCGCGTCGCGCAGCTCGTCCCGGTGCCGCCGCACCAGCGGATCCGGTTCGGCGGCGAGGAGCTCCTCCGCCCCGGTCCCGCTCGTGTAGGCCTCGTCCGCGGTGAGCACCGGGTCGAAGCCTTCGGCGTACAGGTCGTGGAAGAGCACCGGCCGCCCGGCGCGGGTCAGGGAGTCGCGGACGCGCGCGGCGAGCGCGTGGTTGAAGCTGCCCGGCCGGGGGTGGGCCAGCAGCACCACCACCGGCCGGGACGTCTCGTCGATCACCGCGTCAGCTTGCCACGGCGGCCGGCCGGCTCAGCCTGCGTTCGCCAGCAGGCCCGGCCCCGACGGCGCGCTCTGCATCAGGCAGGCGTGGCACGGCATCCCGCGCAGCCCGTCGAGCACTTCGGCCTCGCCGGGGAAGATGTCCTCCCCGCACAGCGCCGTCAGGTGCGCCGGCACGGCGCCCGCGGGCGGGACGGGGATCAGGTGGCAGACGCGTCTGCTTTCGCCGACGACGCCTCGGCGTAGCCGCACCAACGCGAGCATCCCACCGTTTTCACCCATACACGAAAAGTAGGCCGATCGGCTCATCCCGGCTTCGTGCCCGCGCACCAACGATCTTCGGCTGGGGTGGTCCGGGATACCAAAGTCACGCCTGCGCCAGCACGGCCGCACCCAGGCGATGGCTCAGGTTGAGCGCGAGCTCGACGTCCAGGCGGCTTTCGGCGAGTTCGCGCGGCAGCAGCTCCTGCGCCTTGCGGACGCGGTACTGCACCGAGTTCTTGTGCATCGTCAGCTCGGCCGCGGCCGCCGTGTAGCTGCCGCCGGACGCGAGGAACACGCGCAGGGTGTCACGCAGCCGCGCGCAGTTCTCCTCGTCGGCGCTCAGCGGCCCGAGCGTGCTCGCGACCCACAGCCGGGCCGCGTTGAGGTCGGTCGTCATCAACGCGACCGTGCCGACGTCCCGGAAGGTCAGCACGCGGTCGCAGTGCTCGCCGGCGGCCAGCGCCAGCGCGTGCACCCGGCGGGCCTGCTGGTGGGTGTCGCGGAAGCCGGCGACACCGCTGCCGGGGTCGCCGAGCGTCACGCGCACGCCCGGGTCGGCCTCGGCGAGCACCGCGTCCAGGTGCTCGCGGCGGACCGACGCGACCGGCAGCCACGCCCACGCGCCCGCCTCGTCGCGGGGTACGAACAGCGGACGTCCCTGGCCGCCGGCGCGCTCGAGCACCGCACCCGCGACCGACTCCAGCAGCGACAGCACGTCGTGGGTCTCGGACGCGTGCCAGACGATCATCCCCACGTGCGTGCCGCGCAAGCGGTAGCCGATGACCGCCTCGGCCGCGTCGACGTCCGACGGACCGCCGTTCTCGCTCAGCAGGTCCAGCACCTTCGCCGCCCGCGCGGCACTCCGGTTGAGCAGCCACTTGTCGCGTTCGTCCTGGTAGACGTTCACGAGCTGGCGTACGACCCGCGTGATGAACTCGTAGGCGACCTTGAGCAGCCGGCGCATCATGGCCCCGAGCAGGGCCGCGTCGTCGACGAGCCGGATGCACTCCTGGAACCCGAAGTCGAGCATCGCGGCCTGTCCGAGGTCATACGCGCGGATCAGGTCGAACACCGGGGTGCCGCGCTGGGCCAGCCGGCGCGCGTACTCCATGGCCGCGGCCGGCGGCTCGACGTTCGCGGGGTCGATCCCGTGCTGGAAGATCTGCAGAGCGGTCTCGATGTTCTGGTAGACGCTCGCCGACAGCAGGCTCACCATGCGCTCGTCGTCGTTGACCAGCTGCGGCAGGTCGGCCGCGTACAGCTGGACCAGCTCCCCGGTCAGCTCGGCCGCCCGGTCCGCGAGCGTGGCGGCGATCTGCCGGATGCGGTCCGAGACGACCTCTTCGTCCACCATGGAGCCACTCTACGGGGTCGACGATCAAGCTCGTCCGGCGAACTCGTCGATCAACGCGAACGTTTCGGCCGGTGCCTGGACGTGGGGTACGTGACCCGCGCCGGCGACGACCTCGAACCGGGCGTCGGCGAAGGCGGCCGCGTAGACCTTGCCGAACTCCGGGGGCACGACGACGTCGTCGGCACCCCAGATGAGCAGCGCCGGGATCCGGACGCGCGCGAGCCGGCGCAGCAGCTTCGGGTCGGCGATCTCCTCGCCCGCGTAAACCCGCAGCGCGGCCATATCCGCCGGGTCCGGCCCGGGCGCGCCGGGCGGCGGCTGCGGCAGGCTGATGGGGTGGCCCTCGACCTCCGCGCCGATGCCGTCGAGGATCACGAGCCGGCCGATCCGGTGCCCGCGGTCGCGGACGGCCATTTCGGACGCGACCCAGCCGCCGAAGGAGCTGGCGACCACGAGGACGTCACTCACGTCTTCGTCGTCCAGCAGGTCGAGGTAGGTCACGGCGAGGTCGTCGACGCCGGAGAACCAGTCCGGTCGGGACGTGCCGGCCCAGCCCGGGTGCGTCGGCGCGAGCACGCGGGCGCGCGGCGCGAAGTGCTCGACGATCGGCTCGACGCCCCGCGGGCCGGCGCCGCCGTGCAGGACCAGCACGGTGCGGTCGCCGCGGCCGGTGTCGACGAGGGGGAGGTCCAGTCCCGGGTGGGGACGCAGTGTCCGGGTCATCTCGGGTTCCTTTCGGTCAGCGGTGAGCGTGGGCGAGCATCTGCTCGACCATGGCGGCGGGCGCGTCCGGCCGGAAGCAGGCTTCGAGGTTGTCCGCCGAGTCGCGGGCGGCTTCTTCCGCCCGCGGGAACAGCGCGGCTTCGTAGGCCGCGAGAGCGCTTTCGACGTCGTCGTGGGCAGCCAGCGCGAGGGCCAGTTCGGTGGCGTCGAGCATGGCCAGGTTCGCGCCCTCGCCCGCGAACGGCGACATGACGTGCGCGGCGTCGCCGAGCAGGGTCACGCCCGGCACCCGGTCCCACCGGTGGCCGGCCGGCAGGGCGTGGATCGGGCGCGGGATCAGGGTGTCGTCGCTCTCCTCGAGGAGGGCGCGCAGCCCGGCGTCGAAGTCGGCGAACACCTCGAGCAGGCGCGCGCGGTCGGCCAGGCCCGTGACCGCGGCGGGATCTTCGTTCTTGACGGCGGCGTACACGCGGATCCGGCCGCCGCCGTTGCGCTGGGCGATCAGGCCCTTCCCGCCGGCCAGCGCGAACATCGAACCCGGGCCGACGAGCGCGGCCACCGCCGGGTGCTGCTCGTCCACATCGGACAGTTGAGCCTCCACGAACGACAGTCCGGAGTAGACCGGGACGGCGGCGGACAGCAGCGGCCGGACCTTCGACCACGCGCCGTCGGCCCCGACGACCAGGTCGGCTTCGACGACCTCGCCGGTGCTCAGGGTGAGCCGGCCGGCGGACACCGCGGTCACCTTGGTGCCCCAGCGGACGACGTCGTCCGGCAGCGATTCGACCAGGATGCGTTTGAGGGCCCCGCGATCCACCTCGGGCCGGGTGCCGCCGCTCGCTTCGGCGCCTTCCTCGAACCGGACGACGCCGTCGTGGTCGAGGATGCGCAGCGCCTCGCCCTCTTCCCGCGCGATGGCGCGGAACTGCCCGGTCAGGCCCGCTTCGGCGAGGGCGCGCCGGCCGGATTCCTCGTGCAGGTCCAGTGTGCCGCCCTGGTCGCGGGCGGTGGGTGAGGCGTCGAGTTCGTGGACGGTCGACGTGATGCCGCGGGTGTGCAGGACGCGGGCCAGCGTGAGGCCGCCCAGGCCACCGCCGACGATGGCGATCCGGGTCATCGGGTCTCCTCGGGTTCGGGCCGCGGGGTGGCGAGCGCGCCGTTGAGCAGCGCGTCGAACGCCCAGCGCGCGCGGGCGGGGCCGGGGCCGGACACCAGGTCGGCGGCCAGCGCGGCGATGTGCGGATGGGTCTGCGGCGAAGCCGTGGCCAGAGACTCGGTCATGACCTCGTGCTCGCGGTCGGCGCCCGGCTTCTCGCGGCGGCTGCCGTGCTCGACGGCGGTCGCCGTGGCCGTCAGCAGCAGGACGTCGACCGCCCAGGCGGCCTGCCCGGGTGCCATGCCGCCTTCGTCGAGCAGCTCGAGCACCGCCTCGACGACGGCCAGGTAGTGCGGCCCGCTCAGCCGGGTCACCAGCGCGACGCGAGCGAGGCTCGGGTGCGCGAACAGCACCGAGCGGTAGGAATCCAGCACCGCCCACAGGCGCTCGCGCCAGTCCCCCGCCCCGCCGAGCTCGACTTCGGCGAGGAGTTCGTCGAGCACCGCGGCGTGCAGCTCTTCGGTGTCCTTCACGTACACGTAGAGGGAGGCCGCACCGGTGTCCAGCTCCTTGGCGAGGCGGCGCATGGTGACGCGCTCGACGCCCTCGGCGCGCATGACCGCGACGGCCGTCGCCACGATGCCTTCGCGGGTCAAGGCCGGTTTCGCCGGACGCTCCCGGCGGTTGTACGTGCTTTCCGGAGCCATGCGTCCACTGTAACGAACATGTTCGTTACGAGCACGTTTGCCACGAACATGTTCGTGCGGTGTCCGTCACAACCTTGAAGGCCACGCGAGCGTGTACGGGGCGACACGAACACTTGGTCATGCTCATCGTCATCGTCATCGTCCTCGCGGTCGTCCTGCTGACGACCCTCGACCCGTCATTTCCGGGCTACCTCGTGTTCACGGCCGGGGCGCCGGGATTCGCCATCGCGATACAGGGACGGCTGCGAAGCGTGCGCAGCCGCGCCGAGGCGACGTCCTACCTCGTGACCGACCAGCGGATCATCTTCGTCGCGCACTGGCCGACCGCGCCGAGTACCGCGGGTCGAGGCGGATGAGCGGGGCGTCGGGACGGTCACCTTCGGAACGAGCCGGTGGGCCCGGTGGAAGCCGGCGAACCAGCCGCAGTCCGGCGCGTGGGCGCCGTTCGCTCCGGACCTGCGCGCGATCGCGGACGCGCCCCGGGTAGCCGGGCTGATCCGCGAGGCCCAAGGAGCACCGCTGCGCCGTCAATCGAAAAGAATCGGAAATAATCGCGAAACAAGGACCAGCCCGCTAACTGGTCTGGACCACAGGTGAAGATCACCCGTCTGGCGGTTTCCCGTTCTACCGCAGAGGAAAAGCAAAGGTCCAGACCACCACACAACAACCCACCCGTATTTCGTTCGGAAAACCGGTTAAGCAACTTTCGGGGGGTGTGTCAACTCTTCACGGGCGGTATATCTGAATCCACCGAATCCCCGGTGGCCGGCCGCAGCGCCGGCCGGTTCGATGCCGCCCGCACCCGCCCCCGGAGGCACCCATGCACCGCTTCGACCCGGCCCGCGACCACGTCATCGGGCTCTACCGGATCGTGATCGGCTTCCTGTTCGCCTGCCACGGCGTGAAGACGCTCTTCGGCGTGCTCGGCGCGAAGGCGCCCGCGGCCGTCGGAGCGTGGCCGGGGTGGTGGGCCGCGGTGATCCAGCTGGTCTGCGGTGCGCTGGTCTGCTTCGGCCTCGGCACCCGGGTGGCCGCCGTGCTCGGCTCCGGCTCGATGGCCTTCGCGTACTTCACCGCGCACCTGCCGGACGGCGTGCTCCCGATCCAGAACGGCGGCGAGGCGGCGACCCTGTTCTGCTGGAGCCTGCTCGTCGTGGCCTTCGTCGGCCCGGGCCGCTTCGCGCTCGCCAACCTCCCCGCGTTGAACCGCGCTTCCGAACCGGCGCGGGCCCGCGTCACGGCCTAGTGGCGCGAGATCCCGACGCCGCTGCGCGCGTCGGGACCGTACTTCGCCAGCTCCGCCGCGAGGTCGAGCCGCCCGTTCTTCGAACGGTCGTCGTCGGTCAGCAGTTCGCGCGGGATGATCCAGACGACCTCGAACTCGAGCCCGCTGGGATCCTTGGCGTACAAGGACTTCGTGGTGCCGTGGTCGGACGAGCCGACCAGCGCGCCGGCCTCGGTGAGCCGGCCGGCGAGCCGCTCGAGGTCGCCGAGCGTGTCGACCTCCCACGCGAGGTGGTACAGCCCCACCGACGTCTCCCCCGCCCCCGAGTCCGCGGCGTGGGAGCCGAGCTCGAACAGGCCGAGGTCGTGGTCGTTGGCCGATCCGGGGGCCCGCAGGAACGCCGCGCCGCGGTGCACGTCGCCGCCTTCGATGTAGCCGAAGCCCAGCACGTCCCGGTAGAACGCGACGCTTTCGGCCAGATCGCGGACGTAGAGCACGGCGTGGTTCAGGCGAAAGATCGACATCGGGGCTCCCCGCGCGGCACACAAATCGGTTGAAGTTTCAACTGAAGGCTACCACGAAAGACGTGTTCGCCCACTCTCGGTAGCACCGGTGATCGACCGGGCGACAAACCTTCGACACCGCATCGAGGCCCTGGTCAGACGCTCCGGCGGTTCGTAGGGTGGTTTCACCGCAGGACACCGTGTCAGCTGTCCCGCGGGCGGTGGTGCCCCCGGATCCAACCTTTCCCCGAAGCCAAGTCCGGGGCGCCACCGCACTCCTCGGCCGACGGCGCCCCTCCTTGCACCCCAGCCCCGACTCGGCGCCCACCGTCAGTTCGATTTACATACATACACCACGTATGTATTCTCATCCCATGACGAAGCGGAGCGAATCCCTGGGTCAGGAGCACCGCGTCCGGCTGCCGGCCGGCGAGGTGCGGTACTTCGAGCGGGGCGAGGGCGCCCCGGTGGTGTTCGTCCACGGAGTGCTGACGAACGCCGAGCTGTGGCGGAAGGTGGTGCCGGACGTCGCCGCCGCCGGGTTCCGGTGCCTGGCCCCGGACCTGCCGCTGGGCGCGCACGACCTCCCGATGCGCGCCGACGCCGACCTCTCCCCCGTCGGCAACGCCGAGCTGATCGCGGACTTCCTCGACGCACTGGACCTGCGGGACGTCACGCTCGTCGCCAACGACACCGGCGGCGCGCTGACGCAGATCCTGCTCAGCCGCCGGCCGGAGCGGGTCGGGCGGGTCGTGCTCACGCCGTCCGACTGCTTCGAGTACTTCTTCCCGCCCGTCTTCAAGGCGCTGCCGCCGATCGCCCGGATCCCCGGTTCGATGGCGGTGCTCGGGCAGCTGCTGCGCATCCGCGCGCTGTACCCGTTGCCCCTGCTCTTCGGCTGGGTGGTCAAGCGGCCGCTGCCGGACGCCGTCGCGCAGGCCTACCTCTCGCCGCTGCGGAAATCCCTCGGCGTGCGCCGCGACCTGCGCAAGCTGCTGCGGGACGTGCACCCACGGCACACGCTGGCCGCCGCGCAGGCGCTGCGGACGTTCGACCGGCCGGTGCTGCTCGCGTGGGCCCCGGAGGACAAGCTGTTCCCGATCCGGCTGGCGCACCGGCTCGCCGCGCTGCTCCCGGACGCGAAGGTCGTGGAAGTCCCCGACTCCTACACCTTCGTCTCCGAAGACCAGCCCGCCGCGCTGGCCGGGCACATCGTCGAGTTCGCGGGCATCATGGCAGATTGAGCGGGTGCGACGTACCCAGCAGGACCGTTCCGCCGGCACCAAGGCCGCCCTGGTCGCCGCCGCGCGCGAACTGTTCGCCGCCCGCGGCTACCAGGCCGTCCCGGCGGACGAGATCACCCGCGCCGCCGGCGTCACCCGCGGCGCCCTGTACCACCACTACGCCGACAAGCAGGGCTTGTTCCGCGCCGTCGTCGAAGAGCTGGAACGCGAGCTGACCGAAGAGGTCGAGGCCGCGTTCGCGGGCGCCGCGGACCCGCTGACCGGCATGCTGCAGGGCCTCGGCGTCTTCCTCGACGCCTGCCTGCGCGAGGAGGTCCGCCGCATCTCGCTCACCGACGCGCCGGCCGTGCTCGGCTGGGACGTCTGGCGCGAGATCGAGGCGGAGTACGGCCTCGGCCTGATCGTCGCCGTGCTGGAGCAGGCCAGGGCGGACGAGCTGATCGTGGAAATGCCCGTCCGCGCCCTGGCGCAGCTGGTGCTCAGCGCGGTGATGGAGGCGGCGCGGATGATCGCCGCGGCCGACGATCCGGCGCGGACCCGCGCCGAGGTCCAGCAGGTCCTCGGCGGCTGGCTCGCGAGCCTCCTGCGGACCTAGCGCGTCCGGTAGGTGCCGAGCACCGCGGACCCGACCTGCGTGGCGGAAACCAGCGCGAGATCCGCGGGAGCTTCGAAGAGCCGCCTGCCCACGCCCACGACACTCGGGAACACGAGCAGCCGGTACTCGTCGACCAGGCCGTGGCCGGCGAGGGTCTGCGCGATCCCGACGGACCCGATGACGATCAGCTCGCCCTCGTGCCGCCGGACTTCGTCGACGAGATCTCCCTGCAGCAGCGAGGAGTTCTGCCACGCGGACACGTCGTCGAGCGTTCTCGAGGCGATCAGCTTCGCCGCGTTGTTGAGCCGGACGGAGAACTCGTCCGTGCGGCCCGGCCACAGCTTCGAGAAGAGCTCCCACGTCGTCCGGCCGAGCAGCAGGGTGCCGGTGTCGAGCAGGTCCCCGAGCCGGAACTTGTCCCCGGCGACGGCCTCCGGACCGTGCCGGAAGGCCCAGCCGCCGGTGGCCGTGCCGCCGGAGCCGTCCGGGTCCTCGACGACACCGTCCAGGGTGAGGAACTCGACGACGATCACGCTCATGACCACTCCCGGTGGGTTCGCACCGCGCCCTGGTGGCGCGGCTTCACCGGTACCTACCGGCGGCGCCCGCCGGATTCATCGCTCAGGCCGGACGGAGTTGTCCCGCCTTCGAGGCCGGGCAACCACGCGTAGTCGAACCCGGCCGGCCCGCGCACGACACCGATCGGAATCACCGGCCCCGCGTAGGACCTCGCGACCGGTGCCGTGCGCGACGCACTACGCGGTGACGAGCGAGAGGCCGTAGGTCTGCAGGATCTCGTTCACCGGCTGGAACCACGTCTCGCCGCCGGAGCTGCAGTTGCCCCAGCCGCCCGAGGTCACGCCCTGGGCCTGGTCGCCGGTGATGAAGGAGCCACCGGAGTCACCGGGTTCGGCGCAGACGTTCGTGCGGGTCACCTGGTAGACGGCGCCCTGGGAGTAGTTGACGGTCTCGTTGAGCCCTTCCACGACCCCGCAGTGCCAGTGCGTCGTCGAGCCCGAGCGGCACACCGACGTCCCGACCGGCGCGACCCAGGAGCCGCGGACGAGCGCGTCGCTGACCGTGCCCCAGCCGAGCACGACCGGCGCGGTCCACCAGCCGTTGCCGATGCGGATGAACGAATAGTCGTTGCCGGGGAAGGAAGAGCCGGCGAAGCTGCCCATCGCGGACCCGTCCCAGCCGACCACCGAGCTGCCGACGCCGCCGCAGTGGCCGGCGCTGACGAAGCCGCCCTGCACGGAGAAGCCGATCGAGCAGCGGGTGTTGCCGTTGATGTAGTAGGGATCGCCGCCGACGGTCCCCGCGGAGAACGGCTCGGCGGCCGGCGCGGTCGCCACCGTGACCGGGCCCGCTTCGCGCGCTTTCGCGAGGAAGGCGTCGACGTCGGCACCGTGCGCGCCGGGTCGCAGGGTGACGACGACGCTGCCGGCGCGCGGGTCGGTGCGCCAGCCGCTGACGGCCGCCGGAGCGGGAGCGGCCTTGGTGGCGGCGTCGATCGCGGCCTTGGTCGCGTCGAGCTTCGCGGCGCTGACCTTGGCCGACGCGGCTACGGCACCGGCTTGCCGGACGGCGTCCGCCGCGGCGGGATCGGTCACGCCGACGACGAGCTTGCCGAGCGCGGGATCGAACCAGGCACCCCCGAAGGCGGCCCCGGCGGCCTGCTGCGCGGCCGGCATCACCCGCGCGGCGGTCACCTCCTGGCCGAGCCGGGTTTCGGCTTGCGCGGCGGTCAGGCCGAAGTCCCGCTGCATGGCGGCGACCAACCCGGGCGAGGCGACGGCCGGGCTGAGGGACGACGAAGCGAGGGACGCGGTCAGGACGGCGGCGCCGCCGAGGGCGAGGGCGATTCTTCGACGCATGAGGTCTCCTTCTAGGCAGGGGGGAAAGAAACTCACCGTGCGCCGAGTGTGCGGGCGGGCCGTGGAGATGGTCCAGATTTGTCCGGTCTTCTGTCCGCAATTCGCGGAGGCGAACGTCTGTCCGATGTGGACTCGAAGACGGATTGCGTTGCGGGACAGGGCGTTTTCGGAACACGAAGAACCGCGAACAGGTGCCACCTGTCCGCGTCGACGAAGGTCTGGACCAAGTACAGCACGCGGGTGCGGGCAGTGAGCGGAACCAGAGTCTGCGGGGCAGCAGACGTGCATGAGCGTCCCTCTCAGCGGCACCCCGGCCGTTGACAGCCGTTGCCCATCCCGGCAAGAATCGTATTTCCTACAGGATTCTCGGTCAGTGGGATCGTTGACCGTCGTCACGGTGGCCGAGGCCTTTCTCGTCGACGTCGAGGTCACCACGCTGCTCCGTCCGGGCCGGCCCGCCACCCTGGACGGATGGCGGCGGGGCGCGCAAGTCCTCAATGGCTGACGCAGACCCGATCCCGGCCGGCGTTCTTCGCCGCGTAGACGGCCTTGTCCGCGGCCCCGAGCACCTCGTCCACCCCGCGGCCCGCGTCCGGGTGCACCGCCACCCCGATCGACACCGAAAGCCCGGCGATCCGCGTTCCGTCCGCCGCCACCACGGTCAGCTCGGCCACCGCGTCGCGGATCCGCTCGGCGACCGCCACCGAGTGGACGCGCCCGATGCCGGGCAGCAGCACGACGAACTCCTCGCCGCCGAACCGGCCGACCGAGTCGTAGATCCGCACCTCGCCCCGGACGGCTCCGGCGACCGCGCGCAGGACGTCGTCGCCCGCCAGGTGCCCGTGGGTGTCGTTGACGCGCTTGAAGTGGTCGAGGTCGAGCATCAGGATCCCGCAGTCGCCCCCGGCGCGCGCCGCCCGGCTCAGCTCGGCCTCCGCCCGCGTCCGCCACTCCGCCATGGTCAGCAGGCCGGTCTTGTGGTCGCGGCCGGCCCGCAGCTCCAGCCGCCGCCCGAGCTCCCCGCGCCGCAGCAGGACGATGGGCAGCACCAGCAGCGGGACGAGCCACGGCCGCGCGGTCAGCAGCACCGCGGCCACCGCCCCGAGGCACAGCGTCGCCGCGTCCAGCACGTTCTCCGACACCGACCCCGCCAGCGACAGCAGCGGGCGGTCCGGCTCGTGCAGCTTGAACCCGACCATCACCAGCAGCGTGTTGACCAGGAAGAACGTCAGCCCGGCGGCCACCGTCGCGGCCACGCCCGGAGCGCCGGGACCGGTGCCGAACAGGTCGGCTACACCCCGGGCGGCGAAGATGGTGACCACGTACGTCGCCACCGAGCACGTCAGCCGGTAGAGGCGCGCGCCGGGCACGCTCGCCATCCGCAGCCACAGGTGGCCGTAGATCAGCACGGTGAGCACGGACGCGAGCGCCGGCGGCGTCGACAGCGCCGCGGCGAAGAACCAGACCGAGCTGACACTGACGTGCGGGTTCCCGGCGAGGAACCGTTGCATCCGCTCGGCCTTCGCCGACAGCTCGGTCTGCACGACGGCCGAGCCGAGCAGGATGGCCAGGTAGAGCCATTCCCGCGGGGCCGGCGCCGCCGAGCGCACCGCGAACGGCAGCACGACGGCGGTGGCCTCGACGACCAGGTAGTACGGCAGCACGCCCGTCGGCGCGCTGCGCAGCCGTTCGGCCCGGGACGGGTGAACGGCGCTGACTTCGCCCTGCGGATCCACTTACCCTCCCGTGTCCGTGGATCAGCCGGGCTCCCCCGCCCGGCGGCTCCAGGATAGGCGCCCCGGGCGCCATCGGGAAGCCGCCGGACGGGCTGTCCGAAGTGGACGGTCAGTGGGCGAACGCGGTCAGGAAGCGATCACGGAAGGAGTCCATCTTCCAGACCGGGGCCCGCGCGGCCGGGTGCAGGCCGTCCGTCCAGCCCCAGCCGGAGATCCGGTCCAGCACCTTCGGGTCCTTCGCCACGATCGTGATCGGCACGTCGTGCACCGCGCCCTGCGGCGTGACCACCGGCGGCTGGTGGTCGCCGAGGAACACGAGCACGGTGTTCTCGTCGCCGTAGTGCTGCATGAACGAGATCAGCGTCTTCAGCGAGTAGTCGGTGGCGTCGCGGTAGGCGTCGCGGATCTTCGCCGGGTCCTTCCAGACCGATTCCGGCGCCTCCCCCGCGCCCGGCTGCGGCGCGAAGATCGAGCCGTCGCCGACCTGGTTCCAGTCCACCAGCCAGGGCCGCGGCGACCACGGCGCGTGGCTGGAGACGAGGTCCACCTCGGCCATCACCGGCTTCTGCGCGCTCTTCGCGAGCTCGTTGCGCTGCAGCATCGAGAACGTGTACTGGTCCGGCATCGTCGCGTAGGCGTAACCCGGACCCCGGTAGCCGATGTTCCGGAAGTCGTAGTAGGCGTCCGGGTGGTAGAACCGCTGCCCCTCCGGCCAGTCCTTCGTGTGCGCGGGGACGTCCCAGACGGTCTTCCAGCCCGCCTTCCGGAACGCGCCGCCGAGGGTCAGCCGGTCGCTGTCGAGGAGGTTGTTGTACCGCTGCTGGTTGTCGATCCACATGCCGGACTCGACGGTGGAGTGCGCGAGCCAGCTGCCGCCGCCGAACGTCGAGGACGACAGGAACGCGCTCTTCGCGCCGATGCCCGCCGCCTTCAGCTCGGCGGTGCCCGCGTCGAGCGTCGCGCCGATCTTCGGCGCGAATCCCGGGTCGTCGAGCGCCACGCGGCCGTAGCTCTCCACGAACGTCAGGATCACGTTCTTGCCGCGCAGCCCGTTCAGCAGCTGGTCACCTGGGGTGTTCCGGAACGCGTCCTCGGCGGCGAGCTCGCCGAACGGCCGCTGTTCCCGCAGGTCCGTGCTCACCTGGCGCAGGTCGTCGTAGGCCAGGGCGGCGGCGTTCTGGGCCGCGACCGGCTGGCCCGGCGCGATCTCGACGCCGAACAGCGAGCAGACGATCCAGATCACGCCGAGCACGGCCACCACCCGGGTCGCGCCGGTCCGCCGGCCGGCGGCGATCCGGGTCAGCCGCAGCATCGCGAGCACCATGAAGACGACGATCGCGATCGCCAGCACCACGGCGCCGGCGAGCACGGCGTACGTGCCGGCGTCGCCGATCTCCCCGGCGAGGAACTCGATGCCCGCGGAGAAGAAGCTCCAGTCGTAGATCGGGTCGAACGGCTTCTCGAGGGTCGCGTAGAAGCCGGTGTCGAGGGCCTTCAGCACGGTGAGCAGGCCCAGCGCCAGCCCGACCAGCACCGCGACGACGCCGCGCGCCCGCGGCGGCAGGACCAGCACGAATGCGGCCACGATCAGGCCTTCCACCGGGACGCGGACCAGCGCTTCCGGCGAGAACGCATTGAGGTCGTCCGGCGCGAGGAGTGCGAAGAGCACCAGGAGCGCGGCCAGGACGGTGAGCACCACGCCCGCGACGGCGTGCCGCCGGGCAGCCCGGGGCAGCCCGAAGTCGGGCAGCGGTGCACCTCCGTCCGGAGTGCGGCGGCGGGCGCGCCGCGGCAGCGGCAGACCGGTTTCAAGCATGGGGGCCTCACGTCGTGTTCGCGGTAACGAGCGCCCGCCCTGCGGCGGGCCGGCGCTCCTCACCCGATATACGGGCCGCGGCGGCGCGAGGTTCACGCCGCCGCGGCACGTCACGCCGCGGGCGGCCAGAGGTAGAGCTTTTCCGGGACGATCCGGACGATCAGCCGCCGCGCGTCCGGTTCCGGGGGCGGCGTCTTCCCGCCCATGTACCGGTCGTACATTTCGTGCAGCAGCACCTTTTCCGGGTCGTCGGTGATCTCGACGCGGCCGCGGATCTCGACGTACCGGCCGGGGTTGCCCGACACCAGCAGGCTGACCCGCGGGTCGCGCCGCATGTTCCGCGTCTTCAGCCGGCCCTCGACGGTGCTGAACAGGACGGCGTCGCCGTCACGCTTCACGAAGATCACCGACGACTGCGGCCGGCCGTCGGCGTTCGCGGTGGCGAGCACCGCCGTGTGCGGACCGTCGAGCACTTCGCGGGCGGCTCCGGTCAGGGGCACGGTCATCAGGACGTCCTTTCGGAAAGCCATCGGGAAAAGATCAGCGGGCCGGGGTGGAGCGGCCGGATCTCGGCGGGGTCGCGAGCGCCGGCGTGGACGGAGTCGAAGTGCCGGGTGAACCGGAGCGGACCAGCCCGCCGCCCTGCCGCCCGGGGGCGCCGACGACGGCGACCACCCGTTTTTCGTTCGGGGAAGTGCTCATACCCGTACCGACCGGGCGCGGCCCGGAAAGGAATCGGCTCTACCCGAACGGGCCGGATCCAAACCCGCGACGCCGGCTTTCACCCGGGAAAGGGGCGGTATTACCCACGACAGGTGAGTGCCGGCGGCCGTTCGGTTGCGGGCCGGTTGCGCCGGTGTTCTCCTCGGAAGGTCCGAAGATCGGATTCCGAACGGAAGGCCTGTAGCGATGAACCTGTTCGACAAGGCGAAGGAAGCGCTCGGGAACAACCCCGACAAGGCCGATCAGGGTGTCGACAAGGCCGCCGACGCCGCCAAGCAGCGCTTCGGCGACCACGCCGACAAGATCGACCAAGGCTCGGACAAGGTGAAGGACTACCTGCACAAGCAGGACGGCCGTCAGCAGGACGCGCCCCCGCAGTGAGTCCGGGCCGGTGATCACCCAGCCGTCCGGGGGAAGCACGCTTCGCTCCCCGCTCGGCTGGGTATCACCGGCTCCGTGGTCGCCACCTACCTCGTCCCCGTCCGGACCGCCCTCATCCTCTTCCCGTTCCTCGTGCTGGCCGTCATGCTCCCGGCCGCCTTCGTCAGCTACCGCCGCCGGGGCCGCGCCGGCGGGTGGCCGACCTTCGTCTTCTACGCGTTCCTCTTCTACCTGCTGGCGATCGCCACGCAGACGGTGCTGCCGCTGCCCGCCGACCCGGCGTTCTGCGCGGGCCACACGTACGCGAGTTCTCCGCAGTTGCGGCCGTTCTACTTCGTCGAGGTGGTTTCGCAGCGCGCCCGCGGGCACTGGGGCCCCGGCGCGCTGCTGCACAACCCGGCGGTTTGGACCACCGCGCTCAACGTCGTGATGCTCGCGCCGTTCGGGTTCTACGTCCGCTACGCGCAGCGGATGCGGCTCGTGCCCGCGACGCTGATCGGCTTCGGCGTGTCGCTGTTCTTCGAGCTGACGCAGCTGACCGGCCTGTGGTTCGTCTACCCGTGCCCGTACCGGCTGTTCAGCGTCGACGACCTGATCCTCAACACGGCGGGCGTCGTGGTGGGCTGGCTGCTGGCCGGTCCGCTCGGCCGGCTGCTGCCCTCGCCGGAGCCCGAGCACGACCGGCGCCGGTACGCCGAGAAGGTCACGTTCACCCGCCGGCTGTTCGCGCTGGTCACCGACCTGCTCGGGTTCGCCGCGCTGCTCGGCTTCCTGTTCGGCCTGCTGACGCTGTTCGGCGAGGACCTGGAGCACCGCGACACGCCGGTCGTGATCCTCGCCCTCGTCTGGTTCGTGGTGCTGCCGGCGGTGACCGGTTCGACGCCCGGAAAACGGGCGATGCTCCTGCGCGTGGTGCGGCGGGGCCGCCGCCGGGCCGGGCCCATCGCGCTGCTGGTCCGCAACGGCGTGCTGCTCTCGCCGCTGTGGCTCGCCTGGCTGCTGCTGGACCTGGACCACTGGGACCTCGGCAGGCACCCCGAGCAGCTGCTCCTGCCGGTCGCACTGGCCGCGTCGGTGTTCGTCGTCGGCGTCTGGACGCCGCTGGCGGTGCTGCTCGACGGCGAGCACCGGGCACCCTACGAACGGCTGACCCGCACGGTCGACGTGGCCATCGTGCCCCCGGGCACCCCGGCGCCCGCACCGCCGGCCGAGCCCGCCCGGCCGGACGAAGTCCTCAAAGGACGGTGACGGGACACCGTGCTGCCCGGGCTCGGGGGCGCTGGTAGATGGCGGCCGGAGCAGGTCGAGCCGCCGGCCCGCGTCCCCGATCCCCCGTCCTGGAGCCCGCATGACCACCGATGCGACGCGGCCCCGGCAGCGGTTCTCCGGTGACGGCCGGTCCCTCGACGTCCACGAAGACGGCGACCTCGAGGTGCACACCCTGCGCGGCGAGTTCGACTTCGCGGTTTCGCCGACGCTCGCCGAACTGCTCCCGGCCGATCCCGGCGCCCGCCGCATCGTGCTGGACCTGCGCGAGGCCGAGTATTGCGCCTCCAGCTGCCTGCAGGTCCTGCTGAGGCTGAGCGGCCGGCTGCGCGAGGCCGGCGGCCGGCCGGCCGTCGTGACGACCGTGCCGGCCGTGGTCCGGCCGATCGAGCTGCTGGGCCTCGGCGACGTCATGCCGCTCCACCCGAGTGTCGCCGCGGCGCGCGCTTCCTGGGAAGAAGAAGCATGACGGCCTCCGATATCCGTGTCGGAGGGGCCGAATCCGGGCATGAAGGAGGGGAGGGCTTCTTCCCGGGGCCCGGCACGGCGAAGGAGGCGGACGTGAACCTGCGAGCGATCCGGCACGAACTCGGCATCACCGCCGAGCTCACCGAGCTGGCCAAGGTCCGCCACTGGGTCCGCACGGCCCTCTGCGGTCTCCCGGCGAGCGTCGTCAGCACCGCCGTCATGGTGGTGGACGAGCTGACGTCCAACGCGCTGCGCCACGGCCGCGCGCCCTACCACGTGCGCCTGCTGACCGGCGCCGCGAAGCTGCGGATCGAGGTCGAAGACGGCGGCGGTGAGCCGGCCCGCCGGCGGGCGCCGTCGGACCAGGGCGGCCGAGGCCTTCTGCTGGTGGAGCGCTGCGCGGCGGCCTGGGGCCAGCTGCGCCGGCCCAGCGGCAAGACGCTGTGGGCCGAGCTGGCCACCGACGACCTCCCGGGCGCCCGTGGCTGACCCCGGTGCGCACCGCGCGCCGGGCGAGGCACGCACCCGGCTCGACTCCTCGGCGCTGCCCGGCCAGTGACCGGAGCCGGAGGCTGATCGCCGGTAGCTCGGCGGCGATCGCCTAGGCCTCCCCGCGCGCGAGCTTCGACGGCCACCAGGTCCGGCGCCCGACGTCGACCGTCAGCGCGGGCACCAGCAGCGACCGCACCAGGAACGTGTCCAGCAGGACGCCGAACGCGACGATGAAGGCGATCTGGGCGAGGAACAGGATCGGGATCACCGCGAGCGCGGAGAACGTCGCCGCGAGCACCACCCCGGCCGAGGTGATCACCCCGCCGGTCAGCGACAGCCCGCGCAGCGTTCCTTCGCGCGTGCCGCGGGCCAGTGCCTCCTCGCGGACCCGCGTCATCAGGAAGATGTTGTAGTCGATCCCCAGCGCCACCAGGAAGACGAACCCGAACAGCGGCACGACCGGGTCCGCCCCCGGGAAGTCCAGGATGTGGTTGAACACCACGGCGGACACGCCCATGGTCGCCGCGAAGGACAGCACCACCGTCGCGATCAGCAGCAGCGGCGCGAGCAACGATCGCAGCAGCAGGGCCAGCACGAGGAAGATCACCAGCAGCACGATCGGGATGATCAGCGCGCGGTCGTGCTCCGACGTCTTCTGCGTGTCGAGCTGGATCGCCGTCGGGCCGCCGACTTTCGCGTCCGCGCCGGGGATCGCGTGCACGGCGTCGCGCAGCTTGCCGACGGTCGCGACCGCCGCCTCGGAGTCCGCCGGATCGTTCAGCACGGACAGGATCTGCACGCGGCCGTTCACGACCTTGGGCCGGCCGTCCGGGCCGGGCAACGGGACCGACTGCGCCACTCCGTCCATTGTGGACGCATTCAGCACGTCGGGCAGCGCGCCGGCGTCGGCGACCGTGATCGCGGGCGCGCCGAGGCCGCCCGGGAAGTGCCGGCCGAGGATCTCCTGCCCGGTCCCGGACTCCACCCGGGTGAGGAAGACGTCGGACTGTGCGGTGCCGGATGCCTTGAGTTGCGGAAGGAACGCGACGCCGACGCCGAGGACGAGCGCCGTCACCACCCAGACCGTGCGCGGGCGGCGGGCGACCAGACGCGCCACGCGGCCCCAGATCCCGGCGGTCTCCGGGTGCGGCGAGCCGAGCGCCGGCTTGAACGGCCAGAACGCGCCGCGCCCGCACAGGGCCAGCGCGGCGGGCAGGAACGTGGTGGACGCCAGCAGCGCGGCACCGATGCCGATCGCCGCGACCGGGCCGAGGCCCTTGTTCGAGTTCAAGTCGCTGAACAGCAGGCACAGCACGCCGAGGACGACGGTGCCCGCCGAGGCCGCGATCGGTTCGAGCGTCGCGCGCCAGGCGAGTTTCAGGGCGTCGAACCGGCTCGGCGTGTCTCGCAGCTGCTCGCGGAACCGCGCCACGGTCAGCAGGGCGTAGTCGGTCGCCGCGCCGAAGACGAGGATCGAGAGGATGCCCTGGCTCTGGCCGTTGAGCGCGAGGACGTCGTTCTTCGCCAGCAGGTAGACCACGAGGCTGGCGAGCCCGAGCGCGAACACCGCCGAGAGCAGCACCAGGAACGGCAGCAGCGGGCTGCGGTAGACCACGATGAGGATCAGCGCGACGACCCCGCCGGCGACGAGCAGCAGGATGCCGTCGATGCCGCCGAACGCCTTCACCAGGTCGGCGATCTGCCCGGCCGGCCCGGTGACCAGCACGGTGAGGCCGACCGGAGCGCCTTCGAGCCTCGCGCGGACCTCCTTGACGACGTCGGCGGGATTGCCGTCGGCGAGGATCGGCACGGCCAGCTGCACTGCCTGGTCGTCCCGCGGGGCCTGCTCCGGCTGGCCGAGCGGGCCGACGACGCCGGGGATGCCGCCCAGCTCCCGGGCCCTGGCGTCGAGGAACCGGCGGTCGTCGGCGGTCAGGCCGCTGGTGCGCTCGGCGACGACGGTCGCGGGCAGCACCTGGCGCGGGGTGAACGCCTTCTGCTCGTCGGAGACCTCGGTGGCTTCGGCCGAGCGGGGCAGGAAGGCGGCGTTGTCGTTCTTCGCGACTTCGCTGAGCTTCCCGGCGAACGGCCCACCGAACCCGCCCAGCCCCAGCCAGGCGATCACCAGAAGGGCGGGGATCAGCCAGCGGAGGCGGCGCGGCTTCTCGTTCATGGTCGCTAAGGTCCTTTCGAAGGCCAACACGCCCAATTGTTCAGCAAGCTGAACATTCTGCACGACGACCCGGAGTGACGGTGAGCACAACCCCCGAACCCGACCTGAGCACCTGGCCGACGGGCCGGCTGCTGGCGGTCGCCGCGCGCCTGGTGGAACACCGCTGGGCGGCCGTGCTCGACGGCATGGGGCTCACCCACGCGGGGCTGATCGCGCTGCACACGTTGCGCGACGGGCCACTCCCCCAGCGGACGCTGGCCCAGCGCTGCCAGGTGACCGACCAGACGATGAGCCGCACCCTCGACCGGCTCGCCAAGGCCGGGTTCGTCACCCGGACGCCGGACCCGGCGGACGCGCGGCGGCACCTGACGCGGCTGACGCCACGCGGCCGGGCGGTGCACGAGCGGGCGGTGCGGGCCGAGCCCGCGTTGCTCGGCGTCCTGGGCGAGGACGACGCGTTCCGGGCCGGGCTGCTGGACGTGATCACCCGGCTGTCCACGGCAGATCGAGACCAACCGGTGACCTGACCGGCCCGTCCCAGGCAGGCGGGCGTACGCAAGGCGCCGGGGGCCGCGGGCGAACTCCGGCGCGGTCATTCCGGCGATTCATCCCTCGCGGGCGTGGGTAGGTCTTCTTCCATGTGGATCGCGGTGAGCACCCCAGTCGCCCTCCTGATCGCCACCGTTCTGATGGAGCGGTTCGAGCGACGATGCAGCCTGGTGCCCAGCGCGGAACCGGATCGCCCGGAAGCCCGCGGCTGACCGTTCCCCGCGCCCCCGATCGCCGGCGCCCGGACCGAACGCGAAGCCCTTCTTCTGTGATCCACGTCTCACTCCTCTCCGTCGAGAACCCCGAGGCCACCCCGCGGCGACTGACGAAGCAGATCCGGCGAACTCCGGATCGGGGAGGAGCACACCATGCGCAGCAAATCCACCCGCACGGTGATCGGCCTGGCCGCCGCGGCCGGGCTCGTCACGGCGGTGAGCATCGGCCTGGCCGGCGGCGCGTCGGCGACTGTGGGGATTTCGGGGACTTCGGGGAATTCGGAGGGGACCATGACGAACGCGAACCACGGGCAGCCGCCTCAGGGGGCCAGGGCCACCGTGCAGGTGAGCCCGAACCCGACGACCCGGCCCGGCCAGGAAGTGACCATCACGGGCGACTGCGGCGGCGGCACGGGGCTGAAGTCCGTGCTCGGCGGCTTCCCGGAGCACCCGGCGCTGGAGAACATCCGGATCATCGACGCCGGGCCGGACCACTTCGTCGCCAAGGCGACCGTGTCCCAGCACATCGGCAACGGCGTCGGCCCGGTCTTCGTCGACTGCGGCGGCGAAGCCGGAGTGACACTTCTGGTCACGCACGTATAACTCGAACGGACCCGCTCACCGGAAGCGTTCCGGTGAGCGGGTCATCCAGGGAATTTCGCGGAATTCAGCAGGTCTTCCACGCGAAGTGGTAAATAGTGTCGACACTCGCGTGCTCGGAATCCATTTCGATGTAACTCGCCCCGGCGGAGGTGCCCGCGTCCGCCCGCAGTTCCGCATTGATGTTCAGGTTGCGGTCCTCGCCGCACGGGGCGAACACCAGCGCCGCGACGTCGGTGGTGTCACTCGCCCGCCACACGCCGTGGAACGGGCCCGGGAACGTGTGCCGGACCCGCGCGGTCGGTGACGTGCCGGCGAAGTAGTAGTTGGCCTGCTCGAGCGCGCTCGCCCCGCTCTCGATGTGCGCGTGGCCGCGGTAGTCGACCTCGGCGATCGCGTACGTGAACCCTTGGGGCACATGGACGAGCACGTTGATCTGGCAGTTCTTCCGGGCGTCGAGCGCGGACGCGCCGCCGCCGGCCTTGGCGGTGAAGTTCGCGTAGTGCACCGTGAACGACGTGTTGTCGGACGCGACGTCGGCCGACGCCGCAGCCGTGCCGGCCGGGCAGCCGGACCCGTTGATGGTCTTGATGTCGAGCGTGATCTTTTCGGTCGGAGCCGAAGCCGCCGCGGAATCGACGGGTGCGGCGAGGGCGGACAGAATCATTCCGGCTACGACCACCATACCGAGCATGACGCTCCTCCAAATGGGCCACGGTGCCTTTTTGATCACGATGATCACGCGCGGAACGGATCGTAGCGCGAGCACAACCTATTCGACGGCCACTGAACGGAGTAATACGACGACTCGGAGTGCGGGAAATCCATTTCCCGCTATTTCGCTCTTCAACCGTGTTGCATATCGGAAAATCGACGGTCAGGACTGGTCCAGACCAGTATCGCGTCGGAGCGAGTACGGCGGCGTCGCGCCGCCGAGCAGGGCCTCGGCGTCCAGCGTCGAAGCCCGGCTCCCCCGCTCCGCGAACCGCCGCGCCACCAGCGCACCCGGTTCGCCGACGCGGTCCGCGCGCCCGGAGAGGAACGCCCACTCGTGCTCGTCGGAACCGAAGTACAGCACCGTCGGAAACACCTCGCGGAACCGCCGCCACGACGCCAGCAGCGTCTCGTTGCGCCACAGCGTCGGGCAGCCCGACTGGCAGGTCACCACCCCGCCGGGCGCCAGGAGCCGGGCGCACCGGCCGAGGAAGTCCGTGCCGTACAAGCGGTTGTGCTGCGCGTCCGGGTCGGTGTTCTCGTCCGGCAGGTCGATCACGACCACGTCGTAGGTGTCGCCCCGGGCTTCGGCCGCGGCCAGGAACGCCCAGCCGTCCTCGAAGGACACCCGGACCGGGCCGTCGTCTTCCAGGGCCCGCGTCAGATCGGCGGGCGTGTAGCCGTAGGGCAGGTGTTCGGCGCAGGCTCGTACTGCCTGCTCGTCGATGTCGACGTGGTCGACCCGCGAAGCCCCGGCGGCCACCGCCAACTCGGAGGCGACGCCTTCGCTCGACCCGATGACCAGGACCCGCCGCACCTGCTCGGCCAGCAGCAGCGCGGGCACCATCAACGCCTCGTGGTAGACCAGCTGGCTCGCTTCCGTGCTTTGGCGTTCCCCGTCGCAGAACAGCGAAATCCCCTGCGCGGTCTTGCCGATCAGCACCTCCTGGTACGGCGTGCGCGCGCTGAACACGACGTCGTCGACCTCCCAGACGCGGGTGAGGCCGGCGCCGACCGGCTCGTGGATCGTGGGCATCAGCGTTCTCCCCGGTGCAGGACGGACAGGTGGACCGAGGCGGCGTCCAGCGACTTCGCCAGCAGCCGCAGCGCGTGCTCGGGGTCGGCGCGCTCGCCGCAGGTGAAGACGTCGGCGAACAGCGAGCCGTGCTCGGGGTAGGTGTGCACGGACGCGTGCGACTCGGCCAGCAACGCGATCACCGTGGCACCCTGCGGCGCGAACCGCTTGGCCACGACGTCGACGACCGTCGCGCCCGCCTCCGTCACCGCCGCCCGCAGCAGCTCCCCCAGCCGCGCCGCGTCGTCGAGCAGGCCCGGGTCGACGCCGTGCAGCTCGGCCAGCACGTGGCGCCCGGTGAACCGGCCGACCTCAGGCATCTCCCCACGTCCCCAGGCAGTAGGTGCGCAGCGGCTCGATGCCGTTGAACCCGACGGACGCGTAGCTCGCGGTGTAGGCGCCGGTGCCCGGTAGATCGAGCCGGTCGCCGGTCTGCACCGACAGCGGCAGCTCGTACGGCGTCCGCTGGTAGAGGACGTCGTCGCCGTCGCAGGTCGGGCCGGCGAGCACCACCGGTCCGCTCGGGCCGTCGTGCGCGCCGACCGGCTCGAACCGGTAGGCGATCGCCTCGTTTTCGGCCTCGGCGAGCCCGTTGTAGCGGCCGATGTCGAGGTAGACCCACCGCCGCTCGCCGCGGTGCGCGACCAGCACGACCTCGGTCCGCAGCAGGCCCGCGTCGGCGACGAGCACCCGGCCCGGCTCCAGCATCAGCTCGGGCCGCTCTCCGGGGAAGTACGTGTCGAGCGCCGTCGCGATCGCCGTCGCGTACCGGGCCAACGACGGGACGGCGGTCCGGTGCGTGGTCGCGAAGCCGCCGCCCAGGTTGAGTCGCGTCATCGCGACGCCCTGCGCCGCCGCTTCGGCGAACAGCTTCGCCGCCGTGGCGATCCCGATCTCCCACGCGGCGACGTCCGGCTGCTGCGACCCGACGTGGAAGGCGATGCCCGGCCGCAACCCGAGCGCGGCCGCGCGCAGCACCAGATCCAGGGCCTCGGCCGGTTCGCAGCCGAACTTCCGGCCGAACGGCGTCACCGAGTCCGGCGCGTCGAGCACCATGCGGATCGACACGGCCGAGCCCGCCGCGTGCCGGCCCAGGTGGTCGACGTCGCCGGGCGCGTCCGACGTGAACTCCCGGACCCCGCGCTCGAAGGCGTACGCGATGTCACGGGGTTTCTTGATCGGGTTGCCGTAGGCGAGGCCGGCCGGGTCGGCGCCGCGCTCGAGGCACAGCGCGAGTTCGGCGGGGCCGGCGACGTCGAAGCCGGCCCCGGCGGCCACCAGCGCGTCGAGCACCGGGGGCGCCGGGTTGGCCTTGACCGCGTACCGGATCAGCGCGCCCGGGAACGCCGAGCGGAACTCGCGCGCCCGGGCCGCGACGGCGTCGGTGTCGACGACGAGGCACGGGGTCGGCGGGTCCCGGTCCTCGAGGAACCGGCGGAGGGGTTCGGCGCACACGGCGCCAGTGTCGCAAACGGCGTCAGACGAACCGCCACAGGTGGTCCGGTGACCCGTTGTCGTCCCACTGGGTCACCTGCGCGCCGTCCGCCGTGGACTGCTGGTCGACCGCCACGACCTTGCCGCTGCGGACGTTGACGAGCTTCGACCAGCCACCGCCGGCGTCGACGATCCGCCAGTTGTGGTCCGGGGTGCCGTTGTCCTGGTACTGCTGGACGTGGGCGCCGTTGTCGAGGCTCTGGTCGTGCACCGCCAGGATCTTGCCGCTGTTGCGGTTGACGATCCGGACGGTCCCGTCGCCGTTGTCGACCACCGCCCAGAGGTGGTCGGCGCTGCCGTTGTCGGACCACTGCGTGACCTCGGCGGTGTCGGCCAGGGACATGTTCGACACGGCGAGGACCTTGCCCGAACGCTGGTTCTGGAGCTTGCGCCAGACCGTCGTGGCGGCCGCCGGGCGCGTCAGCAGAGCCAGGTAGCCGCCGGCGACCGGGCGGGCCTGGAAGCCGCGCTGGGTGGCGTCGGCGACGACGTACCAGTCGGAGAACGGCACCCGTTGCGGAGTGGTGTTGGCGTAGCTGTAGACGCCTTCGACCAGGGTGTTCCGGATGTTCGGCTGGTCGGTGAGCCACGCCGCGGTCCACAGCTCCCAGTCGGCCTTCGTGTAGTTGTTGCGCGGGTCGAGCAGGACTCCGTGGGCACCCGCACGAGCCTGGTACCAGGCGGCTTCCTGGGTCGCGACGCCGAGCGGGACCAGGTCGAGGCCGAGCACGCGGTCGGCGAAGCCGTTGTACTTCAGGCTCCACGTGCCCGGCTGGTCGTAGGCCAGCTTGAGGTGCTGGTTCGACGAGTCCTGCGCGAGCGTCACCCACTGGCTGACGTAGCTGCGGGAGGTCGACCGGTACCGCTGGACGTCGGCCGCGTTGCCGGTCGTGGCGGCGATGACGCCCATCGCGCCGACGCCGATGATGCCCTTGAGCGCGAGGTTGGCGCTGTGGGCGATGAAGCCGGTGAAGTCGTCGGTCTGGTTCTGGAAGCCGGGGTCGAGCGTGTTGGCGATCAGGTACTCGGCCCACTGCCGCAGGATCCGGTAGTGGGTGGTGGCGAACGCGCTCGCCTCCGCCGCCGGGAGCCGCTGCACCAGCGCGGCGGCCATGATCAGCAGGTTGGCCGACTCCTCGACCGGCATGCTCTCCTCGTTGCCGTCGTTGTGCCCGGTCGCGTCCGGGTAGTGCGTCCCGAGGTCGTGCTCGGCGAACTGCATCGGCCAGCCGCCGCGCTCGGCGTAGTCGAGCAGCGGCTCCAGGATCAGCCGCAGGTAGGCCGGGGAAAGGTAGAGGTAGGCGGGGAACGCCGGGTAGGTGACGTCCACAGTGGACATGTTGCCGTTGGAGGAGATTTCTTTGAGGAACGCCCACGGCGCGCCGCCGCGGTCGACCAGCTCGGTGCCGCCGAAGGCCTGGCGCAGCGCCAGCGCGCAGATCCCGGCGTAGTGCTCGCCGGTGCTGCCGCCGCCGGCCGCCGCGACGGCGTCGTCGTGCAGGCGCTGGTCGATCGCGGTGGCTGCACTCAGCGCGCTCGCGTAGTCGTTGGCGAACCAGACCGCCATGTCCTGCCAGCTGCCCCAGTAGTGCGTCCACCAGGGGCGCAGCTCGGCGCCGAGGTAGCGGACGGCCGGGGTGCGGACGTGCCCGATCGAGAGCGTGAACAGGTTTGACGAGCCACCGGCCGGGACCGTGCCCAAGTTCTTGTTGAAGGCCAGGACCGGCCAGCGGTCGTTGATCGCGCGCGGCTGCGCGGTGTCGCTGGTGTTCGGCAGGGAACCCTGACCGGCCGAGGCGGCGCGCACGACGGTGTCCTGCCCGATCTGCCAGCTGATCCCGGACGTCGGGGCGGCGAGCACGAGCTGACCCCAGCCGGCCTGGTCGCCGCTCTCCTGGAGGACGCCCGGGCTCGCCGGGGTGCAGCTCAGGAGGGTGTAGCCGGCCGATTGCTGCTGGGTCCAGGTGACCGGGGTCGCGGTGTTGCCGTGCACCCACTCGGCGGAGGTGTCGAAGTGCAGGTCGACGGCGTGCGCGCGGCCGTCGGCGCTGGCGGCCTGGAGGGTCACGTAGCCGAAGGGCACGCACTGGCGCTGCAGGTTCGCCGGGTCGACCGGCGAGAAGAACGTGACGGTGAGGTTCACGCCGCCGCCGGTCAGGACGTAGGTCGAGCGCGTGCCGGTGACCTGCAGGCTGACCTGGGTCATCGGGGTGAGGGCGGGCCCGGAGGGCAGCGCGGGCGAGCCGGCGAAGACGTACGCGGCGCCGTCGATGCGGGCGAGGCCGCAGAGGGCGGTGGTGTGCCCGGTCCAGAAGCTCGACCAGGTGCCGGGGAGGTTGTCGGCGGGCTGCCAGGCGGACAGGTAGGGCGAGCGGACGATCAGCGGGGTGGCCGGCGGCCGGATCGGGCCGAAGGTGCCGGCGGTGGCGGCCGTGCCGGGCAGCCACAGCGCCGCGGCGACGGCGGCGGCCGTGCCCCCGGCGAGCCGGAGCAGGTCCCGGCGGGTGAGGTGAGCGCGTTCTCGGGAGGACATCGGTGGCCCCTTCCACGGCGTGCGAGCCGGTGCGGGGATAACTTTTACATCGTTGGTACAACGTTGTAAATCCGCCGTTGGTCGGTGTGGTGATTCTTTTGCGGACCAGTGGGGACGCAGGTCCGGTGGCGATTTCCGGTGGCTCAGGCGGCCCGGGTCAGGCGGTGCGGCGCGGCCGGTCCGAGGGCGGCCAGACGTACGGCAGGTCCGGCGAGACGTCCGGGAACTGCGTGGCGTAGTGATCGGGGTCCTTCCGCACGAGGGCGGACTGGTGGCTGCGGTGGAGGGCTTCGTCGCCGAGCCACGGGGGCAGATCGCCGGTGGCCGCGAGTTCGGCCTGGGTGCGGACCGGGGCACTGCCGAGCGACGGCAGGTCACCGATGGCCGCCGGTCCCGCCGCGGCTCCACTCGCTCGCTCGCCGGCCCCCGCGCCGCCGGCTGCTTGCACGTACTCGTCGGCCAGCTTGACCGCGCACGTGTCCGCCGCGCCCAGGGCGCGCCACACCGCGCACACCTCGAGGCCGTAGCGGGTCAACGCCTCCTCGTACCCCGTCCACATCTTCGCCGCCGGGTGGTGGCGCCAGCCGTAGCCCGGCACCACCAGCGCGCGCAGCACCTGGAGTGCCTCCACGCGCTGCTTGCCGAGCCGGCGGCGCTCGAGCGTGCGGGCGCTGGCGGTGAAGTCGGCACACGGCAGGAACGTTTGCATCCCGGCCGGGTACCCCACCCGCGCCCGGGAATGCGGGAAGATCGGGGACATGCACGCCGACCTCGTCTTCACCCGCGGCCCCGTGCTCATCCCCGGCGGCCGGGCCGGGTTCGCGGCCGTCCGCGGCGATCGGATCGTCGCCGTCGGCGACGATCCCGGACCGCTGATCGGCCCCCGCACCGACGTCATCGACCTCCGCGGCCGCCTGCTGCTGCCCGGTTTCCAGGACGCGCACGTCCACGCCGTCGGCGGCGGCATCGAGCTCGGCCGCTGCGACCTCACCGGCGCGACCACCATCGTGAGCTGCCTCGACGCCGTCGCCGCGTACGCCAGGGCGAACCCGCGCCTCGAGTGGCTCACCGGCAGCGGCTGGTCCCTCGACACCTTCGCGGGCGGCCTCCCCGACCGCCGGCTGCTCGACGCCGTCGTCGCGGAAAGACCGGTCGTTCTGGTCAACCGCGACCACCACGGCGCCTGGCTGAACAGCGCCGCGCTCGCCCGCGCCGGGATCACCGCGAGCACCCCCGACCCGCCCGACGGCCGCATCGAGCGCGACGACGATGGCCCCACCGGCGTCCTGCAGGAGGGCGCGATGGACCTCGTCACCCGGCTGCTGCCACCGGTCACCGAGGTGGACGAGCTCACCGGCCTGCTGCGGGCGCAACGGCTGCTGCACTCACTCGGCGTCACCGCCTGGCAGGACCCGCTGCTCGGCGAGTACGGCGGCATGCCCGACCCGTCGCGCGCGTACGCCACGGCGTCGGAACGCGGCCTGCTGACCGCCCGCGTCACGGGCGCGCTCTGGTGGGACCGCGCCCGCGGCGCCGAGCAGCTCCCGGACCTGCTGGAGCGCCGGGAGTCGTTGCGCGACAGCGGTTTCCGCGCCGGCACCGTCAAGATCATGCTGGACGGCGTCGCCGAGAACCACACCGCGTCCCTGCTCGGGCCGTATCTGCGGACCGGCCACAGTGGACTGAGCTTCGTCGACCCGGTGGCGCTGCGCGAGCACGTCACGCTGCTCGACGCACACGGCTTCCAGGTGCACTTCCACGCGCTCGGCGATCGTGCGGTGCGGGACGCGCTCGACGCCGTCGAGGCCGCGCGCGCCGCCAACGGCGCGACGGATCACCGGCACCACCTCGCGCACCTGCAGGTGGTGCACCCCGACGACGTCCCGCGGTTCCGGAAGCTCGGCGCGACCGCGACGATCCAGCCGTTGTGGGCCGTGCACGAACCGCAAATGGACGAGCTGACCATCCCCTTCCTCGGTGCCGAGCGGGCGTCGTGGCAGTACCCGTTCGGCGCCCTGCTGCGATCCGGCGCCACCCTGGCCGCCGGGAGCGACTGGCCGGTGAGCAGCCCCGACCCGCTGCAGGGCATCCACGTGGCGGTGAACCGGATCCCGTACGGCGAGGACGTGCCCGCGTTCTTGCCCGGGCAGCGGATCGACCTGGCCGCGGCGATCGCCGCGTACACGGCGGGCTCGGCCTACGTCAACCACCTCGACGACACGGGCGCGATCCGGCCCGGCCACCGCGCCGACCTGGTGGTGCTCGATCGCGACCCCTTCGCGGGCCCCGACCGGGAGATCGGGGCCGCGAAGGTCGCGATGACGTTCACCGGGGGCCGGTGCGTCCACGAGCCATGACGGCCGGCTCGGGTTCGACGCTCACCCGCGGGCGCAGCGGCAGGTTCTCCAGCCCCTCGACGTCGAGCACCAGGAACCAGTGCGCGTTGGCCGGGATGTGGATCTTGAACATCGGTGCGGTGGCCACCCCGCCGTGCATCCGGTAGTACTGCCGGCGCTGGTAAGCCTGGAAGTTGACCTCCGTCAGCAACCTGACGTTGGCCATCGCCTCCAGGCGGATGGTGACCACCGCGTCTCTTCGCACCTTTCCGAGATCGAACACGTTCGCTTCCATTTCGCCCCATTCCACACGTGGTTGTCGTGAGTTCGATGTCGCGGGCAGCGCGGATCGCGCCGCGGAACGCGACGGGAGGAAGTGCGGGGCGAGGTCAGCCGGGGCCGGTGCCGGGCTCGCAGGCCCGCCAGAGCGGGTGGAAGTCCTCGTGCGGCGGCACGGACGACCGGGTGGGGCGGGGTCCGTGGCCGGGGGTGAGGAAGGCCGCCGGGATCGTGGGGGCGGTCCCGCAGGTGGCGTCGACCGGGGCCGGCGAACGCGGCTCCGGGGTGCGGTTCGGGCTGTGCCGAGGATTGCGGACCGGCTGCGACACGGTGGTGTGGTGGTGGCCGGACCGCGGCTTCGCAGCGACGGGTTCGACGCTCGGACCAGGCCGGTCGTACGTCCGGGCTTGAGCGGGTGTCCGCACGGTGCCGTGGACTGCGCCGGGGGTGCTTTCCTGGTGCGGCGGCGCGATTTCCGCTTGGCGGCCGGGCCGGACCGGCCGGACCGGCGGTTCGCCGGCGGGATCCGCCGCGGGCGGGTCGACGGCCTCGGCCACCGGCGCGACGATCGGCTGGACCACGGGCTCGACGACCGGCGTGAGAACGTCGCCGACGGGCTGGGTCACCGGCGACAGGACATCGGCGACGGGCTCGACCAGCCCGCCGACGGAATCGACCACGGGCAGGACGACGGCCCGCGTCGCGGCGAGAACCGGATCGAGCACGGGAGCGGCGGTCCGGACGACCTGCGTGAGCGGCTCGACCACCGGCGCGGCGGCGCGTACGACCTGCGATGCAGGCTCGGCTACCGGCGCGATGGCACGCACGGCGGGCTCAGTGATCGGCACGGCAGTACCCACGATCCGCGAGACCGGCTCGACCACGGGGACTGCGGAGCGCACCGCCTGTGAGACCGGCTCGACCACCGGCGCAGCAGCACGCACGACCTGCGACACCGGCTCGACCACCGGCGCCGCGGAACGCACAACCTGCGAGACCGGCGCAACCGCCCGTACCGACTGCGACACCGCCCCGGCCACCGGAGCCACCACACCGGCTACCCCTGAGCGATCCCCGTTCGGCGCCTGAATCGCCCCACCCGACGGCTGTCCCTCGAGTACCCCCGTCACCACCTCGCCGACCGGGGCCGGCGGCCGCGGGGCCGCCTGGGCGTGGCCCGACAGCCACCACGACACCAGCCAGAAACCGGCCAGTGCCCCGGCCAAGACCAGCAAGCGCCGGGCGGCGATGTGCGCGCCCCCCTCGTCGCGGGCCCTGGTCACGGTCGGCGAACCTCCAGAATGCGAGAAACAGGTTTGTGGCCTACCCTCCAACGCGCCTCTCCACACGCGCGCTACGCGCCGCCTGCCGCTACCACTCGACCGGCCTAGTGCTTTGGCCTCGGCACGCCTGAATAAAGCCGCCACTTGGGGGACGCCCCTCCCCCAGCCGCAGTCAGGCTTCCTGAGAACGCCGGTGCGAAGAAAGTGCACCCAGCGCGAGCACGCCGTGCTGGAGTCCCTCGCGGAACGTCGCGCGCTGGCCCGGGCTCAGGTCGGCGAGCAGTGCCTCCTCGACCTTCGACACGGCGGGCGCGCAGTCGGCCAGCAGCCGGTGCCCGGTCTCCGTCAGGCCGGCCAGCAGGACGCGCCGGTTGTCCGGCTTGGGGGTCCGCGCGATCAGGCCGCGCTTCTCCAGCGCCAGCACCATCTCGTGCATCGTCTGCGGACGCAGGAACGACCGCCGGGCCAGCTGCGCCGACGACAGCGCGCCGCTGGCCTCCAGCACCGTCAGCGCCGTGTACTGCAGCGTCGTGAGCCCGAGCGGGCGCAGCGCGTCGTCGAGCAGTGCCCTGATCACCAGCTCCAGCCGTTTGACCAGGTAGAGAGTCAACGGCGGGCTAGCGGGCTGCTGCTCCGCGGAGGTGCTCACGCCGCTCATCATGGCACGCACCCGCGACTATGCTCCGATCATGGACCTCGGTCGGCAGACCCGCGTGCGACAGGCGTTCGACAGCTTCTTCGGTCCGCCCGAGCCACCGGATGCCGACCACGTCCTCGACCTCTTCCGCCGCACCGCCGAGACCGTGCCCGCCTACCGGAAGTTCCTGCGGGACCACGGCATCGCGCCCGACGACATCACGACCATGGCCGGCTTCCGGCAGCTGCCGCTGCTCGACAAGGCGGGCTACCACCGGAAGTACCCGCTGCCCGAGCTGTGCCGCGGCGGCAGGTTCGACGAGCTCGACATGATCGCCGTCTCGTCCGGTTCCAGCGGCCGGCCGACGATCTGGCCGCGCGCGCTCGAAGACGAGCTGCACGTCGCCCGCCGGTTCGAAACGGTCATGGTGGACGCGTTCGAGGCCGATCGGCGCAGCACCCTCGCCGTCGTCTGCTTCCCGCTCGGCACCTGGGTGGGCGGCTTGTTCACCACGGCGTGCGTGCGCCACCTCGCGGCCAAGGGCTGCCCGATCACCGTCGTCGCGCCGGGCAACAACAAGGCGGAGATCCTGCGCGTGCTCCCCGAGCTCGCGCCGCACTTCGACCAGGTGGTGCTGCTGGGCTACCCGCCGTTCGTCAAGGACGTCGTCGACACCGGCCTCGCCGAAGGCGTCGACTGGCCCGCGTACGCGATCAAGCTCGTGCTGGCGGGGGAAGTCTTCAGCGAGCAGTGGCGCGAACTCGTGGCGCGGCGCGCCGGCGTCGCCGACCCGATCCGGGACATCGCGTCGCTCTACGGCACGGCCGACGCGGGCGTGCTCGGCACCGAAACCCCGCTGTCGGCGGGCATCCGCCGGTTCTTCGCCGACCACCCGGACCTGGCCCGCGAGGTGTTCGGCGACGCGCGCCTCCCGACGCTCGTGCAGTACGACCCGGCGAGCCGCTTCTTCGAGGAGCACGAGGGCACACTCGTCTTCACGGGCGACGGCGGGATCCCGTTGATCCGCTACCACGTCGCCGACGACGGCGGACTCGTGGCGCACGCGGAGCTGCTGGACTTCTGCGCCCGCCACGGCTTCACGCCGCCGCCCGGGCCGGAGCTGCCGTTCGTGTACGTGTTCGGCCGGTCGCTGTTCACGGTGTCGTTCTTCGGCGCGAACGTCTACCCGGAGAACGTCACCGTCGGCCTGGAGCAGCCCGGCATCAGCGACACGGTGACGGGCAAGTTCGTCATCGAGTCGGTCGAAGACGCCGACCGCGACCGCCGGCTGCGGATCACGGTCGAGACGGCGCCGGGGGCGGCCGCCGACGCCGGGCGGATCGCGGACGCCGTGCGCGACCAGCTGGTGCGGCTCAACAGCGAGTTCGCGCACTACGTCCCGGCCGAGCGGCAGCTGCCCGACGTCGTCCTGCGCCCGCCCGGCGACCCGGAGTACTTCCCGGTCGGCGTGAAGCACCGCTACACGCGGCCGTCCTAGGTCCGCGCGAACTTGCGGAACCGCTCGCGCCGTTCGCCGGCCGACGAGCCGTCGGCGATGTCGTCGTCGAACCACGAACACAGCGCCGCCCACAGCTCGGCGCGGGCTCCGAAGTCGTCTTCCGCCACCAGGGCGTGCTCGAGCTCGGCGATGTCGGCGGCCAGCTGGTCGAGGCGCTGGTCGCATTGGCGGACGTACTCGCGGACCACGATGTTCGCGTCCAGGCCCGTCTTCACGTGCCGGCCGGCGGCGCCGCGCAGCTGGGCGTGCAGCCGTTCCTCGCGGTACAGCGGGAATCCCGCGATCGACCCCGGGTAGCCCGAGTCGGACGCCCACGCGCGGAACGCGCAGATCGCCTGGTAGCGCGTGTACCAGTCCTGTTTGCCGGCCGCGAGCTCGGTCAGCTTGCGCCAGGCGTCGCGGTCGGCCGCGCGCCAGCGGTCGCGCGTCCGGGCGTCCGGGGCCGGTCCGGGGTCGAGGACGCGGGCACGCCAGAAGTGCGCGCGGCAGGCGGCGATCTCCCCGACGAGCTGCCGGACGTAGCTGACCTGTTCCCAGACGTGGGCGCGCTGCGGCCGCCGCGGCGCGGCGCGGTCCGGGGAGAACGTGACCATCTCGAAGACCCGGAACAGCTCGTGCCCGCGCAGGGCGGCGAGGTCGGGGTCCTCCTCCATCACCCACGACCGGCGTTCCGGCAGCCGCCCGCTGTGGCTGATCGTCGCCGCGTGGTAGAGCTCGCGGACCGCGCGGCGGGCGACTGCGTCCAGTGCTTCGCCTTCGAGACGCGGATTGCGGGCGCGGTCGCGGAGGTCGCGCTCGCCGCGCGGGCCCACTTCGCACATCGCGATGGCGTACACGCTCGCCGCGTTGTAGCACTCTTCCCACGTTTTGCGCGCGCCCGCGGCTTCGACGGTTTCGTCGATCGCCCGCGGCTGCGGCGGCCAGCGGCGATCCGGGCAGACGTCGGCGAGCCGCACGCGACTGCCCGGGTACGCGACGGCGGGCGCGGGGACCGCGCCGGTCACCGGCTCGACGTCGGCCATCGCGCGCCGCACCACCGCCCAGACCAGCGACAGGTCGAGCGCGCGGTTCGTCAGCTGCTGCCAGCTGCCGCGCCAGCGCCGCCAGAACCGGCGGTAGTCCGCGACGAGCCGTTCGATCTCGTACTGCGACAGGGCGCAGAAGTACGAGCGCATCTCGGCGGCCCGCTGGTTG
This sequence comes from Amycolatopsis sp. NPDC051061, assembly GCF_040682935.1. Taxonomy (NCBI): domain Bacteria; kingdom Bacillati; phylum Actinomycetota; class Actinomycetes; order Pseudonocardiales; family Pseudonocardiaceae; genus Amycolatopsis; species Amycolatopsis sp. NPDC051061. The sequence goes on from NZ_JBFBBZ010000064.1 coordinate 38,570, forward strand.
TACTCGGCCAGCTGCGCCGGCGTCGCGTCGTGGACGACGAGCTCCTCGACGGGAACCCGCATGATGCGGCGGTGCAGCTCGAGCCGCTTCTCCGGCGGGATCGCGGACGGCCGCACGCGCACGTCCAGTTCGACGTAACGGCGGAAACGCAGCTCCAGCGCCTCTCGCAGCTCGGCGCGGCGCAGGGCCCGCGCGTCGCCGGGCGCACCCGCCGTCGTGCGCCGCACCCACCACGAGCCGGCCACGGAGTCGCCGTGCCCGAGGACGAGCGCGTGCCGGTACCGGGCGATCAGCAGCGCGACGGCCCGCCCGCGGCCCGCGTGGCGGGGCTGGCGCGCGAAGTCCGGGCCGATCCACCACCGCGCCAGCTTCGGGTGCCCCCGGCTGCAGACGGTGATCACGTCGTCGTAGGTGGCGAGCGCGTCGAGGTGCAGGTCGAGCTGTTCCTGCAGGGCGGCGATCTCGAGTCTGATGTAGACGTTCGACGGGTCGAGGCTCACCGCGCGGTAGTACTCGGCGAGCGCTTCGTCGTAACGGCGGTAGGTGATGAAGTGGTTGGCGCGCTGGTAGGCGTCGAACAGCTCGTACGGGATCTTCGCGCCCCGCCAGGCGGCCCAGTGGATGTTGGTGCGGACGTAGGCGCTGCGCGGGATGACGAGCGCGGCGACCGCGTTCGCCGCGCGGTGCAGCACGCGCGGCCAGTTCTCGTCCTCGATCACCAACGGGCCGGCGGCGAACCGCGGGACGCGAACCAGCTCCAGGATCAGCTGGTAGCGGCCGGTGGTGTTGCCGGGCCGGACCGTGCCGGTGACGGTGAACGCGGCGGGCGGCTGGACGAGCCGGACCAGCTTGGTGGCGGCCTTCCACCAGCCTTCCGCGGAGTCGCCGGCGTGCTCGACGATCTGGATGAAGTCGTACGAGCTCCCCGCCCCCGGGACCGGGGTCGGGGTGTAGAGCCGGGAGTCGTTGAGGATCCGCTTGAACGCGGCGGTCAGCTCGACGGCGGAGTCGATCTCGCGGTCGTGGCTGCCTTCGGGGCGCTCGTCGGCGAAGAGGCGGATGTCGATCTGGTTGGCGCGGAAGGCGGCGGCCTCCAGCCGGGCCCGGCCGACGAAGTACAGCGTGAGCACCGCGGAGATGACCACGACGGAGGTCTGCAGCACGGTCCAGGTGATGACGCTCGCGACCTTCGGGTCGCGGACGAAGGTCCAGCCCTGGAAGAACGGCAGGTACGGCACGACGGCGAAGCCGGCCGCGACGAGCCCGGCCGCCACCGCCGCGAGCCACCACCTGATCCGGTGAGCCGCCGGAAGTTCAGCCTGATCGAAGCCGCCGTGACGTCGCGCGGGCACCGTCGATCACCCCCTCGTGTCGCCAGGTTACTGATCCAGCCAAAAGCAGGCCGACCCCCACGCGGCACGTAACCGTTGCCACGAAGCCATTCGGCCGTGGCTGTGGTCGGATCGGTAACCATCTGCACAGTACTCGCGGAGGGGGTGCGATTCGTTACGGCCCGTGATCCGCGAGCTCGGCGATCACCTGGGCGTGGCACAGTTCGGGGACGCACCAGCACCCGAGCCGCTTCCCGCGCAGCTCAGGCAGCATGGCGAGCAGGTCCGGCCGGGAAAGCAGGTGCGCGCGGTATTTCGTGACGACCTCCTCCCGGGTGCCGTCCGGGCCGGGCCGGAACGGGCTGGCGAGCTTAGACCCGGCGAGGTGCCAGCCGCCCCGGTGCATCGGCCGCCCGACGTAGACGACGTCGGCGTAGGCCGGGTCGTCGCGGTGGCCCTTGAGGTTGACGACGGTGGTGGGCATGCGGGCTCCTTCCTCGCGCCCAGCCTGGCGCCCCCGGGCCGGAGCCGCCAGGGGGATGACACGGCAGCTCGACCACCGGCCGGTCTCGCGGGAGAGCGGCCCGACCCGGCCGAAGCCGATCACCGGGCCGCTCCCTTCACCCCGGCCAAGGACGCGCGGTGGTCGGCATAGTGCATATGCACTATGCTGAAGGTTCACGGTTGAGCCGTCAGCCGCTGCCGGACGTTCCGCGCCGGGCCGGCGGGCTGCCTTGACGGGTGCCGCTCCGGCCCACGTCCGGTCCGCCCCCGCTGCCTGACGAAAGGGTGTGCCCGCGATGGTTCCTGAACCTCGCTCGGCCGACCACGAGCTCACCACCACCACCGGCTGGCTGACCGCCGGTCGCATGTCCCTGCGCGTCTCGCGCCCGACCCCGCGCACCGTCGCCGTCGGGGTGTCCGGCGAGGTCGACCTGAGCACCGCGCGCGAACTCGACGAAGTCCTGCGCGACCGCGTCCGCGGGCCGGTCGGGGAGGTCGTCATCGACCTCTCCGGCGTCACGTTCTTCTCCGTCGCCGGCCTGAACTCACTGCTGCGCGCCCAGCTCCTCGCCGACTCCGCCGGAGCGCGCCTGACGGTGGACCCCGGCCGCTCGCGTGCCGTGAAGCGGCTGTTCACGTTGCTGCCGATGGACTTCTACGGCGTGGTCAGCCCCCGGCCGATCGGCTGACCACTCACGACGACGATCGCCCCAGCCGCCGGACGGCCTCGACGATCGTCACGTTCGGTACGCCTTTCACCAGGTACTCGGTGACGCCGGCCGCGGCGAGACCGGCCATCGAGGCCCGGTCGGCGTAGGCGGAAAAGGCCAGGATGGCGGTGTCCGGGCTGCACCGGGCGATCTCGCGCGCCGCCCGGGCCCCGCCGCCGCCCGGCATCCGGACGTCGAGGACCGCGACCGCCGGCCGGTGGTGCTCGGCGAGCCGGATCGTCTCGTCGACGTCGCCCGCGACCGCGACGACGGCGATGTCGGGCTCCTCGTCGAGGACCTCCTTGAGGACGGCGCGGATCAGCTCGTCGTCGTCGGAGATCAGCACCCGCACCTCGGTCACGGTTCCAGTCCCGCCGCGTCGGGCAGCATCGGCAGCCAGAACTCGACGGCCGTGCCACGGCCGGGCGCGCTGGTCACCGACAGCCAGCCGTGCGCCGCTTCGGCCCGTTCGTGCATCTCGACCAGGCCGAAGTGGCCCGCGCCGGCCTCGTCCGACGCCGTGCCGGCACCGTCGTCGGTGATCCGCACGAACGTTCCGTTGTCCACTGTGGACAGATGGAGGTCGACCCGGGTGGCGCGGGCGTGCTTGTGGACGTTGCTGAGCGCCTCCTGGCAGATCCGGTACACGGTGATCGCGGCGGCGGGCGACGGCTCGGCGGTGAGCTCGTCCCGCAGCGTGTGCGCCAGCCCCCAGCGGCCCGCGACCTCGTCGACGTAGGTGGAGACGGCATCCACCAGGCCGTGCCGGTCGAGCTCCGGCGGACGCAGCCGGGACACCAGGCCCCGCAGCCGGGCGACGGCGGCCCGCACCGCCTCGTCGAGCCCCGTGACGGCGCCGGCGTGCGGCTCCGGCAGCCGGGAGGCGAGCAGCTGCAGGCGCATGCCGACGGCCACCATGGACTGGATGGACTCGTCGTGGACGTCCCAGGCGATCCGGCGCCGTTCGACCTCCTGCGCGTCGACGAGGTGGCCGACGAGCCGGCGGCGTTCGCGCAAGGCCTGCTCGGCGTTGCGGCGTTCGGTCATGTCGCGGGTGACCTTCCCGAAGCCCTGGAGCCGGCGCTGCCGGTCGAACAACGCCGTGATCACCACGTTCGCCCAGAACCGGGTGCCGTCCTTGCGGACGCGCCAGCCTTCGTCCTCGAGCCGCCCCTCCTCGACGGCGATCTCCAGTTCCCGCGCCGGCTTGCCCGCCGCGATGTCTTCCGGCGGGTAGAACATCGAGAAGTGCTGACCGATGGCCTCCTCGGCGGACCAGCCCTTGATGCGTTCCGCACCGGCGTTCCAGCTCGAAATGTGCCCACCCTGGTCCAGCATGAAGATCCCGTAGTCCTGCACACTCTGCACCAGGAGCCGGAACCGCTCTTCGCTCTCGCGCAACGCCTCGACGGCGTTGCGGCGATCGGTCATGTCGCGGGTGACCTTCCCGAAGCCCTGCAACCGGCGCTGCCCGTCGAACAACGCCGTGATCACCACGTTCGCCCAGAACCGCGTGCCGTCCTTGCGGATCCGCCACCCCTCGTCCTCCAGGCGGCCCTCCTCGGCCGCGATCTCCAGTTCCCGCGCGGGCTTACCGGCGGCCAAGTCCTCCGGCGGGTAGAACACCGAAAAGTGCCGGCCGATGATCTCGTCCGCCGACCAGCCCTTGATCCGCTCGGCCCCCGCGTTCCAGCTCGTGATGTGCCCACCCTGGTCCAGCATGAAGATCCCGTAGTCCTGCACGCTCTGCACGAGCAACCGGAGCCGCGCCTCGCTGTCCCGCGGGGCCTCGCCGTCGACGTCGCGGTCCGTCAGGTCGCGAATGACCGCCTCGAACCCTCGCACCCGGTGCCGCTCGTCGAACAAGGCCGTGATCACGACGTTCGCGAAGAAGCGCGACCCGTCCTTGCGGACCCGCCAGCCCTCTTCCTCCAGCCGTCCCCGCCCGGCCGTGCTCTCCAGCTTCCCCGGCACATCGTCGCCCGGCGGGGAAAGCACCGAGAAGTGCTGCCCGGCCAGCGCCCCCGCCGGCCAGCCGGTGACGCGCTCGGCCTCGGCGGTGCAGCTCGCCACGCGGCCCTCCGGGTCCAGCATCACGATCGCGCGGTCGTCCATGCGGCAACTCTGCCGGATGGCCGCCCGCCCGGCACGCCGCGTCAGCCGGCGAGCTCGGCCGACGGGGCGGACAGCGCACACCAGACCACCTTTCCCGGGCCGCGGCGCGTAGTCCCCCACGCCAGGGACAGGCGCTCGACGAGGGCCAGGCCCCAGCCGCCGTCGGCGGCCGCCGCACGGGCGGCGCCGGGTCGTCGTCGAAGACCTCGATGCGGACGTGCCCGGCCCCGACGCTCAACCGGAGGACCGGGCGGCCGGCGCCGTGCCGCAGGGCGTTGGTCGCGAGCTCGGTGACGAGCAGCAGCGCGTCGTCGATGACGGTGTCGCAGGCCCAGGCCGTCAGGGTGAGCCGCGCGAACCGGCGCACGACCGCCAGGCCGCCTGCCGGATCGGTCAGGCCGCACTCCGCGGTCAGCGGCGCCTGGATGTCCACGACGTCAAGCGTGCCGGGAGCGCCCCCGCGGCACGAGATGCAAACCGGGACCGCTCGGCTGATGCAGGTGCATCAGGCGAGCAGGCCTTCCCGGCGGGCCACGGCGACCGCTTCGAGCTTCGACCGCGCGCCGAGCTTCTCCAGCACCCGCTGCACGTGGTTGCGCGTGGTGTTGCGGGAGACGCCGAGGCGCTCCCCGATCTCCTCGGTGGTGGCGCCCTCCGCGAGCAGGTCGAGGGTCTCGCGCTCCCGCGCGGTCAGTTCCGCGCCACGGGCGGGCACCCGGCCGGAGAGCCGGTCGAAGATCTCGGGCAGCAGCTCCGGGTCGAAGACGACGCCGCCCGACGCGACGTCGCGCACCGCGGACTCCAGCACGCCGAGCTGTGACGACTTCAGCAGGAGCCCGGCCCCGCCCGCCTTCGCGACCTGTACGGCGACCGACGGCGTCGCGTCCCCCGTCAGCACCAGCACGCGCGCGCCGCCGGAGCCGAGCTCCGCGATGACGCCGAGAGCGTCGCCGTCGGCGAGACGCCGGTCCAGCACCACGACGTCCGGTTCGTGTTCGCGCGCGTCGGCGACGGCTTCCGCGCGGGACCGGGCGCGGCCCACCACGGTGATCCCGTCGGCGCGATCGAGCGCCAGCTGCAGCGCCTCCGCCACCATGTCGTGGTCCTCCACGAGGAGGACACGGACGGGACGGGGCTCATCGGCGCTGCTCACGGGGTTCCCTCGCTGGACGGATCGGGCCGCCCCATCCTAAGCGCGTCCGCACCGGGGGTGCGGACGTCTGTCACCACGCCGGCGAGCTCTGCCGCAGCAGTCCCTCGGGCCCGGTGACCGGCAGCCAGTCGAGGAGGTCTTCGTGGCGGCCGCCCGTCCGGAACACCGGCGGCCGGAACGATCCCGGCGGCGGCCCGGCGACCCGCAGCACGTCCAGGAACCGCGCGACCGCGCGCGGCGACGGCAGGACTTCGGCCCCGCCGAGGTAGGCGAGCGTCTTCGGCTCGCCGCCGCCCGCGGGCTCGACCACCGCCGACCAGCCGTGCACCTCGTCCCAGATCAGCGCGAGGTCGTGCCCCGGCAGGTCCGGGAGCTCGCGGTCGAGAGCGACGTAGCCGGAGGTGGGCACGTCGAGGTCGATCGAACACGACTCGAACCCGACGCCGACGGCGCGGGCGACCCGGGCGAGGTAGGCCCGCAGACCGCGGACGAAGTGGTATTCGATGTCCTTGCCGAAGTCGATGAGGGTGTTCATGGTCTCGCCTCCCACGCCGCCGCAGGACCGGAATACCCCCTTCGGGCGAAGATCACACTTTCGGTCACTCCTCGATCGCGCCGCCGACGGCCCGCAGGTGCGCGCGGAAGGTCAGCGCCGGGTCCGCTTCGCGCGCGGCGAGGAACTCGGAGAAGCGGACCTGCTCGCGCAACGGCTCGCCGGCCCGGATCCGCTCGGCCTGGCGGCGTTCGGTGTCGCGGATGCCCTCGGCGAGCGTGAACAGCTCATCGGCGCGATCCCGCGGGAGGAAGACGACACCGTCGTCGTCGCCGGCGACGAGGTCCGCCGGCCCGATCCGCCAGGTGCCGACGATCGCACCGCCGTCGACGCGCGGACCGAGGCTCAGCGGGCCGGTGGGGATCGAGCCGAGGCTGAACACCGGCAGCCCGATCGCGCGGATGTCGGCGGTGTCGCGGTGCAGGCCCCAGATCACGACCCCGGCGAGCCCGGCCGCGCGCGCTTCGAGGACGACGAGGTCGCCGACGCAGCTTTCGTCGAGGCGGCCGCCGTTGTCGACCACCAGGACCCCGCCGGCGGTGGCCTGTTCGAAGGCCTCGAGAAAGACGTCGACGCTGCCGACGTGCCGGGCCGGGACCGCCGGTCCGAGCAGGCGGGTACCGGGCACCACCGCGCGCGTCGCCGCCGGGGCGCAGCGCACCGGGAGGCCGGCGCGGAGGCACGCGTCGGCGAGGTGGGCGGTGGTGAGCGTTTCGAAGCGGGTGCTGAGATCCATGCCTCGAAGCTAACCACCGTTCCGGCTTTCGGTGGTCACCCAGGCGAGGTAGTCCGCGCTGCCGCCTTCGATCGGGGTCGCGATCACCTCGGGCAGGTCGTAGCCGTGCAGCTGCCTGAGGCGCTCGGTCAGCGCGGGCACCCTGGCGGCGGTCGTCTTGATCTCGACGCGCCATTCCCGGTCGGTCCGCACCTCGCCTTCCCAGCGGTAGACGCTGGTCACCGGCCCGACGACCTGCGCGCAGGCCCCGAGCCGCTCTTCGATCGCCTTCGCGGCCAGGTCGCGGGCCGCGGTCTCGGAGTCGGTCGTGGACGTCACGATCACGTGCTCTGCCGCCATGCGGTGAGGTTACCGGCGGTGCGGGCGGCGCGGCGATGAGCGGGAAAGCCGGCCACGGCGGAACCCTGCGCCGCCGGGAACTCGCCCCTACGTCGTGGACTTCGTGGTCGTGGTCGTCGGCGTGGTGGTCGTCGGCGGCGTGGTCGTGCGGGTCGGCGTCGTCGTCCTCGGCGGGGTCTTGCGCCGGGTCGCCGGGGCGCTCGTGTGCGGGGCCGCGACCGTCGCGTGCGTTGTCTCCGGGGTCTCCGGGGGCGGCAACGTCACCAGCGTCGGCGTCTCGGACGCCGGACTCGTCGCCGGCGGAGTGCCGCCCGACGGGCTCCCGCCCGAACTCGCCACCGCCACCGCCACCCCGCCGATCGCCACCACCGCCACCGCGCACAGCCCCACGACGACCCCGCGGCGCGAGGCCCGCCGTCCCGGGCTCGCCTCGGTCTTGGCGCGACCCAGCGACGGCGGCGGCGCGCCCGCGCCGAACCCGGGCGTCGCCAGCTCCTTCGTCTCCTCGCGCGGCGCCGGCACGCGCGGGACCGGGGCCGGCG
>NZ_JBFBBZ010000065.1:0-46419 GCF_040682935.1 Amycolatopsis sp. NPDC051061
ACTACCGGAGACCTCACCTATGTCGAGCACCGACACGCCCAGCAACACCAACTCCAGCTCAACCTGCTCGAGGCGACTTCGATACAGGCCCTAGGCAACATGGTGCTGATGTGCGCCCACCACCACCGGCTCCTGCACCGCTCCGGCTGGCAAGTCCGCATCGCCGCCGACGGCCTCCCCGAATTCCTGCCACCAGTGTTCCTGGACAAACGCCGAAAACCCAGGCGCAACAACCTGCACCAACCGTTGCCGTTCGCGGCGTAGACAACCGCACGTGGGAAAGGCCCGCAGCCACCGGCTCCGGGCCTGCACCCACGTTCAAAGCCGGCAGAACGATCATCACCTCGAGACGCCCGCCACCAGCCGAGCGACCGGTGCGAGTCAGAACAGCGTTGCCTGGGCCGGCTCCTCCGGAGGAGGCTGCTGCCCCCGCCGGCCGTTCAACGCGAACTTGTCCTCGATCGTCTTGTCCGGCTCCGGAAACCCGTACTTCGCGATCAACGGCCGGATCCGTTCCCCGATTTCGTGCCGGTACGGAGTCTCCGAGCCCGACGAATACAACCGCGTGTACTCCGCCACCAACGACGGATACTCCCGACGCAGCCACGCGAAGAACACGTCCTTGACGCCGGAAGTCAGGTACAGCGGGTGGTACAGCACATCCGTCGCCCCGGCGGACGCCACCGCCGCCACCAAAGAATCCAGCTGCGTGACCGAATCCGACAGGAACGGCAGGATCGGCGACAGGAACACCGTGCACTCGAGCCCCGCGTCGCGGATCGCGCGGACCGTTGCCAAGCGGGCCGTGGTCGTTGCCGTGCCGAACTCCACCGACTGCTGCAACTGCTCGTCCAGCATCGACAGCGACACACCCAAGTGGACCGTGGCGGCCCGTGAAGCGCGCGCCAACCGGGGAAGATCGCGGCGGATCAGCGGTCCCTTCGTCAGGATCGAGAACGGCACCCGGTGTCCCGCCAGCGCGTCGATGATGCCCGGCATCAGCTCGTACCGGCCCTCCGCGCGCTGGTACACGTCCGTGTTCGTACCGAACGCCACCCTCGGCGGGAGCTTGCGCTTGCGGGCCAGCTCGGTGCGCAGCACCTCCACGATGTTCGTCTTGACGATGATCTCGTTGTCGAAGTCGCCGCCGGCATCGAGGCCGAGACGCGTGTGCGTCGGACGCGCGAAGCAGTACTGGCACGCGTGCGTACACCCTCGATACGGGTTGATCGTGTACTCGCCCGGCAACATGCGCGCGTCCGCCGGGACGTGGTTCAACGCGCTCTTCGTGAGCACCTCGTGGAACGTCACGTCGCGGAACTCCGGGGTCCGGACGCTGCGCACGAACCCCGTCAGCCGGGCCAGTCCCGGCAGCGTTCCCTCGTCGATCCGGTCCGTGCGCTGGCCGCTCCAGCGCATCTCGTCTTCGCTCACCGGCCGAGCATGCCCGACCTCGCGGAGGCCGGGCTAGCCAGATTCGGACACGACCGTCAGAGCGCTTCGCCCCACTGTCCCGGCCCGGAAACGTGGCGCGGGTCGGTGACGGCGTGGTAGCCGCCGTGGACGAACACCAGCGCCGGCGCGTGGCGGTCGTGGCCCGTGGCCAGTACCTCGCCGACCACCAGCGTGTGGTCGCCCAGGTCGAACTTCTCGGCCACGGCGCACTCCAGCCAGCTCGCGCCGGCCAGCACGAGCGCCCCGGTCCGCTCCCCCGGCTTCGCCTCCAACACAGCGATTTCGGAAACGCGCGACGCACGCGGGCCGGCGAACCGGCGAGCAACATCGCGCGCGTCCGCCGGGAGGATCGACACCACCCAGCGGCCGGTTTCCACCAGATCCGCCAGGAACGCCGACTCCTTGCGGAAGGACAGCGAAACCAGGGGCGGGTCGAGGGAGATCGACCCCAGGGAGTTGACGGTCACGGCGTCGTGCCGCCGGCCGCCGGGGGTGTCGCGGTACGTCGTGGCGACGCACACGCCGGTCGCGAAGGTGCGCATCGCACCACGGAGATCGGGAGCCATCACAACCCCTGCGGGTGCGAGAAGAACCGGTCCGGGTCGTACCGGCGCTTGACCTCGGCGAGGCGGGCGGCGTTCGGGCCGTAGTAGGCGCCGCGCCAGTCCTCGAGGTCCGGATCGGTGAAGTTGACGTACGACGCGTCCGGCGCGAACTCGCCCGTCTCGGCGTGCAGCGCGTGCAGCCAGTCCAGGTTCGCTCGCACGACGTCCGGCGCGTCCTGCTCGGTCCACGACGTGTCCAGGCTCAGCAGGAACCTCGTGTCCCGGTGCGGGAACGCGGTGCCGGTCACCGGGACGCGGCCGATCGCCCCGCCCCACGCGAACAACGCGGCCCCGGCGCCGTCGGGGTTACCGTTGCCGGGCCACTTCTCGACGGCCCGGACGAGCGCCTCCAGTCCGGCGTCCGCGAACGCGTGCGGGGTGCACCGCGTGCGGACGGCGAAGGCCCCACCCTCGCTCGAGTGGTGCAGGAAGGAGGCCGCGGCCCAGAAGTCCCGGTCTTCGATGTCGACCCGGTCGGGAGCCGCGACGGCGAAGGCCGGCGCCAGCAGCTCACGCAGTTCCGAAGCCGGGCCGAGGTGGTGGCCCACCACGGAGACGACGCCGTCGTCTCCCACCGAACGCGCGATACCGATCCGCGCGGAGAACTCCTCCGGCGCGCCGAGCATGATCTCCTGCATCGCGGCGAGGACCTCGACCGCGTGCGGCCGCGCCCAGAGCACAACGCAGGTCGAGCCGGCCGGGGCCGGGCGCGCCTGGAACGTGAAGCTCGTGTTCACGCCGAAGTTGCCGCCCCCGCCGCCGCGGCAGGCCCAGAACAGGTCCGGATGTTCCGCGTCCGACGCCGTGACGACCTCGCCGGAAGCGAGCACGACGTCGGTCGACACGAGCGCGTCGCACGTGAGGCCGTGCGCGCGGGAGATCGTCGTGACGCCGCCGCCGAGGGTCAGGCCGCCGATGCCGACGGTGTCGGAGTTGCCGAGCGGGAACGTCAGGTCCCACGGCCGCAACCCCGCGTAGAGCGCCTTCATCGGCGTCCCGCCGCCGACGGTGACCAGCCCGGTGCCGCGGTCGACGCGGATCCCGGACAGCCGCTCGAGGTCGAGCACCAGGCCCGGGCCCGCCGAGTGGCCCGCGTAGCTGTGCCCGCCGCCGCGGACCGCCACGGGCACCGACTCCGCCCGGGCCCACTCGACGGCCCGGGCGACGTCGCCCGCGTCGGCGACCGAGAGCACCGCCGCGGGCCGGGCGGCGGCGAACCGCCGGTTCACCGGCGCCACGGCCGCGAAGCCGGGGTCGCCGGGGAACCGGAGCTCGCCCAGGCCGCGCAGCCCGTCCCACGCGGTCACGACGCCACCGCCACGTGAACTTCTTCGAGGAAGGAGACGCCGGTGGCCGCGTGCTCGCCGTAGCGCTCCCAGACCTCGCGCAGCACGAGGGTGCCGCCGTGCCACTGCGGGGTGGTGGTGCTGTGCCCGGCGATCACCTCGCCGCTCGCCAGGACCATCGTGTAGGCCAGCCGCAGGACGCCGGCGGCGTCGCAGGTGCCGGTCACCGTGCCGCGCCGGACGTGCCCGCCTTCGAATTCGGCCCACACCAGGTCGCCCTGCTGGCGGTACTCCGCGTACGTGCCGTCGCCGCCGCCCAGCGCGTGGAACCGGCGGCCGTCGTAGTGGATGCTCATTCGTCCACGTCCAGGAGCCCGGCCGGCATCGCCAGCGTCGTGCCGGCCGGCGGCGGCTCGATCTCGACCGAGTCCACCTCGACCAGCGAGGTCGCGTGCGCCAGCCGCTGCCGGCACGTCGCGGCGTCGTCCGCCTCGCACGCGACGAACGAGTGACGCGCGATGTAGCCGCCCGGCGGCAGCCGCAGCGTGGTGCCCGGCTCGACCATGGGCGAGGCCATGACCAGCCCCGGGGCGTCCCACGGCACCTCGACCGAGTGCACGACGCAGTCGTGGTCCGGGTAGCCGAACCGGATGCCGGCGACCCCGGACCGCGTCGGGGTGACGTCGGGGCGCTGGCCGGTGGCGACGTCGAACAGCACGCTGCCCGGGTCGATGCCGGTGGCCGTCTTGCCGAGGAGCGGGATGAGGTCGCCGCCGAGCCGGCCGTTGACCTCGATGATCACCGGGCCGCGGGCGGTCAGCCGCACCTCGGTGTGGGTGATGCCGTCCTCGATGCCGAGCACGCGGTGGGCGTCGGCCAGGACGCGCAGCAGTTCTTCGTCGCGCAGCAGCGGGTCGCCCGCGTCGACGAGGTGGCCGGTCTCCTCGAAGAACGGCGGCATCCCGGTGCTCTTGCGGGCGACGAACATCGGCAGGTACTCGCCCTTGTGGACGGCGCCGTCCACGCTGATCTCCGGGCCGTCGGCGAAGCCTTCGATGAGGGCGCCGCCGCGGTAGGGCTCGTCGCCGACGAGGCTGGCCTCGTGGGCGACGCGGTAGGCGGCGTCGAACTCCCCCGCGTCCCGGGCGAGGGAAACACCCATGCTGGCGCCGAGCGCGCGGGGCTTGACGACCACCGGGAAGCCGATGCGGGCGACGGCCGCGCGGGCGTCGCCGAGGTCGATGGCCAGGTGGAAGCCGGGCTGGGGCAGGCCGGCGGCGGTGAGTCGGACGCGGCAGCTGTGCTTGTCGCGGCAGCCGTGCACGCCGGGGATGCTCAGGCCGGGCACGCCGAACTCGTCGGCCAGCTCGGCCGCGGGCATGACCAGCGGCTCGTCCCAGCAGAGCACGCCGGCCACCGTGTAGCGGTTCGCCAGCTCACGGGCGGTCTCGGCGAGCAGGGCGTGGTCGAAGACGTTGACCACGGTGATGTCGTCGAAGTACTCGTTCTGCCAGGTCGGCTTGAGGTTGTTGATCAGCACCAGCCGCAGGCCGTTTTCGCGGGCGCGGCGGGCGACGGAACGGACGAGGTACTCGCGGTAGAGCTTGAGGCCGCTGCCGATGACGAGCAGCGCGCCCGGGTTCGGGGTCATCGAAAGTCCTTTCGGATCGAGGGGACGAGGGCCTGGCCGGCGAGCTCGGCGACAACGGCGTCGGCGGCCGGCGGAGCCGTGCGAAAGCCGTCGGGGCCGCTGGCCGGGCGGGCCCAGGCGGCGGGCCCGATGCGGACGAAGCCGGTGTCGCCGCCCTCGGAGGTGGCGTAGTGGCAGTGCTTGACGCGCACGACGGCATAACCGTCCACATCGGACACGACACCGGCGGACAGGACGCGGGCCGCCCAGCCCGCATCGTCGTCGGGGCCGGAGAGGGTGGTCACCTCGCGCCGGACGGCGTCGGTGCTCACCTTGAGCAGCGTGCCCGCCACCGAGGGCAGCAGCCACGCCCGCCCGTCGGCGCCGAGGCCGCCCGCGGTGGGCGTCGCCGCCCAGGCGTGGGCGAGCGCGGCGGGCGGACGCAGGTAGACCATCGTCTGCCGGTGCAGCTCGACCGGCCGGTCGAGCAGCGCCCCGGTCCAGGGCCCGGCGGCGACGAGGACGACGTCACCGGTCACGGCCGTGCCGTCGGCTAAGCGGACCTTCGCCCGGTCCGGGTCGACCTCGACGGCCTCCCGGCCCGGCCGCAGCTCGGCGTCCGGGTGGTGGCGCAGCCAGCGCGCGGCGGCGTGCAGCACCCGGTCGGCGAGCAGCGTCCCGGCGTGCGGCTCGAACACGGCGCCGCTGCCCCGCGGGAACCCGATGAGCGGGTAGGCGGACGGGTGCACGATCCGGAGGGGCACGCCGGCGGCCGACGCGGTGGCGACGGCCGCCGGCACGAGCCCGGGCGGCAGGGCCTGCAGCACCCCGACGCGCCGGTAGAGCCCGGCACCCGGCAGGTGGTCGCACAGGAGGGCGTCGAGCTCCCGCCACCGGCGGTGCAGCTCGGCGGCCCGGCGGGTGGCCGCCCGATCCCCGACGACGAGGGCCCGCAGCGCGCGGTGCTGGTCGAAGGAGGTCGCCCCGGGGTGCGGCACGGGCCCGCGTTCGAGGAGGACGACGCGGTGCCCGGCGAGGACGCACCGGATGGCGGTGAGAAGTCCGGTGATGCCCCCACCGACCACGACGACGCGCAGCCTGCCGCGCCGGGCCCGGGGAGGCGTTGCTTTCACGTGAAAGCGACCATCTGGGGCATAGCTTTCACGTGGAAGTGACGAGGCCGGGCCTGACGCCGCGATTTCTTGCCGGGTGGCGGCGCTCATCTGCCGGCCTCCGCTTCCCTCAGCCGCGGCAGTGCCGCCGGCGTGAACGACTCCGCGTCCACCCCCGCGTCCTCGCCGAGCACCTGCGATGCCAGATCCACCAGGATCGGCGCCGCCCCGCGCAGCAGCCGGTCGACCTCGAAGCAGAAGTCGCCCGCGTTCGCGCCCGTCACCGCGCGGCCGTCCAGGCGGGCCAGCTGCTCCGCGATCGTCTCCGCCGCGCGGTTCAGGCTGAACCCGGCCAGCTCGTACGACTCCGCGAACCGCGAAGCCATCAGCGAAGCCGCGCGCCGTGACCGCGACGACACCGGCAGCGGGCCGAGGCCGACCCACCGGTTGACCTTGTCGGCCACGCGGTTCCACGGCGAAACGAGCCGCGACGAAGTCACCCGCGCCAGCCCGTCCCGGCTGAAGCTGGTCCGCTGGTGCTCGGGACTCGTCGCGGCCAGGTGGAACCGGATCAGGTCCCGCGGCACCTCGGCGGCCAGCTCCCGGCTCCCCACCACGTGCCCGCGGCTGGTGGAGAACTTCCGGTGGTCCAGCTCGTAGAACTCGTTGGTGAGGTACCGCGTCGGCAGGTCGTAGCGGCCGTCCAGCGCCAAGAGCATCGCCGGGCCGGCGATCGCGAACGGGTAGATGTTGTCGAACCCGAGGAAGTACACGATCTCCGAATCCGCGCCGGCCAGCCACAACGCGTCTTCCGAAGACACCGAGCCCGAACGCTTCTCCGCGGACAGCGCGGAACAGTGCATGCTCCACGCCATCGGCTCGGCGTTGGGGTTGACGCGCTGCCCGGCGACCTCCGGGAAAGGCACCTCGATGCCCCACGAGATCGGGTACGTCACCGGGAAGTCCGGCAACGGCTTCGACAGCATGGTGGCCATCGCCTGCGCCATGTGCGGCCGCATTCCCGAGGCGTGCGCCGCGAAATGCGCCTGCAGCCGCGCCCGGTACCGCTCGACCGGCAGCACGAGCACGTCGGCTTCGCGCAGCACCACCGGGTCCGACGGGTCCAAAGTGGACCGGACGTCCAGCAGGTCCCCCGCGGCGACCAGCTGCCCGCAGCTCTCGCAGAGCCCCGCGCAGCCCTCGGCGAGGCACTCCGGGCAGCTGCCGGACGCGAAGCCGTCCACGAGGAACTCACCCGACCGCGACGAGTACGGGAACTTCATCGTGCGCAGTTCCAGCTTGCCCGCCGAGTACAGCCGGCCGACGAAGTCGACGACCCACTTGGTGAACCGGTCGTCGTCGCCGGTGTAGCCGTCGACGCCGATGCCCATGGCCTCGAGGCTGGCGGAAATCTGCGCGGCCGACGTGGCGACCAGCTCCGCCGGGGTGACGCCGCGCCGGTGCGCCGTCGTCACCACGAACGTCGAGGTGTCCTGGAACCCCGTGCCCAGCAACACTTCCCGGCCCTGCGACCGCGCGTAGCGGGTATGCACGTCCGCGGCCAGGAACGGGCCGGCGATGTGCCCCAGGTGCAGGTCCCCGTTCGCCGTCGGGGCGGGCGAGATGACGACGGTCCGGGCGCTCATGACACGCTCGCTTCGTGGCGAGCCGTGAACAGCGCGGCCATCTCGGGGTCCCACCAGACGCCGTAGTACTCGAAGTCCTCGTCCCCCTGGTTGGTGACGCAGTGCGTCGAACCCGGCGGCAGCCGGACGACGTCGCCGGCGGAGAACGGGTGCGGCTCGTCGTCCACGACCAGCGTCGCGGTGCCCGAGACGGCGATGAAGATCTCGTACTCGTGGTGGGAGTGCGGGGTGGAGGTGGTGCCCGGGCGCAGGACGCACCAGGCGCCCTCGAACGGCGCGTTGAGCTCCGGCCAGGGCAGCAGCCGCTGCGAGTCGAGCCCGTACGCGCGCTCCAAGTGGTCGCGGTCGAGCCGGCGGAGGTCGATCACACCCCCACCCCCACTGACTCGTCGGAGCGGCGGAGGTCCTCGTCGGGGCCCTTGCCCGCGACGCGGCGTTCGACGATGTCCCCGGCGATCTCGGCCGACCGCTGGGCCAGCACGCTGATCAGCGAGTCCGAGATGCCGTGCGTCGCCTCGTTGACGCCCTGCAGGTACAGGGCGCCGAAGGCACCGGCGCCGAGGTCGGCGCGGTAGCGGCGGTCGACGGAGATCCCGTTCAGGCCGATCGCGTCGGCCAGGCCGCGGACCATCGACGGCATCCGCGGGTCGAAGCCCGTGCCGAGGAACACCGCGTCGCAGCGGACCTGCTCGACCGTGTCGTGCTTGAGGTCGCGGACGTCGAGCACGACCTCCTCGCCGCCGCCCGGCCGGGGTTCCGTCCGGGAGCCGACGACGTCGGTGGAGCCGCGGATCGTCGAAACGGGCTCGCCGAGCATCTTCTGCTTGTAGAGCATCGTGTAGAGCTCTTCGAGGAACGGCGCGGCCAGGCCGCCGTAGTTGGTCAGGTGCATCTCCGCGAGCACCTTCGCCCGCGCCTCGTCGGACATGGTGAAGAACTCGTCCACGAAGGACGGGAAGAACAGCTCGTTGACGAACTTGCTGGTCTGGTAGTCCTTGAGGGCGATCGAGCGCAGCAGCAGCGTCGGAGACGAACCGGGCGCTTCCTGGTGCAGGGCCATGAACATCTCGGCCGCGCTCTGCGCGCCGCCGACGACGACCGGCCGCAGCGGCTTGCCCGGGCGGGCCAGCCGGACCGTCGAACCGACCCGGGTGCTGAACTGGGTGCTGTGCACGACGCGCTCGGCCGGCAGCCCGCGGAAGACGTCCGGCACGTGGGCGTCGCGGCCGCCGCCGACGACCAGGTCGCGGCAGAGGATCGTGTCGCCGTCGGACAGCGGGACGGTGAAGCCGAGCACCTGGCCCGACTCCGAGTGGATCGGCAGGACCCGCTGGGCGCGGGCGTTGTAGCGCACCCGGACCTGCTCCAGCGAATCGGCCACCCACTGCAAGTACGCCGAGATCTGCCAGCGGAACGGGTTGAACGTGCCGAGGTTGACGAACTCGTCGAGCTCGCCGCGCTCGTGCATGAAGTTGAGGAAGGAGAAGCGGCTGCGCGGGTTGCGCAGGGTCACCAGGTCCTTCACGTACGACACCTGGCTGCGCGCCCACGGCAGCATCAGGTTGCGCTGCCACTTCACGTCTTCGTGCTGTTCGAGGATCATCGCGGAGCGGGCCACGCCGGCCCGCCCGCACTCCTCGAGGGCCACGGCCAGCGCCAGGTTCGCCGGGCCGGCCCCGATCATCAGGACATCCACTTCGTGGACGGTCATGTCATCACTGCTTTCCGGATCGACCTGCGGCGCGCCGGGTCGCGGCGCGCCGCAGGGAGCTACTTGCTGACGGTGACGCTGAACAGGTCGAGCTCGCGGAACTGGGTCGGCTGGACGTTGTGCAGCCGGGACGCCCAGGCCGCGGTGCCGGACTGCCACCAGATCGGGACGGTCGGCATGTCCTGCAGGACGAGCTTTTCGGCCTGCTGGTAGAGCGCCTGGCCCTGCTGCTGCGAAGGCGCGGCGTCGGCCTGCTGGAGCAGGGCGTCGACCTTCGCGTTCGAGTACTGGCCGACGTTGGAGGCGGCCCCGGTGCGGAACAGCGGGTTGAGGAAGTTCTCGATCGACGGGTAGTCCGCGACCCACGCCGAGCGGTAGATGCCCGTGACGGACCGGTCGTTGAGCTTCGAGCGGAAGTCGCCGAGCGTCGTCTGCGGGGTGAACTTGCAGGCGCGGCCGAGCGACGCCTGGATCTGGCGGCAGATGACCTCCATCCACTCCTGGTTGCCGGAGTCGATGTTGGACGTCAGCTCGATGTCACCCTGGAAGCCCGACGCGTCGAACAGCTGCTTGGCCTTCTGCGGCTGGTAGGTGCACAGCTCGCCGCACTGGTTGTCGAGGTGGCCCTGGACGTTCGGGGCGACCAGGCCGTCGGCCGGCGTGCGGGCGCCGTTGAACACCTGCTGGATGAGCGCCTTCCGGTCGATGCCCATGGAGATCGCCTGGCGGAACTGCGGGCTGGCGTAGCGCTTGTCGAACAGGGGGAACGCGATCGCCTGGT
Organism: Amycolatopsis sp. NPDC051061; assembly: GCF_040682935.1. Taxonomy (NCBI): domain Bacteria; kingdom Bacillati; phylum Actinomycetota; class Actinomycetes; order Pseudonocardiales; family Pseudonocardiaceae; genus Amycolatopsis; species Amycolatopsis sp. NPDC051061. Next base: position 10,227 of record NZ_JBFBBZ010000065.1, read on the forward strand.
AGCCGAGGTAGGTGTAGGTCTTGCGCCGGTCGTCGGGCAGGTCCTTCTTGATCTTGCCGCCCTGGGTGGACGTCCACGGCGTGAAGGAGAGGAAGTCGAGCTTGTTCGCGATGACGTCGGCGTAGGCCTGGTCGAGGTCGGTGTAGAAGCGGAAGTCGATGCCGCCGACGTTCGGCTTCTGCGCACCGGCGAAGCCGTCGAACCGCTTGACGACGAGGTCCTTGCCCGGCGTGTACGACTCGAACTCGAACGGCCCGTTGCCGATCGGGTGTGCCTCGAACGCCTTGCGGTCGGCGAAGAAGCTCGCCGGCATCGGGAAGAACGCCGCGTACCCGAGCTGGACGCCGAACTCCGAGAACGGCGCGTCGAGGGTGACGGTGAACGTCTTGTCGTCGACGACCTTCAGGCCCGAGAGCTCCTTCGCCGCCGGCAGGGTCGCCGGCTGCTTGCCGTCCGCGGTCGCGTTGTCGACCTGGGCGAAGCCCACGACGTGCGAGAAGTAGCTGGCGCCGGCCATCAGGTTCGGGGAATACGCGGTGTAGTTCCACGCGTCGACGAAGCTCTTGGCGGTCACCGGCGTGCCGTCGTGGAACGTCCAGCCGTCCTTGAGCTTGATCGTCCACAGCTTGGAGTCGGTGGTGGTGACCGAGTCCGCGACGGCGTTGTGCGGGGCGGCCGTCTTGGCGTCGTACTCGATGAGGCCGCGGAAGAGCGTGCCCAGCACGCTGATGCCGCCGACCTCGGTGGTGTTGCCCGGCACGAGCGGGTCGGCCGGCTCGGTCTCGCTGTAGCTGATCACCGCGTCGCGGTCGATGTTCGCCGCGGCGGGCGCGGCGGCACCGTCCGGCGAGGGAGCGGCGGTGGTGCCGCCCGGGGTGCTGCACGCGCTGAGCGTCACGGCCAGCACGGCGGCCGCGCACACGGCGGCCCGGAGCTTTCGCATGGGTGTCTTCCTTCTGTGGGGTGAGCTGAGGCGGAGTCAGCGCCGGCCGGAGGTGATGCCGAGGGCCAGCGGGAACGCGGGGCGGCCACCGAGGAGGTGGGCGCCGGCGGTCTGCAGGATCCGGTCCTGCGCCACGATGTGCTGGCACATCGTGGTGGTGTCGCGCAGCCAGCGGTCCAGCGGCGACGGCCGGTAGATCGCGGTGGTCTGCACGAGGTCGTAGAGGCGGGTGACGATCGAGCGGGCGGTGCGGAACGCGTGCCGCCGTGACAGCGGCAGCGCGGCCCGCTCGCGCGGGGTCAGGTCGTCGAGGGAACCGCCCGCGGACAGGACCTCGTGCTGGCGCCGCAAAGCGCCGTACACACCTTCGCGAGCCGCCGCGAAGTCGCCTTCGCAGTCGGCCAGGGTGGTCTGCGTGCGGTAGTCGTCCTCCCGGCCCGCGGAGACGGCAGCGTCCGTGGCGTGGTCGAGCGCGGCGCGGGCGACGCCGAGCGCGACGCCCGGCATGTTCCGCATGTGCACCTCGGGCTGGGCCAGCGGACCCGAACCCCCGCGGACGTCGGCGAAGGTGAGCGTGTGCTCGGCGGGCACGAACACGTCGGTGATCGTGTAGTCGCAGCTGCCGCTGCCCGCCAGGCCGGTGGTGTGCCAGGTGTCGACGACCTCGACGTCGGCCTTTGGCACCATGAGCAGGATCGAGTCGTGCGCGGGCTCACCGTCGCGGTACAGGAACGCTCCGGAGACGACCCAGTCGGCGTGCGTGACACCGCTGCCGAACTGCCAACGGCCGGTCAAGCGGTAGCCGCCGGGGACGATTTCCGCGCGGCCGTTCGGAAAGAGCAGCCCCGCGGTCGCCATGTCCAGGCTGGGGAACATCTCTTCGGCGACGGCGTGGTCCAGGAACGACGCGTAGAGACCGGTGTCCGACCCGATCATCGCGCACCACCCGGCCCCGGCGTCGCCGTGGGCCAGGGCCTCGATCACCTCGGTCTGCTCGATCGAGGTCAGCTCGGGACCGCCGTGAGCGCGGGAGAACCCCATCCGGAACACTCCGGTGCCGCGCAGGAGATCCACTACATCCGCGGGCAGCCGCCGGGCCCGTTCGATCTCTTCGGCGCGGTCCCGCAGCACCGGGGCCAGGGCCTGCGCCCGGGCGAGGATCTCCGAGGCGGTCTCGGGCGGCCGGACGGCCGGCGGCTCGACTACGGTCATCACATCACTTCCCTCGAGGTCTTCTTCTCGGTCGTGGAAGTGATTGAAGCCAGCGCTTTAATTGATGGAAACGGTTGGCCACCAAGGAAAATCAACGGGGTGCAAAAAGGAAGTAGACAGGGCAGCGACGGACTTCCATCGCTGCCCTGCCCGGGGGAAGGATCAGGCGGTCACGGCGCTGTTGACGGCGCCGAAGTCCAGTCCGCCCTCCAAAGCGGTGTAGGTGCCCTGCTCCAGCAGTTCCACCGCCGCGCGCTGGGCGACGGCGTAGGCGCCCTGCGCGATCGCCGTGCCGACGCTGATCCGGCGGACGCCGACCGCTTCCAGCTCCGCCACCGTCGGCGCGCCCGGCCACACCATCACGTTCACCGGCAGCGGGCTCTCCTTGACGAGGACTCGGAGCGTCTCGAGGTCGATCAGGCCCGGCACGAAGAGGCTGTCCGCGCCCGCGGCGGCGTACGCGCCCGCCCGCGTCAGGACGTCGTCCAGGCGGCCTTCGGGTTCGCCGATGCCGAAGAGGTAGACGTCGGTGCGGATGTTGATCCACAGCTCGGGCAGGCCGGCCGCCGTCGCCGCGTCCCGAGCCGCGCGGACCCGCCCGACCTGCGCCGGGACGTCGAAGAGCGGGCCGCCGGGGGCGGTCGAGTCCTCCAGGTTGATCCCGGCCGCGCCGGCCTCGACGATCGCGCGGACGGTGGCCGCGACGTCGTCCTCGGACGGCCCGTAGCCGCCCTCGATGTCGGCGGTCACCGGGACGTCGACGACGCGCACGATCCGCGTGACCAGCTCCGCCATCTCCTCGCGCGTGAGGCCGTGCCCGTCGGGCCGTCCGGCGGACCAGGCGACCCCGCCGCTGGTGGTGGCGATCGCCGGGGCACCGGCCCGCGCGATGAGGGCCGCGCTGGCGGCGTCCCAGGCGTTCGGCAGCACCAGCGTGCGGTCGGTGTGCAGGGCGCGCAGCCGTTCGGCGAGCTCGCGCCGGTTGGTGGACATCCGTTGTTCTCCTTCTGGGTGGTCAAGCGGCCGGCGTCGGTGAGCCGGCGGCGATCAGGTGGGTCGCGGCGAAGGCACGCCACGGGTGCCAGGCGGCGGCCAGCCGGCCGGCGTCGGCGGAGACGTCGTGCTCGAGCAGGATCGTCTCGAGCGTGCGCTCGGTGGCCGGGAAGGCGTCGGCGTGCCCCAGCCGCAGCGCGATCTCCTGGGCGGTGCTGCGCTCGATGCCGGGCAACGCCGTCAGCGCGGCGGTGCAGTCGGCCAGGCTCGCCCCCGGGTCGAGCAGGGTCTCGTCCTCGGCCACCGCGGTGGCGAGCCCGCGCAACGTCCGCGCGGTCGTCGCGGGCAGCCGGGCTCCCTCCAGGTCCGCCTGGGCCAAGGTCTCGGCCGACGGGAAGAGGTGCGTCAGGCCGTGCTCGAGGCCCGGTACGCGCTGGCCCGCCGCTTCGACCAGCGCACCCAGCTGCCGGCGCACCCGCGCGCGGACGCTGTACTGGCTCAGCACGGCTTCCACCGCGACCTCGAAGAAACCCCAGGCGCCCGGCACCCGCAGGCCGGGCCGCTTCCGCAGGAGCGGCCCCAGGACCGGGTCTTCGGCGAGGGCGGCCTCGGCGGGCGCGGTGTCGGCGTCGACGCCGACCATCCGCCCGACGCGGTCGACGACGTGGATCAGGCCCTCCCAGAACGGTATGTGCGCGGTCAGCAGCAGGTGGTCCTCGCTCCCGCGGCTCAGCTCGATGACGCCCGCCTCGCCGTCGAGGCTGATCGTCCGCCGGTAGACGCCGTCGCGCACCGACTCGACGCCGGGGACCGCGTGCTCGGCCAGGAACGTGCCGAGCGCCTCCCAGTGCAAGGGTGGCGCGAACGGCAGCCGCATCATCAGGCCGCCGTCCGCGGCGAGCCGGTCGGTGCGCCGGCGCCGGTTGCGCAGCTCGACCGGGGACGCGCGGAAGACCAGCTTCATGTCCCGGTTGAACTGGCGCAGGCTGCCGAACCCGGCGGCGAACGCCACGTCCGCGACGGTCAGGTCGGAGTCGTCGAGCAGGCGGCGCGCGAAGTGCGCGCGCCGCGACCGGGCGAGCTGGTCCGGCGTCACGCCGAGGTGGTCGTGGAAGAGCCGGCGCAGGTGCCGCGGCGACACCGCCAGCCGCTGCCCGAGCGCCGCCTCAGTGCCGGTGTCCAGCGCCCCGGCGATGATCAGCTGCACCGCGCGGCAGACGAGCTCCGGCGCGTCCGCGCCGACCGGGCCGGCGACGCGGTAGGGGCGGCAGCGCAGGCACGCCCGGAACCCGGCCGCCTCGGCCTCGGCAGCCAGCTCGAACGTCTTCACGTTCTCGGCGAGCGGCTTCGCCCCGCACCCGGGACGACAGTAGATGCCGGTCGTGACCACGGCCGAAAAAGTCGTCATGTCCCAGGTGTAGGCGATCGGGCGGGGGCCGCGCTAGCCAGATCCGGACACGACCGCGACAGGTGCGCACCCCGGAAGAAGACTTCCCTGTGGGGGTCCGGGTGGCGAAGCCCCGAATCAACAGAGACGTGTCCGGATCTGGCCGGACGCGACCGCGCACGCTCGGCAGAGTGGTCGCCGGACCAAGCACCGCACTACGAGAGGTTTTCCCATGCTGGCGAAGGTGTTCCCGATCCCCCTCAAGCCGGGCAAGCAGGCCGAGGCCGAGCGGCTCGTGCACGAGTTCGCGCCGCTCGGCCCCGGGCAGGAGGACGGCACCCTGTCCTTCCGCGTCTACCGCGACCCCGCCAAGCCGGACTTCCTGCTGTTCGTCGAGCACTTCGCCGACCAGGCCGCCTACGACGCGCACACCGGCTCGGCCGTCTACAAGGAACTGATCGCCGGCCGGTTCGCCGGCCTGATCACCGAGTTCGTCGAAATCGACCACGAACTGGTCGTCGGGCTCTGATTTCCCCGCTTACCGGCCGGATGCAGCAATCGCCGCGTCCGGCCGGGCGCGGGTAAGTCGAATTCCGCGACAATGGCGTCACGCTCCGATAATCCGCGTAGCCCACGTCACCCCGGAATTGATTTTCCGGCGGAAACAACTCTGCCGGTCAACCGGCCAGGCCGCTGCAATGAGGAAGCCGGCACCACCGATCGCGGTGCGGCACCCCTTCGCAAGCCACCTGGAGGCTCGGCCGTGACCACCACCGAAAGACCCGCCGGCGTACTGGCCGTCCTGCGCCGGACGCCCACGCCCGTCCGCTACCTGCTCGGCGGCGTGTTCGTCAACCAGCTCGGCGCGTTCGTCCAGACGTTCATGGTGCTGTACCTGGTCTTCCGCGGCTTCTCCGCGGGGCAGGCCGGCCTCGTCCTCGCCGCCTACAGCATCGGCTCGGTCCTCGGCGGGCTCGTCGGCGGCGAGCTCGTCCACCGGATCGGCCCGCGCGCCACGATCACCGCCGCGATGTCGGGTTCGGCCGTGATCCTCGCGCTCGTCCCGTTCTTCGGGCGCCCCGGGCTCATCGCCGCGCTGATGGCCGCGATGCTGCTCGCGGGGCTCGCGACCCAGAGCTACCGGCCCGCGGCCGCCGTCCTGCTCAGCGAGCTGATGCCCGGCGCCGACCGCGTCATGGGCTTCTCGATGATGCGGATCGCCCTCAACCTCGGCGCGGCGCTCAGCCCGCTGATCGCGGCGGGGCTGATCCTGCTCGACTGGAACCTCCTGCTGTGGTTCGACGCGGCGACGGCGCTGCTCTACGCGGTGCTGGCTCTCCGGCTGCTGCCCGACCGCCGGGTCGGGCGCGAGGCGTCGGAACCGGCCGCGAGCGGAACCCGGGCCGCGTACGGGATCCTGCTGCGCGACGGGCGGTTCTGGTTCTTCCTGGCCTCGGTGCTGATCGGGTCCGTCATCTACGTCCAGTACACGGTTTCGCTGCCGTTGAAGATCACCGCCGAGGGCCATTCCGCCGGTCTCTACAGCGTCGTGCTCGTGACCGCGTCGGCCGTGCTGATCCTGTGCGAGCTGAAGATCACCTCGTACGTCACGCGCTGGCCGGGGCACGTCGCCGCCACAGCCGGGACCGTGCTGATGGGCCTCGGCGTCGCCGGGTTCGGCCTCAGCGGCGGCTCGGCGGTCGCGCTCGTCGCGTGCACGGTCGTGTTCGTCTTCGGGATCATGATCAACGGGCCGACGATGTTCGCCTACCCGTCGACGTTCCCCACCGCCGTCAAGGCCCGCTACATCAGCGCCCACCAGGCGACTTTCGGCCTGGGCATGGCGCTCGGCCCGCTGTTCGGCGTCGCCGCGTGGGTGGCGCTCGGCAACGGCGTCTGGTGGGTGTGCGGCGTGCTCGGCCTGGTGGCCGCGCTGTGCGCCCTGCTCGGCATGACGGCCCGCCCCGCCACCCCCTGAAACCCGGAATCCCGACGGCCGTCCGCTGCGCGCGGGCGGCCGTCGAGCGTTGCCACAATTCACCGGAAAGACGTAAGAAAGCACCGGAAATGATCCACGAAGAGTCAGAGCAATGCACGAACGGGCTAACAAGACAGCCAGACAGCGGAAGAGACACCGGCCGCGAAGAGCGACGCTGAGTGAGTGAGGGGAAGGGGATTAACATGGGCAGACCAGAAAAGCCCGTAAACACCTCCGGTGGCATCGCCACCCAGTTCGCTCGGGAATTGCGGGAACTGCGCGCGCGGGCCGGCAACCCGACCTACCGGGAAATGGCCCGGTCGGCGATGTTCTCGTCGTCGGTGCTCTCCAGCGCGGCGAGCGGCAACCGGATGCCGTCGCTGCAGGTGACGCTCGCGTTCGTCGCCGCGTGTGGCGGCGACGACGAGGCGTGGCGCCGGCACTGGCACGTCGCGACGAGCGGCTATACGCAGCCTCCGTTCGGGGGGCGCAAGAGAAGACCGACGCTGTTCCAGCGGCGCGGGAACCCACCACACCCGGCGCAGCTACCGCAGCGACCCCGGGGCTTTACCGGCCGGACGGCCGAGCTGGCCTGGCTGCGGTCCCCGCGCGACACCCCGCTGGTGCTCAGCGGCCCGGCCGGCGTAGGGAAGAGCGACCTCGCGCTGCACTACGCGCACGCGATCGCGCCGGAGCAGACCGACGGGCAGCTCTACGCCGACCTCGGCGGCCTGCGCCACGGCGGCGGCGCGCCACCCGCACCCGCGACCGCCGACGTCCTCGACGGGTTCCTGCGCGCGCTCGGCGTCGACGACGACCAGCTGTCGGGCACCTTCGACCACCGGGCCGGGCTGTACCGCACGCTGCTGGCCGAACGCCGGCTCGTGGTCGTGCTCGACAACGTCCAGGACGAGCAGCAGGTGCGCCCGCTGCTCGCCGAGACCACCACGAGCACGACGCTGCTGGTCAGCCGCAAACGGCTGCTGGGCCTGCGCGACGTCCACCGGCTGCAGCTGACCCCGCTGCCGCGCGGCGACTCGATCGCGATGATCACCGCGGCGCTGCCGCACGTCGCCGTCTCCGCCGGCCGCGACTGCGACCGCCTCGCCGAGCTGTGCGGCGACCTGCCGCTCGCGCTCGACCTGGCGCTGCGCAAGATCGCCTCGCGGCCACGGCTGACGCTGCGGCGGGTCGTCGAAGAGTGGCGCCTGAACGGCAACACCGTGGACTGGCTGAGCGTCGGGGACCTTTCCCTGCGCGACTCCCTGGAGTCCGCCTACCGCACGCTCAGCCCGCCCGCGCGGGAGCTGCTGGAACGGCTGGCGCGGACCCCGCCCGGCGGGCTCGACGCGGTGTCGGCGGCGCTGGACGAGCTCGTCGAGGAGATCGCCGACGCCGGTCTGCTGACCCACGCCGACCCGTACCTCGACGGCCACGGGGTGTCCCCGCCGGTGCGCGACTTCGTGCTCAGCACCGTCGAGCCCCGCGGACACGATCTCTCGGCCCTCGCCGGGCCCGTGTCCGCCTAGCACCGGGACGGTCCGGCAACGGAGCCGCCGTCCCCTTGTCTTCTCCACGGCCGCCCGGGATTGATTGTCCTTTGCGGACAACGCTCCCAGCCAAGTCCGCGATGGCCTGTAATCAGCACAGCACGGGTTTTTCGCTGACGCAGGCAGGTCGGACGCACCGGTCGTTCCGGCGGAACCCGTTCCCCCACGGATTTCCCGGAAGGAACAGGTCATGCTCGACAACGGCATCCCGGTACGGATCCCGCCCACCCCGCGTCCGCCGGGGCCCGGTGTTCACCGACGCTACGCGGCCTATTACGCCATGTCTGCTTCGATCATGCTGCTCGCCGGTGCGATCTGGCTGTCGACGCGGGTCCGGCCGAACCCGGCGTGGCACGACGTCGCGTTGTTCGCGCACCTGGCTTCGCTCGTGGTCGGCTTCGGCGCGGTCCTGGTCGCGGACTACCTCTTCGCCCTGTGGGCGCTCGGGCGCGCGTCGTTCGCCGAAGCCGTCCACAGCGCTTCCCGGCTGCACCTGCTGGTCTGGGGCGGGTTGACGGGCCTGGTCGCGAGCGGCGCGTTGCTCTCCCCCGACCTCGGTTCCACGGCCACCGTCGTGAAGCTGTGCCTCGTCGGCGTGCTCGCCGTCAACGGCGTGCGCGCGACGGTGCTGGGCCACCGGATGACCCTCCTCGAGGACCCGGTCCCCGCCCGCCTGCTCGTCCAGGGCGGGCTCACCACCGCGGTTTCGCAGCTGTGCTGGTGGGGCGCCGTCGTCATCGGCTTCCTGAACGCGACCCGATGACCGGCAAGCTGTCCGAATCCGGCCAGACCCGCGACCACGCGCCCCGGCACCCTGGGTTTCCCCCGGTTCCTTCGAAGAAAGGGAAAAGAAATGATCGCCAAACTGGTGCGTGCGGTGAGTTCGGCCCTGCGTCCGGCCCCGTCGGCCACAACGGTCGCGCAGCGCATCGACGCGGCCCGCTCGCGGCCGGACTACCTCATGACGATCGAGCTGTTCCGCTTGCGCGGCCTGGGCTGACGCGGCTCGCTCGCTTCGCCGGCCGCGCGCCTCCCGGGCGGGGTTGTCCCCCAGCCCGGACCGCCCGCCTACGAAACGAGTGACCCATGACCCACCAACGGCTCCTGATGTGTTCCCCGCGGTATTTCCGCATCGACTACGAAATCAACCCGTACATGCACGTCGGCGTCCAGCCCGACGTCGACGCCGCCATCACCGAACACGAGAACATCGTGGAAGCGCACCTGGCGGCGGGCCGCAAGATCGAGTTCGTCGACGCGGACCCGTCCTGTCCCGACATGACCTACACCGCCAACGCGGCGGTGGTCCGGGGAAACCGTGCGGTGCTGGCGACGCTGCCTCCCGAGCGGGCACCGGAAACCCCGCACCACCGGGCCTGGCTGGAATCCCACGAGTTCGAGGTGGCTTCGACGCGGTACGCGTTCAGCGGCCAGGGTGACGCCTTGGCGTGCGGGCCGCTGCTGCTGGCCGCGCACGGGCAGCGCACGGACATCCGGGCGTTCCGCACTCTCGCGCGGCACCTGGACGCCGAGATCGTCCCGCTCCGCACGACGAGTTCCCGGTGGTACGACCTGGACCTGGCGGTGGCGGTGATCGCTCCTTCGGTCCTGGCCTACAACCCGCGGGCGTTGGACGGACCGAGCCTGCGCACCCTGCGGGGGCTGGGCACGGAGCTGATCGAGGTGTCGCCCGCCGAGGCGGCGGCGTTCGCGCTGAACCTGATCAGCGACGGCCGGACGGTGACGATGACGTCGGGAGCCCCGCGGCTGGCGGCGGACCTGAGGTCGCTGGGGCTGACGGTGACGGAGCTGGACACGACGGAGCTCCGCAAGGGCGGCGGCGGAATCCGCTGCACGGCGTTGACACTGGACAACCCGGCCTGACGCGCGGTGCCTGGCGGGGGCTGTCTCTCGCCAGGCGCACTCCGGTTCGTCCGCATTGTTCGTTTCGCCTCCCGCAGGTGGGCGACCGCCGTCTCGTTAGCACCCACGAGATAGTAGCCATGGCTATAGAGTCCATGTACTCTATTTTCATGAGCGAAGGTTCACGGGGTCCCACCCCCGGTTACCTGGTGTGGCGGCTGGCCACCAAGTGGCGCGTCGCGGTCGATCGCGCGATGGCTCCGCTGGGCCTCACCCACGCGCAGTACGTACTGGTCGCGTCGCTGTACGGCCTCCAGCGCGCCGGCGAGCGGCCCAGTCAGCGCCGGCTCGCCGACCACACCGGCCTGGAGGCCCTCTACGTCTCGAAGCTGGCGCGCACCCTGGAGTCGGCCGGCCTGATCGAGCGCACCCGCGATCCCCGCGACCCGCGCGCCGTCCAGCTCGCCCTCACCGAGGAGGGGCAGGCGGTCACGCGGCGGGCCATCGCGGTGGTCCAGGAACTGCTTCAGCAGCTGCTGGAGCCGTTCGGCGGCGTCGGCACCCCCCGCACGCGCGCCTTCACCGACGAGCTGACGACCCTGCTCGACGTGCCTCTCTTGGCCTCCGCACCGAACGACGACAACGCCCACGGGAGAACGCCATGACCACCACCGCACCCGTCGCCGACGCCCGCGCGCTCGGCCTGGCCCACTACGCCGCCCGCAGCGTCTTGGAGCACTTCCTGGCCCGCCGCGGCCTCACCTTCCAGCACCAGATCGCCCTGCGCGCCGCCATCGCCGACGTCCCGCGGACGCCGGACGACGTCGTCACCCAGGTCCAGGACTCCCTCAAGGCCGATCCGGCCGACATCCGCACGGCTCTCGACGAGTTGCTCGCCCGGCAGCTGCTCGTGACGGACGGCACGCACGTTCGCCCCACGGACGCGGCGCACGAGCTGCTCGCCACCGTCGGCGCGGAGGTCGCACCCAGCTCCGCCCGCATCTGGCAGGGGATTCCCGCCGAGGACCTGGCCGCCGCCGGCCGCGTCCTGGCCTTGGTCACCGAGCGCGCCAACGCGGAGCTGGCGGCTCTCCGGTAGCTCACTCGGTGGCGGGCACAGGCGTCTCAGCCGGGCTCTCCGCCTCCGCTTCGCCACCGAATCGCTCACGCAGCTCATCGATGACCTCGGCGATCAGGCCCAGCTGGGCGAGCACCGCCTGGTGCGTCGTCCGGATGGCGGCGGCTTCCTCTTCCGCCCGGGAGACGATGAGCCGCGCTTCCCGCTGCGCCGCGCGTTCGGTTTCCCCACGGGCGCTTTCCGCGTCGGCAACCGTCTTCTCCGCGGCCGTCAGCAGGTCCGCGCTCTCTTTGCGGGCCTGCTGCTTGATCTCCTCGGCCTCCGATTTGGTGAGCTCGAGAATCTTCTCGATCCGCTTGCCCAGACCACTGGCCGGATCGGCCTCGGCGGCGCGAGGCGCGGGGACCTGAGCCTTGGCCAGCCGGCGCTCCAGCGTCCGGCGCGCCTTCTCGTGCCGGTCCACCCGCTTTTCCGCGACCCGCACGTACTCGTCCACCTGCCGCCGGTCGTACCCCCGCAGGACGACCGGGAACCGGACGTCGGACTCCGGCACTGTGTCGGCCTCGGAAACCATGTTGTCCATGCACCGAGTGTCGGCAACAGCCGGATGACCGGCAATCCGAGAGCGCGCAGGACGCAACCCAGGGTGCACTTTCGGTGGATCATCGCCGACGGCGACCGCTCGTTTCGGCACCGATCCGACGAAGGAAGTTCACCCGATGTGGTGCAAGCGCAGTTTCTCCGGGCGACTCGGGGTCAGCGGTCCAGCCAAGGAGCCAGCAGCGTCTCCAGGTCGGCGTCCGACAACGCACGCGGCCCGCCGTGGAACTCGTGCCACCGCGAAGCATCACACGCCGCCGTGTACTCGACCTCGAAGGCACGCATCAACACGTACATGAACGTCACCGAGCTGAACCGCTCACCGAGCAGCGTCCGCGCCTCACGGGCGACGTCCGTCGCGCCGGTGAAGTCCGCGAGCCGAAGCTCCTCCGCAGCCGGGTCCAACAGGCTGGGGGCATACATCACGACGATTTCTCCATCATAGAAGCGAAAACTCAGCCTTCGGCGGCGAGCTGACCACAAGCCGCGGCGATCTCCTGGCCGCGCGTATCGCGCACCGTGCACGCTACTCCGCCCGCGTTGACCAGCCGCACGAACTCCCGCTCCACCGGCTTCGGCGACGCGTCCCACTTCGAGCCCGGGGTGGGATTCAGCGGGATGACGTTGACGTGGACCAGCTGCCCCAGGTGCTTCCGCAGCCGCTTCGCCAGCAGCTCGGCTCGCCACGACTGGTCGTTGATGTCCCGGATCAGCGCGTACTCGATGGACACCCGCCGCCCGGAAGTGTCGGCGCAGTACCGAGCCGCCGACAGCACCTCGTCCACCGACCACCGCTCGTTCACCGGCACCAGCGTGTCGCGCAGCTCGTCGTCCGGCGTGTGCAGCGACACCGCGAGGCGGACCTGCATCTTTCTCGTCGGCCAGCTTCCGGATCGCCGGCGCCAGACCCACCGTCGACACCGTCACCGAACGCTGCCCGATCCCCAGCCCGCCCGGAGCGGGGTCCGTGATCCGACGGACAGCCTTCACAACTCGGACAAAGTTCGCTAAAGGTTCACCCATCCCTACTCTTTACAAACTTCACCGACTTCGCATCCGAGCAGGTCAGGAGACACGAAGCTGCTTCTGTGTCCTCCGTCACACCGACGGTCCTCTTCTGGGCAATGCCCTTTGACGAGGATCAAAGCGGTACGGGCTGGTCGGAGTGCGTGACCTGGGCGAGTACGCGGAGGCCTTGACGCGGTTACTGGAGCGGGGCCGGCGTGAGCGATGCGCGGCTGTGTTGTCGGAGGCCGAAGCGTACGCGGCGGCGGAGCTGCTTGGGCACTTCGCGCAGCTCAACCCGCTGGCCGCGGTGAGTCAGCTGGCCGCGTCGCTGGCCAGCCGCATCTACAGCCGCCTCGGAGCCTGAGCACCCGGCCACGAACGACACGGAGCGCGGGACCGGCAGAAAGGAAGTGTGGTCGACTCGGCCGGAGGAGTTCCCGAAGAGCGGCCGTCAGCGGCCGCCGAAGCTGAACAGCGGGCGCCGGCGGAGGAGATCGCGGTCAGCTCCACGGAGCGCCTCGTCGCCCACACTCGAGGCAAGACGCTGCTCGCGGGCCAGGACGCGGCCGCCCAACGGCTTTCGGCCGCCCAGGCTGCACTGTGGACAGCCGAGCAAACCGGCGACCACAACAGCATAGACACCGCCCGGGCCCAAGTTGCCGCAGCGCAGACCGACTTCACCCGAGTGACCGACGAGGCGATCAAGGAAATGCTCGGCATCTCCCAGACCGAAACGACCGGATAGCCGGCCTCGTTGCCCAGTTGCGCCGGACCTGGGCAGCGCTGGACACCGCAGACGGCACCACGCGCCGGTCGGAGCCGGAGTGCTGATGTCCGCCATGCCCTCGCCGACCGAGACGCCCAAGCCGGGCAACGCACCCCTGCGGTGACACAACCGTCCCGCTCGACCTTCGCCGGGACGGGACTCGCCAACACGCAAGGCAAGCAGGTGAGGGGCCAAACAGGTAACTGACCCGATGAACGGGGCGTCCCACTCCGGCCGCGACGCTGTGTTCACCGGCGCACGCCAACGTGTTCAACCGTGGCCTTGGTCAGCCTGCCACCGGGTTAAGACCCTTCAGGGGCGCGGTGCCCCAGCGTGTGCCGGACGTGCTGGGTGAACGAGAACCGGCCCGACTCGTCGCCGAACCCGCCGGCGAGCTCGAGCAGCTGCTGCCGCAGTGCGGGGTGCTCGTGCACCGGCACCGCTTCCCACATCGCGCGCTGTCCGTGCGACCAGGAGAACGCCACCAGGTGCTCAGCGTCGCGGAAGACCGCCTCGACCACTCGGTGCGCCGTGCGCACCTCGACCAGGCCGCCCTCGCGGAGCAACCTCTCAACGCCTTCGTCGGACGCGAACGGTCCGCGACTGCCGCTTGTCCGCGCGTCCAGCATCTCCGGCGGAAGGTACGGCGTGAAGACGGCGTCGACCTTTCGCCACCGCTCGTCCTGGGGCCCGAAGGTCGTCACGCCCATCCGGCCCCCGGCCACCAGCAGGTCCGCCCACGAGCGGACCGCGGCGGCGGGGTCGGGCAGGAAGAACAGCACCAGCGACGACCCGACGACGTCGAACGACGACAAGGGCAGGCCGGGCGCGGCGGCGTCGGCGACCCGCACCTCGACCTGCGGAACGTCGCGGAAGTCCTCCGCCGTGCGGCTCACCATCCGCGGCGCGAGATCGACGCCGAGCACCCGCCCCGTCGGCCCGGCGGCACCGGCCAGTGGAGCGAGCAGCGCCCCACGCCCGCAGCCGACGTCGAGCACCCGCTCACCCGGCTGCACAGCCAGTTCCTCGACCAGCCCCGCGGCGATCGGCCGGAACCACGGCACGCCGACATCGTCGTAGGTGTCGGCGGCCCGGTCGAACACGCCGGCGATCCCCTCGGGTGCAGCCATAGCGGTACCTTGCCACCACAACCGTCCCGAGGCCAGCGCCAGGACGGGTCCGCGCGATGGGACCGCGCTCACCGGCACCACGACGTTCTCCGCCGGGAACCGTCCCTTCCAGGGCCTGGCGTGGAGTTCCCGGAGCTGTCGGGCAGCGAGCTGGTGCGGTCGCTCGGCAAGGGCCCGCACCACCCCGGTCGTCGCGGCTCGGCGGACAACGCCGCGACTGTGCGACGCTGCTCGCCATCCTCGGACTGGATCCCGCCGACGGTCTCGCGGGGCCGCACGGCGAGCCTCGCCAGTCCTCGCCGGGCAGGCGCTCACCGAGGCGGTGGGCGGGGAGCCGCGCACGGGTGTCGTGCCGCCGGTCAGCCGGCCCAGGTCCAATCGCGGACTTCCGGCATGTCCTCGAAGTGTTCGCGGATGTAGCCGTGGTGGCGGGCGAGCATGGTGTCGCAGTGCTCCGCCAGCGCCGCCCCGCCTTCGGGCACCCGGCGCGACCTGCGCAGTGCATCGAGGACGAGGTGGTAGCGGCTCATCCGGTTGAGCACGACCATGTCGAACGGCGTCGTGGTGCTGCCCCGCTCGGTGTACCCGCGGACGTGGAAGCGGCCGGGGCCGGGGCGGCCGTGCAGCAGCTGGTGCACGGCCCGGGGATAACCGTGGAAGGCGAACACGACGTCGGCGGTGTCGGTGAACAGCCGCCGGAACTTGCGCTCGCTGAAGCAGTGCGGGTGGTCCCCCGGCGGGAGCAGACCCCGTGATCCGGCGGGTCGCCTCGATGCCGTCCATCCCTCGTTTTCGACGAACCCGTCAATGGTCTCGATCCCGACGGTGTGCACTGGATCCGTGGCCTGCTCCGGTCGCTGGCCGCGGAAGGCCGCACGGTGCCGATCTCCAGTCACCTGATCAGCGAACTGCAGCTGACGGCCGACCACGTCCTGATCCTCGGCCGAGGACGGCTGCTGTCGGACTCGCCCATGGCCGACCTGGTCTGCGCCGCGGCGGACACACCCCTCGCGTCGTTGCTCACCGCGCGCGGGGCCACTGTCACCGCCGAACCCGGCAACCGCCTCGCGGTCATCGCTCTCGCCCCCGGCGACACCGCCGCGATCGCTGCCGCACACGGCATTTCGCTGCTCGAACTGACCCTGCGCGCGCCCTCGCTCGAGGACGTCGTCCGGCGCATCACCGCCCCGGAACTGCAGTACCGCACCCAAGACCCCCGAGAGGACGCCCGATGAGCCCGTCCGGCCGCGGTCTGCTGGCCGCCGAGTGGACGAAACTCCGCTCGCTGCGCTCGACCTCGTTTGATCCTCGTCGTGGCAGCCGCCGCGACGCTCTCCCTCGCCGTGTTCCAAGCGCGCTCCGCCGTCCACGCCTGGGACACCTGGGGACCGCGGGCCCGCGCGGAATTCGATCCCGTGTTCGGCACCTTCACCGGTTTCCAGCTGGCCCAGTTCGCTTTCGGGCTGCTCGGTGTCCTCGCCGTCACCGCGGAATACGGCACGGGCACGATCCGCGCCACCTTCGCCGCCACCCCGCGACGCGGCCGGGTCATGGCCGCCAAACTGCTCGTCGTCGGCGGGACCGCGTTCGTGGCCGGGGAACTACTGGCATTCTTCACCTTCTTCGCCGGGCAGGCCGGCCTGGCCGGCAAGCACCTCGACGTCGGCCTCGGCGAGCCGAACGTCCTGCGCGCCGTACTGGGCCAAGGTTCTACGTCGGCACCGTCGCCCTGCTCGGCGCCGCGATCGGCCTGATCGTCCGGCACACCGCGGGCGCGGCCGCCCTCACGGCCGGGCTGCTGTTCCTCACCGTCACGGTCCTCGAGGGGATTTCCGACTCCGCCGCACTCACCCGCTGGGCACCCGGCGTCGCTTCGGAAGGACTCACCTGGACCACCTTCCACGACCCCGTCCCTGGCGTGGGACGCACTCGTGCAACTGCGCCGAATGAAGGTTTCCATGGTTCCCAAAAGTAAGCTGCCGACCTTGACGGTAAGTGTTGATAACGTGCTAGAAAATAACGGACAGAAATTGTACCGAGGTTCGACGAGGAGAACCATGAATTTGCACGCGCGAAAGGCAGCGGTAACACTTACCGCTGCCGCCGTAGCTCTGTGCTCCCTGTTTGTAACAGCAGGAACAGCCTCTGCCGCCACCAAGGTACCCTGCACTGGATCCGACCTTCTTGAGATTTGGTGGCATTCTCATTCCGGTGACGCAAGCGCCCATGAGTGCTTTGCCAATAGTGGGACCGTCACGGTACGCGCTTGGGTCGACAAGATCTCCACGGGTAATAATGATATCACCTACTTTGACTTCAATGGTAGCGTTGTTTCAATTTCACGCTGGAACATTGTCACCTTTCCGAACAATCCGCCGGATGTAGACGCCATCAACATTCATTAGCAGGCGGCATTGCGATGCTTAAGCGGCATTTGAAGACTATTTGATCGTGTCGGAAGTTGCCAGAAGTTAGGTGCGGCGGTCACGGGTTTTCAAGCTTGGTAGCTATCAAATTAAATCTCGGCAGCTTAAGGTATTCGAATCCGGCCGGGTTGCTACTCGTGACGCAAAGCGGCGGGGCGTCGGGCCTGCTGGCCCGACGCCCCGCCGTTGTCGTGTCCTGCGTGGAAGCTCAGTCGTTCTCGTCGCGGAAAATCGGCTTGATTTGGTCCGGATGGAACCGAACACCCTTCCCGGCGGGTGAGATCACCACAGCCGTAAGGGTTTCGGCAATAGCCGCTTGTTTCAATTCGATACTGAAGCTCGGCTTTTCCCATTGCTCGTCAAGGTTCGCGACCGCCGCGTCGCGGGCATCCTGCCGGACGGCGTACTTACGTTTCTCTCGTTTCAACGTGGCCTCCGTGGCTTCCATGCGCGCCAGGCTGGGAAAGTAGCTTTCCCCTGAGTAGGTGCCAGCCTCGTAGCGCATCGTCGATTCCCGCATTCGAGCTTTCAGGTCGGCGAGTTCCTTCTCTTTCGGCCACGGCGGTAGCTTTTCCAGCTTCCGCGATTGGATCTTTCGATGCTCGGCTAGCACCAAAGCCCTGATACAAGCGTCCACAGGCGCCGCGTCGCGCGAGACGCCGGAACAGCCGCCTTGCCCTTTCGATGGGCACCGGTAGATCTCAACCAATTCTCCCGAACGCTGGTCGCGCCTACTGGAACCCACCATTCGGGCAGTGCACTTGCCGCATCTAACGAACGGCGACAGCAAATGATTAGTCCGATATCCGCGCCCCTTCCCGCCGACGCGGGACTGTTCTTGCGTCTGTGCTGGCTTCCACGCACGCATCACGGCTGCGTACTGATCGTCGGTAAGGATCGGCTCCCATTGACCCCGAACCGGCTTTTCGTCTTCACCTCGGAGAACCGTGTTGCGATAGGTCACCATTCCGCAAATGCGCGGGCGGGTGAACATATTTCGAACCGTCGCCGCCCGCCACTCGACCCCGGTAACAGTCGGTATTTGCGCTTATTCCATTCCTGCGCCAACGTCAACGGACTTAAACCCGCAATGATGCGCGGAACTGCCGCCAAGATGTGCTTCGATTCTCGCTTGTTTACTTTGATTCGATCTTTTCGCCAGCCGAACGGCCGCAGTGGGCCGCCATGGTTTTTTCCCTCATGCGCGGCTCGGCGCTTACCTTTGGTGACGCGCCGCGAAGTATTGCGAGACTCCGAGTTTCGCTGACCGACCAGACGTCGCGCTGAGTCGATTCCGTCATCGGTCGTGAGGTTGATGTTCCCGGTCATGCTCACGACGTAAATGCCGCACAACTCAACCGCGTCAATGAGGTCTTCCAAGATGCGTGGATCACGGGTTGCCCGGTCGATGTCGGCGCAAGCAAGAGCGTTGCACTCATCCCGGCGTAAAGCGGTGAGAATCGACTCCCAATCCGGGCGGACCACGCGATAGCCGTAGGTGCCGTCAGGCAGCAGCACGCGCCGCCGCTTGAACGACGACACGTTGGGCTCGGGAACCTCACGCTCGACCCGGCCGCCAATCGTCTTGACGAACTTCCGCAGGTCGCTGAGCTGGTAGTCGACCTGTCCCTCACCCCGGGGCATCCTGCCCCGGCACAACCCTGGATTCACGGGCCTGGAGGATCCAAACTAGCTGGTCAGGGGCATGCTCAATCAGCGTCCGGCCCCGCTCACGGAGTGGCTGTGAAGGTCCCATGACAGCCAGTGTGCACTAGAAGAGTCGTAGCTACGGCGACGAAGTACCGCAGCTCGCGGGTCTCCACGGTGTCCATGCCACAGCATAGCTCGCTGTGATACTCCTCAGGTATCACAGCTCACCGGATCGGTGTTGGCCCCCTCGTCGGGCCGCGAGTGAAGATCGACGGCATGAGCACTGACGAACCCGCTGTTCCCCTGACCGGCGGCACCTGGTCCCTGGGCGAGCTGACCGTCACCCGGTTCGGCTACGGCGCCATGCAGCTGGCCGGCCCCGGGGTCATGGGCCCGCCCGCCGACCGCGAGGGCGCGATCGCCGTCCTGCGCAAGGCCGTCGACCTCGGCATCACCCACATCGACACCTCCGGCGCGTACGGCCCGCGCGTCACCAACGAGCTGATCCGCGAAGCGCTGCACCCCTACTCCGAGTCGGTGCGCATCGTGACCAAGGTCGGCGCGCGCCGCGACGAGCAGGGTGGCTGGCCCCCGGCCCGGCGGCCCGCGGATCTGCGCCTCGCTGTCCACGAGAACCTGGAAACCCTCGGCCTCGAGCGGCTCGATCTGGTCAACCTCCGGCTCGGCGACGCACGGGGACCCCAGGCCGGCTCACTCGCCGAGGCGTTCGGCACCTTGGCCGAGCTCCAGCAGCAGGGCCGGATCCGGCACCTCGGCGTTTCCAACGCCACCCTGGACCAGGTCGCCGAAGCCCAGGCGATCGCGCCGATAGTGTGCGTGCAGAACATGTACAACCTCGCCCACCGGCATGACGATCGGCTGTGATCGACGAGCTCGCCGGAAAGGGGATCGCCTACGTGCCCTTCTTCCCGCTCGGTGGGTTCAGCCCGCTGCAGTCCTCGACGCTGTCGGCTGTCGCCTCGCGGCTCAACACGACACCGATGTCGGTCGCACTGGCCTGGCTGCTGCAACGATCGTCGAACATCCTGCTCATTCCCGGCACCTCGTCGGTGGCGCACCTGACCGAGAACGTCGTCGGCGCGGGAATTCAGCTCTCCGGCAACGACCTGGCCGAGCTGGACCAGGTCAGCCCCGGGCACGGCGTTACTGGCCAGCCTGCCACCTCCGCACGCGCAGTCTCTCCGACGGCGAGCAGTGTCAAGCCACGCGCCTGAACCTCGGCCGGCCTGCCGACAGGCCCCCGCGTCGGCAAGGTCCGACCTCGATCCACGGCGGCCACGATCGCTGCCGCCACGTGCTCGCCGCGTTCCTACCCGCTCGCAACTCCTCCTTCGCCCGGCGCATCACGTGGTCGAGCATTTCCTGTTGCACGTCCACGATGTCCAGGCGCCGCGTCCAGATCGGACAGCCCCAGGAAGGGCAGCTCCAGATCCAACAGGCGACGCTGTGAATGCGGATACGGTGCGCGGTCGCTGAACCACCGTGCACCCGTAGCGACGGCGGCAGCTCCGGTGGCGGCGGCGAGGGCGGTCTTGCGCGAGGGACGGCTGACGGGCGGCGTCGGTCTTCTCTGCCCGGTGACGCGCGACAGGGCGCGGACGGAACGGATACGAGGCGGCCGGTCAGCCGCGCGGGAACGGGGTGCGCAGGACGCGCGCGGCGAGCACGGCGCAGACCAGCGCGATCGGGATCTCGACGAAGACCGCCATGACGATCGCAGTGGCCAGGTCCGGGCCGGGCGCCGCCGAGGTGACGTCGAACCAGGCGTCCACGAGCAGCAGCACCGCGGTGCCGACCGCGGTCAGCACGCACCGGTCGTCCCGCCGCAGCAGGAACCGGCCGGTGGCGAACAGCGCCAGCGCCTCGCAGCTGTCCAGGCCGACCCAGGCGAGCGACCAGTGCGCGTCTCGCGCACTGGCCGGCAGGGTGGCCGAGAGGTAGCACACCCACGGGATCATCGCGAGCCCGGCCAGCACGAAGGCGGCACCGAGCGCACTCGGCCGGCGTCTGCCGGGGCGGGCGTCCGCACGCCCGGGCCCCGGCCGGGGCCCGGGCTCGGACCCGAACCGGCCGAGGACGGGGTCGCGGTCGAGGCGGCCCGTGACAGCGAACATGGCGGTCGTCCCCTCTCCGCCCAGCGTCGGCGTCTGGTGGTGCGCCGGGCACGATCACCACTCTGGCCACCGCGGCCCGGCGAATCAGTAGCGTGGCTTTCCGTTCCGGGGGTGGTGCCAGGTACAGGCCGAAGCGGGCACCAGCGCCATGGAGCGCCGGTCACGTGGTCGAATACCGTCGGGGCCATGCACACCGTCCTTGCGCCGATCGGCCGCTTCCTGCTGGCGCCCTGGCGCGGGCGGGCGTGGCGCGACCTGTGGTTCGTGATCCTCTCCTCGGCGCTGAGCCTGCTGCCGCTGGGTCTGATCGGGGTGCCGTGGGCGTTCTTCGCCCCCAGCTACCTGCCGTCGATCCTCGCCTGCGCCTTCCTCCCGCCGCTGGCGGCGGTGCTGCTAGGCCCGCAGCTCACGACGCTGCGCCGGTACGCGTACTACGAGATCCGGGGCGCCCAGATCCCCCGGGCCCCGCACACGGCCCGGGACGCGGCGTCCGCGGACGCGCCGTTCCTCCAGCGGATGCGCGCGCGGCTGCGCCACCCGCGCACCTGGCGGCAGGGCTGCTACCACCTGATCGCGGGACCGGCGGCCAACCTGGTCGGCGTGATCGCGGGCACCACGTGGGTCTCCGGGCTCATCTTCTTCGGCTGGCTGGGCGCGGCGATCGTCTTGGGCCCGAACTGGAATTGGCTGCCGATGGCGACGTCCCTGGCGCTTTGGTGGGCGCTCGTGTGCCTGGTCGTGGTCTACCTCTCACCCTGGCTGGTCATGGCCTCGGTGCGCTGGGATCTGAAGTTCGCCACCGACCTGCTCGGCCCCAGCCGGGCGGAGCGGCTGGCCCGCCGGGTGACCGACCTGACCGAGAGCCGGGCCGCGGTGGTGGACGCCGCCGACGCCGAGCGCCGCCGGATCGAGCGCGACCTGCACGACGGCGCCCAGCAGCGGCTGGTGTCCCTGGCGATGAACCTGGGCCTGGCCCGGGCGACCCTGAAGGACCTGCCCGAGGACGCCCGGACCGCGCTGGCCGAGGCGCACGAGGAGGCCAAGGAGGCCCTGGGCGAGCTGCGCAACCTCGTCCGCGGCCTGCACCCGGTGGTCCTTGAGGACCGCGGCCTGGACGCGGCGCTCTCCGGCATCGCGGCCCGCTCCCCGGTGCCGGTGCGGTTGGCGGTGGACGTGCCCCGGCGGGTCCCGCCGACGGTCGAGGCGGTGGCGTACTTCATGGTCTCGGAGGCCCTGGCCAACGTGGCCAAGCACGCCCAGGCGTCCGCAGCCCGGGTGGACGTGTGGCTGGACGGCGCCCGGCTGCGGCTGTCCGTCGCGGACGACGGGATCGGCGGCGCCGACGCCGCCCGCGGCTCCGGGCTGACCGGCCTGGCGCAGCGCGCGGCCTCGGTGGACGGCGGGTTCGAGATAGTCAGCCCGGTCGGCGGGCCGACCACGGTAGTGGTGGAGCTGCCGTGCGAACTGTGATCGCCGAGGACTCGGTGCTGCTGCGCGCCGGGCTGATCAAGCTGCTGGAGACCACCGGCTTCGAGGTGGCCGCCGCGGTGGACGACGCCGCCGGGCTGCTGGCCGCGGTGGAGCGGCACCGCCCGGAACTGGTGATCGCGGACGTGCGGATGCCGCCGACCTTCACCGACGAGGGGATCCGCGCCGCCCTGGTGGTGCGGCTGCAGTGGCCCGAGGTGGCGATCATGGTGCTGTCCCAGTACGTCGAGGAGCGCTACGCCGCCGACCTGCTCTCCACGAGCACCACCGGCGTCGGCTACCTGCTCAAGGACCGGGTCGCGGACGTCGGCGTCTTCCTGGAGTCGCTGCGCCGGGTGGCCGCGGGCGGCACCGCGCTGGACCCCGAGGTGGTGGCGCAGCTGCTGGTGCGGCGGCAGAACACCCCGTTGGACCGGCTCACCGGGCGGGAGCGGGAGGTGCTCGGGCTGATGGCCGAGGGGCGGTCCAACGCCGGGATCGCGGAGAAGCTCGTGGTCAGCGAGAGCGCCGTGGCCAAGCACATCAACAGCATCTTCACCAAGCTCGACCTGCCCGCCTCGGAGGGCAATCACCGGCGAGTCCTGGCCGTGCTGCGATTCCTGGAGCGCGCGTCGCCGACCGGGTGAAGCGTGGGCGGGGGTCACGCAGGTCGCCAAGCACTACGGGGTCCGATCGGTGACCTGCCCACCCCGGCGCGGGAACCGCAGAGGCGTGGCGGAGAACGCAAACCACTCGGCTGCGCAGCACTGGTGGCGCACGACGGCCGGCGCCGGGTCCGCGACAGCGAGCGCACCACGGTCGGTGAGCCGCCGCAGCCGAGCGGCTGCACCCGGCTCCGCTGGTCGCGTTCCCGGCCGAGTCCGACCTCGCCCGCACCGTCAGCCCGCAGGCCCTGGTCACCTTCCGCGGCACACCTACTCGGTCCCGCCCGGCCTGCCGTTCACGTTCGTTCTGGACACCATTGCCGCCCGTTTGACGGCCGAGTGGCTACGAGCACCGGCCCCTTCAACCTGAACCGCACCTGCTCATCACCCGCCTCACCGCGCACGAGCAAACCCGATGAGCCGGCACGGCCTCAGCGCCCCGTTCCGGCAGCACGGGATCACCGCGCGGCAGTTGCGCACCGACCACATCCTCGACGAGGCCCACCACACCGCCGACCCTGGCCAGCTCATCCGCGTGTTCGGACTCGGCGTCACCAAGGCCGTGAGCTACATCCGCCCAGCCCACCCCGGCCGCTTCGCCACGGACCCCACCAGCGCTTGACACGACGCTGCCGACTCACCAGAACGCGACCGGGAGCGAACTCAGCGTCTGGCGACAGCGTGGTGCCGTTATCGGCTAGCGACGGGTGACCGTCGGCCCCGCGGGGTAGTCGAGGCCGGTGGACAACAGGTCGAACGCCTGCCTGGTCAGCTCTGACTCCGGCGCTTGATCTCCGGCCGCCCGCCAAGCGACGACTGCCGTCTGCACCGCGCAAAGCGCTACCGAGGCCACCAGGTACGGCCGGGGATCCGCCGCCGGGTCGACCCCCATCCGGGCGCCGATCAGACGCGCCACCTCGTCGAACCGGGCGGTCGCCCGCTCGATACGCGCGGCCGTCAGCGCCGGGTTGGCCGAGATCAAGCCCTGCAGGCCGTTGAAGCGCGCGTCGGTCTCGTACGTCCGGACGACTTCGACCGCGGCCGTCCGCATCGCGGTCAGCACCGGCAGACCGGCCGGTTGCGCGGCGAACGCCTCGAGCACCGCCGTGATCTGGTCGTCCGCGAGGGCCAGCGCGACGTCCTCCTTCGAAGTGAAGTACCGGAAGAACGTTCGCGACGAGACTTCAACCGATTCGGCGATCTGGTCGATCGTCGTGGCCTCGAAGCCGTGGACGCAGAACAGCGCTTGGGCCGCGTCGATCAGCGCCTCCCGTGTCCGCTGCTTCTTCCGTTCCCGCAGGCCGAGCTTCTCCATACCGTCCAGCTTACGACCATCACGTCATCGCCAGCCTTTTGTCATTTGACGACAGTTGTCATAGCATGACAGAATTCCGACATGCCCAAGCCTCCCCCGCCGACGTCTCGCTACTGGACACTGCAGCGACAGCTGGTGCGGCTCAACACGTTCCTGTTCCGCAAAACGGGCGGCAAGGTGGGCGGGTCGTTCTTCGGCGGCGCCCCCGTGCTGCTGCTCCACCATGTCGGCCGCAAGTCCGGCGAGGCCCGGATCAGCCCCCTGATCTACCTCGACGACTCGCCGCAGCTGGTCGTCGTCGCATCGAAAGGCGGCGTGGACGCACATCCGGCGTGGTTCCACAACGTGATGGCGATGGCGACCACGGAGGTGGAGCTGCCCGGCGGCGAACGGCGGCGAGTCCGCCCGCGGGTCGCCGAGGGCACGGAGCGGGTCGATTTGTGGAAGCGAGCGGTAGCGATCTACCAGCCTTACGCGGCCTATGCGACCTACACCGCACGGAAGATTCCTGTGGTCGTGCTCGAACCCGCCGGTGAACAGTTCGGGCCGGAGCGGCCATCCTCGCGTTTCCACGGCCGGCCCGAGTCCAAGCGCTATCCGGATGCCCACCACTGGTGAACGTGACGCCCTGAATGCCGTCACACCGGCTGGCTCTCCGCCCGCTTTCCTCATGCCGACGAGCGTTGCGACACGAGGTCGCACGGGGTGAGTGAGTTCGTCGATTGGAGGTTCGGTCCAGTGCCGGAGACGTAGCTCCTGGTCAGTGTTCGTGACCGGTCCCCGCCTTGAGGTGCGTGGCCAGTAATGGCTGGGTGCGAAGCTCAGGGAAAAGCCCAAGGGTTCCCGCTCAGTCCGGGGACCACAGGTGAGGGGAAGGCCGGAAGGGTGAACGCCAGTGAACCCTCGCTGATGCCTCGTTACGGCAAACTCCCGGGTCGGGTTGCAGTGCCGGAGAAGATAAGAGGCCAGCCGCTGAAAGTCGGCAGACGACGGCCGAGGACGCTCCTACGGCCGTGGGAACACCGTCGCCTCCGGGGTACAGAGGACATCCGACCCGGCCGCATCTCACGCGTGCAGAACGTGGAAACCCCGTCCAGGTCCGCGAAACCTCCGAGGTGTCGCGGTAAGCCGACCGCAAGGAGAGCCCAATCCCCGGGCGGGAACAGGACGCCCAAGAAGCGAACGCCGGCGGCCGAAAGGCAGCAGGAAAACGGACGCGATGTGACCGGCCCTCCACCGGTTGCCTTCCGCATAACTGGCCGGATACCGGGCCTGGTGCCCGGCTGCGAAAGCAGGCTGACACGTGGCGGGTGAGCCCGTGACGACGAAGCACCGTACCCGCCGGAACCGAAGGGCAAGTTAGACACCCATGGCGGTGAACGGACCTGAGGACGACATCCTCACCTGGGACGCCATTGACTGGCGGCTCCACGAGGACAACGTACGGCGGCTACGGGGCAGGATCTTCACGGCGACGAAGGATGGGACTGGCCCAAGGTCAGGAACCTGCATTCCTGAATCGCCCCCAGGGCTTGCTTGAGCCGTGTGCATCGACGAGATGCACGCACGGTTCTGAGGGGGGCGGGGCGCAGCAATGCGTCCCGCCTACCCGGCGATGTTCGGCGCACCGTCAGCCGGGTTCGTAACCACCGCACGGTGGCGGCTTCAGGTCGATGCCGTCGATGCGGTTGCACGCTTCGTCCGAGCGCGCTGGCTCGTCCACGTGGTGCGCCGTTGACATTGGCAGACTGATCGCATGACAGATCTGACTGCCGAACTCGTGGTCGAGGGCCGCGTCCCGCAGACCCCGGCTCTCGCTCCGAACGGGCATCTGCTCTGCTACGTCCTCGCCCCCACCAGCCGCACCGGTGACCACCTCGACACCGCACTCTGGCTCGCCGACATCAAAGGCGACGGTGCGTGGCGGCGGCCGACGGCCGACACCGCGACGGAGTCCCGGCCTCGCTGGTCCGCGGACTCGCGCACGCTGTACTTCCTGTCCGACCGCGCCGAGCGTGGCACTCCGCAACTGCGCCGGCTCACCCCCGCCGACGGCGTGGTGATCGTGTTGACCGGCTGGCGCGCTGGCATCGTCGACCACCTGCCGCTCGCCGATCCCGACCTGGTCGCGCTGCTCGCCAACGACGAGCCCACCGAACAGGACACCCGCCGCGCCCGGGACCGTGACGACGCCATTGTCGTCGGCGAACGCGAACCGCGTGCCCGGTTGCGCCTGCTCGACCTGCGCACCGGCCAGGTCACCACCCCGAGCGTGTTCGATGGCCGGCACGTCGTGGAACTGCGGCAACGACCCGACGGTGGCCCGCTCGCCGTGCTCACGCAGGCCAGCGCCGACAAGGACTACGGCCCCCGCACCGGCCAGCTGCACCTGTTCGACCCCGCCACAGGGACTGCGGAAGACTTCGGACCGGTCGAGGTCGACGCACAATCCCTGGCCTGGTGGCCGGCTGAAGACGGTTGGCACCTCGGCTACGTCGCCCTCACCCCACCGGTTCTTCACGCCGGCACCGCCGTGTTTGACCTGGCTATGAGCAGCCGCGTCCGACGCAACCGCACCGCCGACCTGCCGATGTGTCCCACCGAACTGTGTCAGACCGACGCCGCCCCTCTGGTGGTGTTCGCCGACGGTCTGAACACGACCCTGGCCCAGCTCGACCCCGACGGCCCCACGCCACTGTCGCAGCACCCCGGCCACCTCGACGCCCTCACCACCACTCCCGACGGCACGGCGATCGCGGCATTGACCGGCACCCGTTACGAACCCACGAATGTTCACGTCGGGCCACCAACCGGGCCGCTGCGCAAGATCACGGACACCCGCCCCGAACTGGACGGCATCGCGTTCGGCACTCAGCGACCGCTGGCCTATCGAGCCGCCGACGGCCTCGATCTGGACGGTCTGCTCGTGCTGCCCGTCGGGAAATCCGCCTCGGACGGTCCGTTCCCGCTCGTCACAGTCGTGCACGGAGGCCCCGACGACCGGTACGCCGATCGCCTCCAATTGTTCTCGTTCCCCAGCGCACGGGCACAATGGCTGGCCACCGCCGGATACGCGGTGTTCCTGCCCAACCCGCGCGGCGGCCAGGGCCACGGTCACGAGTTCGCGGCCAGCGTCGCAGGCAGAGTTGGCCGGGAGGAGTGGTCCGACGTCCTGACCGGCATCGACCTGCTCATCGCCGAGGGCATCGCCGACCCCGATCGGCTGGGCATCGCCGGTGGGAGCCACGGCGGGTTCATGGCCGCCTGGGCGATCGGGCAGACGAACCGGTTTCGCGCCGCGCTGGTCGACGCGGGTATCGTCGACTGGGGGATGCTCGCTGCGACCGGGGAGTACGGCCAGCTCGACGGCGCGCTTAGCGGCAGTATCGGGTGGGAGGGGATCGGCCCACACCCGCATGACGCGGTCAGCCCGGTCTCCTTTGCCAGCCGGGTCCGCACCCCGGTGCTCATCCTGCACGGCGCCGAGGACACCAACGTCCCGCTCGGCCAAGCCGTGTACTTTCACCGGGCATTGCGCTACTTCGGTGCCGAGCACGAATTCGTGATCTACCCCAGGGAGGGCCACTCGATCCGAGAACGCAACCACCAACTCGACGTCCTGCGTCGCACCCGTGCCTGGTTCGACCGCTGGCTCAGGCCCTGAGCGGGAACAATTCCGGGAATTTTCAGTCTTGTATCAAGCGCCAGCGAGACTCAATTAGACTCTGCTGAACGTTCGGTCGTGCCGGGTAGAGGTTGCCCGCAAGCCTCGAGGCGTTCGATGACCGACCTCGCGCTCGACCGGTTCAAACAAGGGGCCCGACGACGCGGTCGAACACGGGCCCGAACTCCTCGACGTCGCCCAGTTCGACATACTCGCTGGCCGGCTCGTCGATGCCCGGATGAATGATGATCACGTCAGCCCAGCCGGCGCACCGGGCGGCCACCATCACGGCCGCCCGGTCCAGGTCAAGGTTGCTGAGGTCGATACGGCGTTCCACGCCGCCCACAGTAACGATGCCCAGCGCACCCTTCTCCACAAATCGGCGCCCACAGCCGGTGATCAGGATTGCGAACATCCGCTGTGGAATCCGGGACACGGGCTGACTACGGCGGCGACACCTTGGTTGAGTGAGGTGCGCGTGCCGTGGCCAGGACACGGCGCAACCCGTCAAAGGTCGCCAGCATTCGTTGTGCCTCATCTTGCATCGACCGCATCGCAGCGTCATTGCCGGCCTCGATGGTGAGGGCTTCCTGCCACAGCGCTTGCTCGGCCAGACGCCACCCCGGTTTGTCGACGACCTCAACATCCACGAAGCCGGCGCGCGGCAATTGCCGGCCCAGATCCAGCTGCCGCAGTCGCGGCGACAATCGCTCGTCGTCCGCGTCGAGGGCTTCCCAGCACGTGACGATCACACGTCCGCCGGGGCGAAGAATGCGACGACACTCCTGCAACGCGTCCGGCAGCGGCTCGGCGAACTGGAGGGAATCAACGACAAGCACCGCGTCGGCCGACGCCGCGCTCAGCCCCGTGGCGGTCAGCTCACCCACCCGGAAGTCAGCTCGATCCGCCAGCCTCAACACCCGCGCCCGGCGCCGGGCGTGCTCGATCGCGACCGCGGAAAAGTCGACCCCGACAACCCGGCAGCCACTGCGCCGCGCGATCTCCAGCCCGTACCCGCCACGACCGCACGCCAGATCCACCAGAACCCGCCCAGCACGCAGGTCAAGCACCGTCACGACCTCATCGAGCCCGGCTCCGCCCAGCAGACTGGTGGACTGCTGATCCGGCGGAAGCCCCAGCACCCGCCGCACCAGCTCATCGGCCACCGGCGACTCGATCCGATCCGCGTACCAGCTGTCGAACTCCCCAGCACTCCTCGCCACCCTTCGACCATCTCACATCCCTCCACGCTCTGGTGGGTGCACGAACTTGCCGTAGTCCGGGCACCGTCGCCGTCGTCCGTCCGGGACGCTCAGTCCCACGGCCGATCGGGTGCGAGACTGCCGGAGTGGACATCGGAGAAGCTGGCGCACGGTTGGTGAGTCGATTCGGTCCCGAAGCCGAGGGATGGCTCGACGAGGTTCCGGCCCTCGCCACGCGGCTGGCCTCCCGGTGGGGCCTCGTGCTCGGTGAATTGTTCACGAGTGGAGCGTCCTCGGTCGTCATGCGATGTCTATGGCCGAACGGAACGCCGGCGGTGCTCAAGCTCAGTCCGGATCGGACACTGCTGGGCAGGCAGGTGGAGATGCTGCGCGTGTTCGCATCCTCGGGCCGGGTGCCGGCGGTGTTGTCCGCGGACGTCGAGGCGGGCGCGATGGTGCTGGAGGAGGTCCGGCCCGGTACCGAGGCCGGCGAGCTTCCGCAGACGTCGTTGCCGCCGCGGTGGGGAGAGTTGCTTGCCGCGCTGCACGCGGTGGCCCCGCCCGCGCGCTGGCCGTGGGATCTGCGCGGCCGGTGTGACGAAGCCTTCGCCCGGGTCGGCCGGCGGCTGGCCGATCCGGCCATCGGCGCCCGAATCGGCCAGGCCGCGTGGCGGCGGGCGATTCAACGCTGCGAGGCGCTGCTGGACACTCAGGCCCGGCTCGCGGTATTGATGGCGTCGGCGCCAGTGTGACCAGGCCCAGGTCGCGAGGCGGTCGAACGGGGTGGTGATCAGGTGTGCCAGGAGACGCTTGACCTCGCCCAGTGTGATGGGGATGAGGCCGCTACCAGGGCTTGTGGGGCGATCGCGGCGGTGACGGCCAGATAGGTGTGGGCGAGCATGGCCAGGGTGACGTGCCGGTACCAGGCGTCGTAGCGGCGAACCTGGTACTGGTCGAGGCCGACGTCGGTCTTCGCGGTCTGGAAACAATCCTCGATCGCCCACCGCGCACCGGCTACCCGGATCACATCCTTATCGGTCGTTCCCGTTGGGGCACAACACAAGTAGTAAGCGATCTCGAAGGTGCCCTTGCTGTTGCGGGTCAGTGAACGGCGGGCCAGCAACCAACGCCCCCAGCCGGGCGGGGTGGTGTCGGAATAGGCAGGCAGCTCGGCGACGGCCCAGTCGAACATCCGTGGTCCTTTGGCGCCGTCGCCGCAGCTGCGGCGTTTCCACGCGTCATCGGGGGCGTGGGTGACGAGCGCGTCGGCACGGGACGTGCCGGCCACCGCGGGAATGGTCTGGTTGCTGGGCACGGCCACGACATAGCCGATCCGCCGGTCTTCCAGCCAGCGACGGAATTTTGAGTCGCCGCCGTAGGCTTCGTCGGCGGTGACCCAGGTGGCGGGGACGCGGCGTCCAGGGCGCGGGCGAGCATCTGTTGAGCGAGCACGGGCTTGGTCGCGAACTCGATCTCGTCGGGAACGGCCGCCTCGCGGCAGCGTTCCCGATCGGCGGTCCAGGATTTCGGCACGTACAGCTCGCGGTCGATCAAGGTGCGGCCTTTGCTGGTCGCGTAGGCACAAAACACGCCGAGCTGACAGTTCTCGATGCGTCCGGCGGTGCCGGAATACTGGCGTTGCACCCCAGCGGATTTGGTGCCTTTCTTAAGGAATCCGGTCTCGTCCACGATCAGCACACCGTCACGCTCACCCAGGTGCCTGACCGCGTAGTCGCGGACGTCGTCACGGACACCGTCGGCGTCCCAGGCTGCGGCGTTGAGCAGGCGTTGCATCCCGTCCGGGGTGATGTCACCGGCGGCCTCGGCCAGCGTCCAGCCGTTCTTGCCGGCCAGCGGCGCCAGCAGGCCACGCACGTAGGCACGGGCCCTGCGTCGAGGTTCCGCCCGATGGAACCGTCCCGCGACCTGCGCAAACAGGTCATCCAACCCCGACACCCAGGCAGCCAGGTCATCATCACTCAGCACAAGATCGACACACTGCACCGTCAGTATCACGAAGTGCCGCTGGAGTACTAGTACCGCAACGGCAGTCAGACGAGTGGTTGCCGCGGAGTTCGTAGCGACTGAGACGGGATTGCTGGTGTCGTCGGCGGCGGAAGCATGACCAGGCCCAGACGTGCCAGGCGGCGTCGGCGACACGCAGGTCCGGCCCTCAGCGCGGGTGACGGCATTCGGGACAAGTTTGAAAACTGATCGTCGGCATCCCGGCCCACGCCCGGACCAGCCCCTGCAAGCAACCGGACGGCGGGCTCGACGGCCTCGTCACCAGCGACCGCCGGATCACCTGACTCGCAAGGAAGATCAGGCGCGTCATCGGGCATCACGTCGAGACCCGCGCTCATGCCGAATTGAGCGTGTGCACGTTGGCAGATCGACATACTCTGCTCGTGTGATCGAGATCGGCTCGCGGGCACGCACACTGCCGGCACCTCCGTCTGTCGTCCGGGACTCACTCGTGGAGCCTCGTCGGCCAGGAGCCCGTCCGTGGCTCCACTTGCTGGCCGACGAAGTCGATCCCAGAGTCCTGGCCGCAGAGAAGCCCAGCCAGGTGGTGTGGTCATCACTGTGGCCAAGCCGGCCCGATGATCAGGTGCATTTCGTGCTGACGGCCTCGCGCGACGGCGGGACCTTGCTGAGATTTACCTTGCTCACGCCCGACGAAGCACCCGACCAGAGCAAGACCGGACACCTCCGGCGAAGGCTCAACCAGCTGCTGTTCGCCGATCTTCGTTACTCCTACGGCCAGTGAGCGGTGACAACTGCCCGAACGTCCTCTTCTGCCGCTGACCGGTCGTCCACCGGGACGCGCTCACGCCGATGAGCGGTCGATGCACTCCGAGGCAGGAGACGGCCTTCAGGGAGACCAGCGCCATCGGTCCAGGTCGGGCCAGAGGGCAGGCAGGGCAGCGGCGAGCTGGCCACCGAAGGCGACGGTTCCTTCGTGGGAGGCGTAAGCGACCCAGGTGAGCGTGTCGTCGCTCCACACACCTTCAGCACCGGTGTACCGAGGCGCGACCAAGTCCACATCGATGAGGTACTCCTCGCCGTATTCGCGCAACTCGGTCACGCGACCACCGCCTGCCGCCCGCAGCGCCGTACGCACGTGCGTGACGGCTTCCGGGACGTCCCACATGACCGCGTCGACCAATATCAGCACCTCCGGCGGGGCCTCGGCAGCGATCATCGGATGCCACGATCGTTCGACCAGCCCCCAGCACCCCTGTAGTTGCTGCTGCCGGGCGACCGATTCAGCCGATGTGAGCACACGCCGGTACGGCAGTGGCTGTACTTGCAGATCGCCTCGGCCGGCCAACTCCCTCACGACCGAGGAGAACAGCCGCCGTTCCTCGGCCATCACCGTCGCGGCCACCTCGTTGCGCTCCGGCTCGGTGAACGGGGACTGGACAGTGGCTGCAGCCTCGACAAGCCAGGCCAGCAGGCTGGACTGCTCGGGAAGCCGATCCGGATCGAGCCGCTCGACTTGCGCCAGGATCGCCGCGACCACGTTGTAGCGCGGGAAAATCCGATAGGCCTCGGGGCGGTAGCCGAACCCGGCGCGTCCCTGGTCAGGGAGCGCGGCGTATTGGTCGACCAGCTCGTCGTAGCGATCCATCAGGTACCGACGGGCCGCCACGTGCAGCGTCACTGAGTCCACAACCGCAGACTTCCACATGACCAGCCGCCCATCGACCGCGGTGCCCGGACATGCCGATGAGCGAATGATCGAAACTGGCTTTCCGGGTAGTTGAGCCCGATTTCTATACTTTGCTCGCCACCACCATGTAGTTCTCGGCCTCAGGGTTGAACGTGCTCATTTCCGTCCGAAGACCGACCCGGCGCAACTCGACTTCGAGTTCGTCGTATCGGTAGGGCCAGCACGACAGCAGTTCAGAGCGGACAAGAACCGACCCAGCCGCATCAACTTGCGCGACTGCAATCTCGATGTGGTGCTCCTCCTCCCAAAGCGGTGCAATCTCCCAGCGGTAGACCACGACGGCATCGCGACCGTTCCGGCGGACGAGTCGGTCACTGATGTTCAGTCGGGAACCTCTGGCCCTCACGAGTTCCCACGTACGGGAGGTGAGCACCAAGCGCCCGCCACGGCGCAGAAGCCGTGACATCGACTCCAGAGCAGCAACCCTGCCTCTCGCGCCCACGGCATGGTGCAGCGAGTTGCCAACGCAGAACACCATGTCGAAGGTGACGTCATCGAAATGGTCGGACAACTCTTCCCAGTCCGCCCGCACTGTCCGGACAGATGCCCCGAACTCCTCAGACAGCTTCGCAGTCCGACGAACCATCGCTTCGCTGGCGTCAGTTGCGACAACCTGGATGCCAAGACCGGCCAGGCCAACCGCTAACTGACCGGTTCCGCACGAGCAATCGAGGACGTGAGCGTTGGACGGCAGGAGGCTGAGGACGTCATCGAACGACGCAGCGAACTCGGCCGGAGCCAGCTTCGCATCGGAGATGAGCCACTCGTACACCTCGGTAAGCGCGTCATAACCCGTCACAACTACTACCTCCGTCACGTGGCCCACTCACGGTGGCACATCAGTACATCAGCGGAGCAAGTCGGTTCACCAATAGTTTTCGCCGGGGCAACCCGTCCGCTCATGCCGCTGGTCGGGCACTCCGACCAGCACCAGATGCCGGCTCGTCGTGGGTCCTCGACGAACTGCCCCCCTACCGCCCTCAGCCGGAAGCGTCGGCACTCCGGAAACCGCTGGCAGAACCCGAACCTCCCCGGCACGATGGCATCCATGCACCACCCCGATGACGCCCCCACGCTGGCGGAATTGATCCCGCGCTACGTCACGCCGGGACGGCGTTACCTTCGACTCGGCGGAGGACTGTTGCGGACCCAGGTCACCGACCGCGCTGCGTTCCTGCGGGAACTCGCCGAGGCCGCCCGGCAAATCACCGACACAGAACTCGAGGTGCTACTGGATGACGGTGGATGGCGCGAACGCTGGACCGCCGCGTGGTTCATCGCCGTCACCGACCGGAACCAGTTTCGCGACAAGCTCGGCTCCCTTCTCCTCGCCAGCGAAGGCCCCAGGGCCGGCAGGGCGTACTGCATGGCTCTGACCTGCCTTGGCACCGACGCCGACGCGACCCACCTCATCGCCTACCTCGACAGATACCTGCTCCGGCCGGACCTCAACTACGACCAGCCCGAGGCCCTGGGTGCACTCTTGTGCCTCGACGAGGCACTCGGCACCGGCCACGCCACACGCTTCGTCGAACCGGACGGTCTCTGGTGGCAATTCCGGCGCCGCGCTACCCCGCAGGGCCTGGATACCGTCACCGCAAGGCGCACAGTGGTCCATCAGCAGATGTGCGCACTCGCAAGGGAAAGCGCACGATCCGGATCATTAGACGATCGTCACGACCACCACTGACCAAGACTACTGCCAGACGGCCACAGCTGAACTGACAATCCAACGTCCGCTATTGCCGATGAGCGAACAAGTCGCGGTGACGGCAAGTCAAACCAGGAAGGGGTACACCTTGATCTTCTCGGGTGCGAGATAGAGCTCGACCCATGAGCCGGCCATGCCGTCAGGCAGGGCATCGATATGGCCGAGATCGATCACCGCGTCAGCCAGCTCCAAGTGCGTCAACGCCGGCTCCGACGCGGTTCCGACAACCCCCAGCCGGCCGCGGAAGAAGACTCCGCGCTCCGCCTGAGACAGGCACGGTTCCTCGATCTCGACCTGTGCGCAATTGATTCCCCACCGAAACTCGTCGTCCAGTTCCCACTCGACATGGTGCACCCCTGGTGCTGCCTCGGGACCTCCGCACCATCGGGCTGCTACCGTCCCGACCGAGGTTCGCACCTCGACCAGCGCGGTGTCACCCGGAGACCGGGTGAGCCTCTCCACATGAACCAACATCGAACCATCATGTCGCACGGAGCCGCTCTCCCCGAACGCACTGTCATGCCGCTGAGCGAGCGTTGTCGGGCTGCCAACTACACATCCCACGTCACAAGGGCCTACCCCTCGGCGGCGAGCTGCCCGCAAGCAGCGGCGATGTCTTGGCCCCGAGTGTCCCGGACCGTGCACGCGACACCGCCCGCGTTGACCAGTCGCACGAACTCCCGCTCAACCGACTTCGGCGACGCATCCCACTTCGAACCCGGCGTCGGGTTCAGCGGAATCACGTTCACATGCACCAACTGACCCAAGTGCTTCCGCAGCCGCTTCGCCAACAGCTCCGCCCGCCACGGCTGGTCATTGATGTCCCGGATCAGCGCGTACTCGATCGACACCCGGCGGCCCGAGGTGTCCGCGTAGTACCGCGCGGCCGACAGCACCTCGTCGATCGACCACCGGTTGTTCACCGGCACCAGCGTGTCGCGCAGCTCGTCGTCCGGCGTGTGCAGCGACACCGCGAGGCGCACCTGCATGTTCTCGTCCGCCAGCTTCCGAATCGCCGGCGCCAAACCTACCGTCGACACCGTCACCGACCGCTGCGAAATACCAAGCCCGGCAGGAGTCGTATCAACGATTCGATATATCGCCGATATAACGCGACGAAAATTCGCGAGTGGTTCACCCATGCCTACCCTTTTACAAAGCACTGAGACTGATGTTCACGCAGGTCAGAGCGCTGCACACTCGCGTGTGTTCCTCGTCACTCTGACGCGCGTCGACTTTGTCCAGCTTGACCACTCCCGAAGCGGCGGACTCCAGGGGCCGCTTCCGGGGTCGTCGCATTGCGGCCATGTGCAGTTGTTCCAGCGTGTCTGTCTTACAGACCGATAAGCGTTATCAACGTGATGGTCCTAGGGCAAGTGCCTGCCCGTCCGCATCGCCGCACTGCGCCACCTCGCCGACATGGTGATCGTCAATATCACGTAACGGCGGTGGCTCACGCGATCACCAACAACTCCACTGGATCGCCTACTTTGGCGGCTGGCGCGTTTCACCGAGGACGAAGAGATCCGGACCGCCGCATCCGCGCTGCTCGATTGCTCACCAACCAGCCGAACCCGTCCTACCGGCCCGCCTTAGGTAGCCGATGAGCGGACGTTTCTTGGCGCGCCTCCTGCTTTCCGGACAGTGGACCTAATAAGGTCCAGTCTGGAATGGAGGATGATCAATGCCGGAACGGCGTCGAAAGTTTTCTCCC
>NZ_JBFBBZ010000066.1:0-46340 GCF_040682935.1 Amycolatopsis sp. NPDC051061
CAACATTGCCCCCCCGCCCGCGGGGGGGGGGGGGCCCCGCCCGGCGGGGCACCCCGGGGGGGGCCCCCCCCCCCCCGGGGCGGCGGGCGCGCTCGCCGAGCGCGCGGGCCACGGTGAGGTCGGCCCCCAGCGCGACGCGGGCGCCGTCGCGGTGCGCGAGCAACGCCGCGTGCAGCGCGAAGCCCGCGTCTTCGAGCCAGCCGAGCCACGGCCCGCCGGACGGCAGCCCGGCGACGACCGGCGCCACGATCGCGTCCGTCATGTGGTCGAGCAGCGCGCGCTTGCTCCGGAAGTGCCAGTACAACGCGGGCGCCTTGACGCCCAGCCCGGTGGCCAGCCGCCGCACGGTCAGCTTGTCGAGACCCTCGTCTTCCAGCAGTTTCAGCGCGACGCGCACCGCGTCGCCGACTTCCAGCGGCATGCTCCTCCTTAACGCCTTAACTTGTTAAGGCCATCCTAGCCCTTAACAAGTTAAGGAGAAAGCATGGACGCCGACGTGATCGTCGTGGGCGCGGGCCCGGTAGGCCTGTTCCTCGCGGCCGAGCTCAAGCTGGCGGGCGCCGAACCCCTGGTCCTGGAGCGCCTGGAAAGCCCTTCGAAAGAACCGAAGTCACGCGGCCTGGGCGCACTTGCGACCGAAGCGCTCTGGCGACGCGGTCTCGGCGACCGGCTCGCCAAGGCCGACGTCGAAGGCGCGAAGGACCTCGCTCGCGACCACGGCAGCACCCGAGGCCACTTCGCGAACATCTTCAAGATCACCCCGGACGCCGGGAGGCCCCGGACCAACATCTGGCAGCCGGAGCTGGAACGCGTCCTCGCGGAACACGCCGAAGGCATCCGGGTGCTGCGCGGGCACGAGGTCACCGCGCTGGAGTCCGATGTGGACGGTGTCACCGTGACCGCCGGCCGGACCTGGCGGGCGCAGTACGTCGTCGGCTGCGACGGCGGCCGCAGCACCCTCCGGAAGCTGGCCGGCTTCGCCTTCCCCGGCACCCCGGCACTGTTGCGCACGATCGCCGGACAGGTGCGGTTCGCCGGCGACGTCCCGCCGGCCGGGCGGTACGCCGGCGGCACCTTCCTCCACGGCGGCAGCATGGTCGGGATCACCGAGCCCGCGACGGGCCCGGAGCCGGTCACCGCGGACGACTTCGCCGCGAGCATCGGGCGGATCACCGGTGCGGACGTCGTCGTCGAAGAGTTCCAGGAGGAACGGCGGTTCGGTGACCAGGCCCGCCAGGCCGACGACTACCGCCGCGGCCGCGTCTTCCTCGCCGGCGACGCCGCGCACGTGCACTCGCCGAGCGGCGGCCAGGGCCTCAACCTCGGCCTTCCCGACGCGGCCAACCTCGGCTGGAAACTCGGCGCCGTCCTCCGCGGCGACAAGCCCGAAGCGTTCCTCGACACGTACACGCGCGAAAGGCACCCAGCCGGCGAAGCGGTGCTACGCAACACGCGCGCGCAGTCGGCGTTGCTGACGCCCGGCCCGCACGTCGACGCACTGCGGGAGATCGTCGGCGAAGTGCTGGACCTGCCCGAGGCGAACAAGTACTTCGCCGACCTCCTGGCCGGGACGAAGACGCGCTACGACTTCCCTTACCCCGCCCCGGCCCCGGTCGGCGAGCACTGCCCCGACCTCGAAATCGTCGACGGCGGCGGTCACGCGACCAGGCTGCACGAACACACGCGCAGCGGCCGCGGCCTCCTGCTGACGGCCGAGCACCCGGCCGATCCCCGTGTCGACGTCGTCCCGGCGACGAACACCGAGCCGCTGCTGCTCCGGCCCGACGGCGTCATCGCTTGGGCGGGCGAAGGTCCACTCGACGCCGCCCTCGGCACCTGGTTCTAGGTCGGCGGCGAGCGGGCGTCCGAGCCGCCTCGGAATGACTCGTGAGTTTTCGCCACAGCCACCGATTCCTCGGCAAATCACGATCCTGGCGCCGGATCACGTGAAGCTGGCGCCGGGGTCTCGCTTTCTGGTCAGGTCTCGATACGCTGCGCACTTGACAAATCACATGCCGAAACACAGGGAGGGACGGCATGGGTGAAGATTCACGTGCGCGCGGGCTGGACAACACGGACAGATCGCTCATCGGACTGCTGCAGCAGGACGGCCGGGCATCGTTCACCGCGCTCGCGAAGGCGGTCGGGCTTTCGGAGGGAGCCGTCCGCCAGCGGGTACAACGGCTCCTGCGCGACGACCTCATGCAGATCGTCGCGGTGACCGACCCCGCCAACGTCGATCTGACGCGGCAGGCGATGGTCGGCATCAGCGTCGACGGCGCTGATCCGCGGGCGGTCGCCGACAAACTGTCCGAGCTGCCGAACGTGCACTACGTCGTGTTGTGCGCCGGGCGCTACGACCTGCTGGCCGAACTCGTCTGCCGGGACGACGACCACATGCTCGAAGTGCTGGGCGAAGAGATCCGCAAGATCGACGGCGTGTCCGGGACCGAGCTGTTCGTCTACCTCAAGCTGGCCAAGCAGAACTACGCCTGGGGCCGGCTCACGGCGTAGCGGTCGTGAGTGAGAAACAGTGTTCTGACACTGTTTCTCACTCACGAGCCGCTACTGGAACCGGCGGTGGCCGGCCCGCGCGGGCACGCCCGCTTCGGCGAGCCCGGCCAGCGCCGCCGGGAGCGGATCCCGGTGCAGGACCCCGAGGCGCTGCGTGGCGCGGGTGAGCGCGACGTACAGCTCGGCCGCGCCCCGCGCGCCCTCGGCCAGGATCCGTTCCGGCTCGACGACGAGGACGGCGTCGAACTCCAGGCCCTTGGTCGCCGACGCCGGAACCGTGCCCGGTACGCCGGGCGGCCCGATGACGACGCTGGTGCCTTCGCGACCGGCCTCGTCGCGGACGAAATCGCCGATGGCGTCCGGGAGTTCGCCGTCCGCGACTCGTCTGGACCACGGCCAGGTCCCGGACGCGCGCACGGATTCCGGCGGCCGCGCGTCCGGCGCGAACCGCGCGAGCAGCGCGCCGGCGACGGTCATGATCTCCGCCGGGGTCCGGTAGTTCACGGTCAGCTCCCGGTACACCCACCGGTCGGCGACGTAGGGCGCCAGCACCGGCCCCCACGCCGTCGCCCCGGCCGCGCTTCGGCGTTGCGCCAGGTCGCCGACGATCGTGAACGAGCGGCTCGGGCACCGCCGCATCAGCGCTCGCCAGTCCATTTCGGACAGTTCCTGCGCCTCGTCGACGACGACGTGCCCGTAGGTCCAGTCGCGGTCCTCGGCCGCGCGCTCGGCGAGGTCGCGGGTGTCGCGCTCGGCGAACCGCTCGGCCAGGTCCTCGGCGTGGAGCAGGTCGGTGGCGACCAAGCCGAGATCCTCGTCCTGTTCCTCGCGGTCCAGCTTGATGAGGTCCATGACGCCTTCGGCGTACTCCGCGTCCTCCTCCACCCGGCGACGCGCGGCGGCGCGCTCGGCGGAGTCGTCCCGGCCGAGCAGGTCGACCAGCTCGTCGAGCAACGGCACGTCGGACACGGTCCAGGCCGCGCCGTCCGCGCGGAACAACGCCGGATCCGCACCGGCGGCCTCGAGCCGGCGCGGCGACATGTACAGCGGCGCCAGCAGCGTCTCCGGCGTCAGTTCCGGCCACAGCCCGTCGAGCGCGGCGGCGAGGTCCTCGTGCCCGGTCAGCTCTTCGAGGACGTCGGCGCGCAGGTCGGCCCACGCGCCGCGGTCGTCCCGGGTCAGCCAGCCCTCGCCGATCTCGGCCACGGCCCGTTCGGCGAGGACGGCCACGACGTGCTCGCGGAAGACCGCGCCGGCCTCGTTGTGCGGCAGCCCGGACCGGCGCGCTTCGAGCCGGGCCTCGCCCGCGATGCCGGCGTCGAGCGCCACGGTGACGTCGGCCAGCTCGACCGGCACCGGTTCGTCGGGCACCTTCTGCCGGTCGGCGACCGCCGCGGCCAGCACGTCGAGGATCTTCAGCGACCCCTTGAGCTTCGCCACCTCCGGCGGGTCCTCGGCGGTGACGCGCAGCCCGGGCACGAGGTCGCCCGTGGTCCGGAAGACGACGTCCGACTCGCCGAGCGACGGCAGCACGCGGCCGATGTGGTCGAGGAACAGCGGGCTCGGCCCGACCACCAGCACACCGCTGCGCGACATGCGCTCGCGCCGCGTGTAGAGCAGGTAGGCGACGCGGTGCAACGCGACGGCGGTCTTGCCGGTGCCCGGCCCGCCCTCGACGACCAGCACCCCCGCGTGGCCGAGCCGGATGATCTCGTCCTGCTCGGCCTGGATCGTCGCGACGATGTCCCGCATGCCCGCCCCGCGCGGCGCGTTGACGGCCGCGAGCAACGCCGCGTCCCCGCGCTCGCCGCCGCCGGGACGGCCGAGGATTTCGTCCGTGAAATCGACGACCTTTCGCCCCAGCGCGTGGAACTGGCGACGGCGGCGCATGTTTTCCGGCGTCGCCGCGGTGGCGACGTAGAACGGCCGCGCCGCCGGCGCCCGCCAATCCAGCAGAAGGGGTTCGTAGTCGTTTCCGCCGTCGAAGAGACCGATCCGGCCGATGTACTCCGTTTCGCCCGAAAGGGCGTCCAACCGGCCGAAGCAGAGCCCGTTGTCGGCGACGTTCAACCGGACCGTCTCCCGGGCCCGGACGCGCACGTCCGCGTCCCGCTCCACCAGCGTGGTCCCCGGTTCCCCGAGTGCGCGGCGGTAGCGGGCGCGCGCCTCGTCACGTTCGCGGTCGAGACGCGCGTACAGCCCGCGGATGTACGCGCGCTCGGCCCGCAATTCCTCGTCGTACCCCTGGTTTGACAAATTCCCCTCACAGCGGTTAGACTGAGCTACATTCGGCGGGTCTTCCTGTTTATTTCGGAAGGCACGTCGAATTTTTATTGTCCACCCGCTGTCAAGACCCCTATCCGAGCATGAATTCGCGTGTGCTCAGCGGCCGGTCGACCACCCGCACGTCACCCAGCAGCCCGGCGAAGCTCCGGTCGACCTTCCCGTCGTAGGACGAGGCACCGACCAGCCACGAGCCGCCCGGGTCGGCGAGCCCGACCGACGGCGTGGCCGGGTTCCGCACCACCGGGCAGCCGTCGACGTACACCGTCGTGCGCCGGCCGTCGTTGACCACCGCGACGTGCCACCACTTCTCGACCGGCAGCTCATGGCCCCAGTTCGTCGAGATCCGGTTCTGGTTCAGCGGGAACACCGCCCACTGCAGCTCCCCACCGTCCGAAAGGGACAGTGTGGCGGCGGACTCCTTCGGGTCGTCGCCGGTCTTGCCGGCGGCCGCGCCGCTGCCCTGCCGGGCGAACAGCCCGCACCAGCCGTGGTGACCGTCCTTGAAGTCCGCCGGCAGCCGGAAGAACGCTTCGACGGTGTAGCCGCGCTCAAACTTCAGCTCGTTCATCGGCGCCGCGTCGACCGTGCGCAGGTACGCGCCGCGGCTCGGGTCGCGGCCGCCGTCGAACCGCAGGCTCGCCCGCGACGGCTGCCGCGGCGAGAACTCGCTGGAGAACTTCAGCGCGTCCGGGCCGCTGCCGGGCGCGGTGACGCGGGTGAGGTCGTTGCCGCGGCCGGTCCGGTCGCGCACGACGACGTCGTCCGGCACCGGTTCGCCGTCCTGGCCGCCCTCGAAGCGCCAGTAGGCGACCGTTCCCGGCACCAGCAGCTGCTTCGCGGGCCGATCCGGCGGGACCGGCACCGGCGCGAACCCCTTGAAGCGCTCGGCGAAGTCGATCTCGAGGCTGAAGTAGTCGGCCGCGCCGCTGCGCTCGACCTCGACCTGCTGCATCTCGGACAGGTGGTCCTGCGCGGCGAGCCACGGCGAGAACGTCCGGACGTCGACCACGCCGCGCGCGAGGTCGAACTGGTAGAGCCGCACCATCGCGCTGCCGCCGTAGTAGCGGTCCTGGTAGTTGGCGAGGTGGACGTGGACGTCGTGCCCCGCGGCGTTCTTGCGGACCGTGCGCCCGGTCGGCCAGTAGTGGCCGTTCAGCGTCAGGAAGATCTGGTCGTTGCCGTCGACGAGCTCCTTCCAGACGAGCTCGCCGAACGTCGAGAACTGGGCCTGGTGGTCGTCGTCGGCCCAGACCAGTTCGTGGATGGTGAGGATCGCGGGCAGCGCCGGGTGCTGTGCGAGGACCTGCCTGGCCCACTCGAGGCCGCCGGCCGAGGGCCGCCAGTCCAGGGCGAGCAGCAGCCAATCGCGGCCACCGCCGCGAAAGACGTGGTAGGTGTGGTAGCCGTCCTTGGACGCGCCCTTGAACGTCGGCGAGTTGCGCTGACGCTGCGGGCCGAACGCGTCGAGGTACAGCGACGGGCCGCGCTGGTCGTCCTTCGAGCCGTCGATGTCGTGGTTGCCCGCGAGGGTGCTGTACGGGAACCGGCGGCGGTCGAGCGCCTGGAACGACTTGCTGATGCGCGAGAACTCGTCCACGCGGCCGTTCTGCGTGAGATCTCCGAGGTGAGCCAGGAAGACAACGTTGTCAGGCGACTCGTCGAGGACGTAGCGCAGCGAGGCGTCCAGCGGGGCCGCGTCGCCGCGGTCCTCGTCGAACAGGTACTGCGTGTCCGGCATGACCACGAGCGTGAAGCGCGGATCTTCGGCGTCGGGCCGGTGGTGGCCCGGCGCTTCGGCGGCGCCGGCGGGCGTGCCGAGGGCGACGGCCGGCAGGGTCGCCGCGGCGGCGGCGCCCGCGCCGAGGAGGAAGGTCCGGCGAGAGGTGTCAGTCACGACGCGGAAGCTACGGGCGCCGCCCGACCGTCCCGGCAACTGCTGCCGAACTCGGGATGAACAGCGGTACTGTGCGCGCATGAGCGGCCCGCGGGTGTTCCGGTTGATCCAGCCCGTCGACGACATCGAGACGGCGGTCGCGTTCTACGAACCGGTCCTCGGCCACCCCGGCGAGCGGATCGCGGTCAACCGGCACTACTTCCCCTGCGGCGACGTGGTGCTCGCCTGCGTCGAGGCGCCGCTCGAACACCGCGAACCGCGGCCGCAGCGGGACCCGCGGATCGTCTACCTCGCGGTTGACGACGTCGACGAGACGTTCCGGCGGGTGCGCGCCGCCGGGCCGCGCTGGGTCGACGACGCCATCGAGACGCAGTTCTGGGGCGAACGGTCCTTCTACGCGGACGACCCGTTCGGCAACCCGCTCTGTTTCGTCCAGGAGGACACGCTCTACTTGGGCGGGCCCGTCGGCTGATCGCCGTCGGCCGGGTTCAGCCGGATCGGCATCACGAACCAGAGCGTCCCGAAGATCAGCACGGACAGCACCGCCATGATGATCATGGAGATTTCGCCGTAGACCACCTTCGCGATCAGCGCGACCGTGCACGTGATCGCCAGGGCCAGGCAGACCAGGCCGACCAGCACGAGCTTGTTGCCGACGGTCAGGATCCGCTCCCGGCTGCCCGTGCGGAACAGCAGCCGGTGCCACGCCGCGGGCGCGGTCAGCAGCGCTGTCGACGCCATCGCGAGCACCACCGCGGACAGGTGCAGCGACTTCTCGAACCCGCTGGCGTCGTGGAAGCGGTCGGTGAACACGACCGAAAGCAGGAAGCCGAAGAGGATCTGCACGCCGGCCTGGGCGACGCGCAGCTCCTGGAGCAGCTCGCCGACGTTGCGGGTCAGCTGCTCGTTGCGGGTTTCGCCGGTGTGTTCGGCCACGGAAAGACGATACGTGGACTCCCGCTGGTTCACTCGTTGGGATACGAAGGTTGCTTTCCGCTCAGGACCGCGGACTTTCGGTGGCGGCCGGCAGGCGCTGCCCGAGGACGCGCGCGGCTCGCCGGAGTGACGCCGGCCAGGCGGACAGCTTCACCTGGCCCGACGCGCGAACCCCGAACCCACGGCGGATCATCGTGGACATGATCGAGGAGTGCGCGCGCCACGCCGACCTGCTCCGCGAAGCCGTGGACGGCCTGGTCGGCGAGGACGCGCCGGCGTGACGGCGGCCGGAGACGTCACCGTCGTCCCCGCCAACGAGGCGTCGTGGGACGACGTCGCCGCGGTCTTCGGGACCGCCGACTACCCCGGGCGCTGCCAGTGCCAGCGGTTCAAGGTCGCCGGCTGGATCTGGCGCGACTCGACGCAGGAGCAGCGCACCGCCATGCTGCGGGCCCAGACCGCCTGCGGCGAGCCGGGGGCCGCCACGAGCGGGCTCGTGGCCTACGTCGGCGGCGAGCCGGCCGGCTGGGTGGCCGTGGAGCCGCGGACCGCCTACCCCAAGCTGCGCGGCACGCGCGTCCCGTGGACCGGCCGCAGCGAGGACAAGGACGACGACGGCGTCTGGGCGGTGACGTGCTTCGCCGTCCGCAAGGGCTATCGCGGCCGCGGCCTCACCTACCCGCTCGCCCGCGCCACGATCGGCTTCGCCCGCGAACGCGGGGCCCGCGCGCTCGAGGCGTACCCGATGATCACCCAGCCGGGCAAGGAGATCACGTGGGGTGAGCTGCACGTCGGCGCCCGCCAGGTGTTCGCCGACGCCGGCTTCGAGGAAGTCAGCCACCCGACTCCCCGGCGCGTGGTCATGCGTATCGAATTGTCTACAGTGGACTGACCCTCACCACCCCCAGGAGCGGT
This sequence comes from Amycolatopsis sp. NPDC051061, assembly GCF_040682935.1. Taxonomy (NCBI): domain Bacteria; kingdom Bacillati; phylum Actinomycetota; class Actinomycetes; order Pseudonocardiales; family Pseudonocardiaceae; genus Amycolatopsis; species Amycolatopsis sp. NPDC051061. The sequence goes on from NZ_JBFBBZ010000066.1 coordinate 8,546, forward strand.
CGGGCACCACGCGGATGCGGACGGAGTACGCGGCGTCGAACGCTTCGGGCGTCTCGAACCCGATGGTGTCGTAGGACGAGCCGTACTTGTCGAGGTAGCCGGACGCTTCCGACGCCTTGCCCTCCTCGACGTGCGCCTTCCCGTTGACGACGAGGATCGCGCCGCCGTTTTCGTTGCTGTTGAGGTGAAAGCTCACCTCGGGGTTGGCCTCGAGGTGCCGGAGCTTCGCGGTGTCCGGCTTGCTGAACACCACGACGTCGTCGCCCTCGAGCACGAACCACACCGGTCGTGGCGCTGGCCGCCCCTTCGGCGTGACGGTGGTCAGCCAGCCGATCCTCTCCGCGGAACGGTCGGCGAGCTTCGGTTCTGCCATCGGTACTACCCCCTGGTCGTCGGACTGTGACCCAGCTAACCACGAAGCACCGACAATTCTTCCCCGGTCAGTGCGAAGCGACGCGACGCGCATACCGCGCCCCGGCCGCGAGCAGTACCAGCCCCGCGCCGAGGAACGCGCCGACCCGTGCCAAGCCGTCCAAGGCCGACAGGTCGAACAGCACCAGCTTGAGCACCGCCGCGCCGACCAGGACCAGCCCGCTGACACGCAGCCCGACGACGCCGATCCCGCGCAGCAGCAGCACGAGCGCCGCAACCGTCCAGGAGACCGTGATCAGCGCGTGGCCGACGAGGAACCCGGCGCGGCCGGGGACGGCCAGCAGCGATCCGCACAGCACGACCCCGGCGGCGCCGTACAGCGCGGAAACCCCGGCGACGAGCCAGATCGGCAGGTCGTCGGCCGGCCCGCGGAAGACCTCCAGCCGCAGCGCCGCCCACGGCAGCGCGACCGAGACCGCGAGCAGCAGCAGGGCGACCGCGAGCGCACCGGCGACGTCACCGGCCGACCGGATCCGGTACACCATCAGCAACACGGGTGTGACGTCGAAGAACACGCCGACCAGGCCACCGATCGTCGCGAAACCGAGCGCGGCGCCCAGCGCGAACTTGTTGCGGCCACCCACCGCCGCCACGACGAGCAGGAGTGCCTCGCCGAGCAGCACCGCGGCGCGGGCCGGGCCGTCGAACTGCGTGACGGTGGCCTGCAGGATCGCCAGCAGCCCGGCGAGCCCGGCCAGGTGCCCGGCGAGCCCCGGCCACCAACGGCGCGCCACCCACACGGCCAGGAGGACGACCCCGGCGCCGGCCGCGACGGGCACGGCCTGGACCTTGGGCAGGAGCAGCGCCGCGACCAGCGTCGGGACGACCGCCGTCGCCAGCACGGACAGCGCGGCGGGGTCGTTTTCGCGGCGGCGCAGGACGATCAGCGCGAGCGCGATGCCGATGACGCCAGCCCCGAGCGCCGCGGCGGTGTTCTGCCAACCGTCGTGCGCCACCGCGGTGCTGACGACCGAGGCGACCAGCGGCGGCACGCCGGCGGCGAGCGTCAACGACGACCAGTCGCGGCGCAGCTGCACCGGCGCCGTCGCGAGCTGGACCATCAGCAGGAAGGCGACGAGTTCGGGGGTGAACCCGCGGGTGATCATCGGTGCGCACACCACACAGCCCGCGACGACGACGGAAGCCAGCAGCGCCGACTCCCAGCGCAGGGCCACGAGCAGCCCGCCGACGGCGACCGCGAGACCCACGGCGAGCCCGGCGAGCACCGGCAGGAAGTCGTAGAGCGACGTCGCGGCGACGGCGTCCAGGTAGAGCGTCGCGATGCCGGTCCAGGCGAGGGCGAACGCCCCCGTGCGCCCGGCGGGCTTGCGGTGCAGCCAGACGCCGGCCCCGGTCAACGCGAGCCCGAAGGCGGCGCCGACGAGCACCCGCGGCAGCGGCCCGAGCCAGCCCCGCTGGACGGCCAGTACCAGCAGCAGGACGACACCGAGCAGCGTCACGGCCCCGCCGACCCAGGCCAGGACGCGGCTGCCCGCGCCCTCCTTGCCGAGCTTTTCGCCCAGCGTCTGACGCGGGACGGGCTGGTGGAGCGACGGCGGGACGTAGTGCTGCTGGGGTGGCGCCCACGGGTTCTGGGGCCACGGGTTCTGCGGCCACGGCGGCGGCATCTGCGGTGGCGGGGGCCAAGGCTGCTGCTGCGCTTGCTGCTGCGGCGGCATCTGCTGATGCGGCGCTTGCTGCTGCGGCCGCTCAGGCTGCGGCTGCGGCTGCGGCTGCGGCTGCGGCTGCTGCTGCTGCTGCTGCTGCTGCTGCTGCGGCTGCGGCTGCGGCTGCGGCGGTTCAGCCGGTATCGGCTCGTCCGCTCGTACGGACCGCAGTTCGGAGCCCACCACAGCGAGACGACGCCCCAGGTCGTCGATCTCGCCGGCGAGCCGGAGGAGAACGTCTGCTTCGGTGGTCATACCGGACAGAGTCACCCACAAGGGGTCTCCGGCGGATCCGTAGCACTACTCAACCGCGGTGAGTACCCGGTCCATGGTCGTCATGATCGCGACGGTCTCGTCGAGCGACATGAGCGCGCTCTCGGTCTCGCCGGCGGCCAGCAGCCTCGCCACCTCGTCGGCCTGATGCCGCAGGCCGCGGCCCTCGTCGAGGTACTCGAAGCGGCTTCGCTCGCCTTCGCGCGGGATGAGCGTGAAGGACGCGGGCGCGTAGAACGGCCCGTCGATCTCGATGCGCGCGTCGGTGCCGACGATCGACGCCGTGGTCGGCGAAACCGCGCTCAACGTGCAGCTCAGTACGGCCTGCGCTCCGCTCGCGTAGCCGAACAGCATCGACGTCTGCGCGTCGACGCCGGTGAACGCGGGGGTCACCATGGCGGCGACGCGGTCCGGCGCGCCGAGCACCATCGACGCGAACGAAACGGGGTAGATCCCCAGGTCGAGCAGGGCACCACCGCCGAGTCCGGGCGCGAACAGCCGGAAGGCGGGGTCCTCGGCGAACCACTGCCCGTGGTCGGCGGTGACGGTGACGACGTCGCCGAGGCTCGGCAGCAGCTCGCGGACGTGCCGGATGTGCGGCAGGAAGCGCGTCCACATGGCTTCCATGAGGAACAGATCGCGTTCGCGGGCGAGAGCGACCAGGTCACGCGCCTCTTCGGCGTTCATCGTGAACGGCTTCTCGACCAGCACGGGCTTGCCGGCTTCGAGCGCGAGCCGCGCGTTGCCGTGGTGCAGGGGGTGCGGGGTGGCGACGTAGACGATGTCGACGTCGGGGTCGTTCGCGAGGGCTTCGTAGCTGCCGTGCCGGGTGGGGATGCCTCGTTGCTCGGCGAAGGCGCCGGCACTTTCGGCCGTGCGCGACCCCACCGCGGCGACGACACCGGAGTCGGTCAGCTTCAGGTCTTCCGCGAAGGCGCCGGCGATGCCGCCGGTCCCCATGATTCCCCAGCGCAGGGGCTTGTCGGTCATGTCAGAACCCTACGGCCAACCGGTGGCGGCAAAACCACGGTGGATATCCGCTCCGCCGGTCGGGCAGAGTGAGGGTTCCCCACCCGAGCGGAGGCTCGCTGTGCCCCGTCGCCGCCTTCCCGAACGCGCCACGCCCGTCGGCGCCGGCCGGATCTTCCTGCCGGTGATGCTGGCCGTCTTCGGCTTGGGCACGGTGGTGCTCCTGATCGCCGCGATCAGCGTGCTGGCGGACGACCTCGACCACGGCGGGGACCCGTCGCCGTGGTTCGTCCTCGGCGTGTTCGCGACGGCGATCCAGCTGGTCGGCGTCGTCGCGCTCGCGTTCCGGCGACGCTGGGGCGCGAAGGTGCTCGCGGCGGCGTTCGTGGCGAGCGTGCTGCTGGACTTCACGGCGCTCACCGGGTTGACCACCGGCACGGTCCTGATCAAGATCATCGTTGCCGGCCTCCTGGCCACGGCGATCCTGGTCCGCTGGGACGACCTCGTCGCTTGACCGCCCCTGGTCGACGTGATCGACACCACAGGCGACAATGGAGGACGTGACCGCCACCCTGAGCAAGCCCGCCCTGAAGATCGGCCCCTACCAGGTCGATCCGCCGGTCGTGCTCGCCCCGATGGCCGGCATCACCAACGTCGCCTTCCGGCAGCTGTGCGCCGAGTACGGCGCCGGCATCTACGTGTGCGAGATGATCACCGCCCGCGCCGTCGTCGAACGGCACCCCGGGACCATGCACATGATGACCTTCGGGGCGAACGAAAAGCCCAGGTCCATGCAGCTCTACGGCGTCGACCCGAAGACCATGGCCGAAGCCGTCCGGATCATCGTCGGGGAGGGCCTCGCCGACCACGTCGACTCCAACTTCGGCTGCCCCGTCGCGAAGGTGACGCGCAAGGGCGGCGGGGCGGCGCTGCCGTTCAAGCGGAAGCTGTTCGAAGCGATCGTCCGGGAGTCCGCTCGCGCGGCGGGGGACGTGCCGTTCACGGTCAAGTTCCGCATCGGCATCGACGACGACCACCGCACGTACCTCGACGCCGGCCGCATCGCCGAAGCCGAGGGCGCGGCCGCCGTCAGCCTGCACGCGCGCACCGCCGCGCAGCGCTACTCCGGCCAGGCCGACTGGTCCAAGATCACCGCCCTCAAGGAAGCCGTGACCAGCATCCCGGTGCTCGGCAACGGCGACATCTTCAGCGCCGCCGATGCGCTGCGCATGGTCGACGAAACCGGCTGCGACGGCGTGGTCGTCGGCCGCGGCTGCCTCGGCCGGCCCTGGCTGTTCGGCGAGCTGGAGGCCGCGTTCGCCGGGCGCCCGCTGCCGACGCCGCCGAACCTCGGCGAGGTCGCACGGGTCCTGCGCCGCCACGCCGAGCTGCTCATCCAGCACGACGGCGAGACCAAGGCCCTGCGCGACCTGCGCAAGCACATGGCCTGGTACTTCATGAACTTCCCGGTCGGCTCCGAACTGCGCCGCGGCTTCGCGATGGTCTCCAGCGTGACCGAGCTCGACGACCTCATCGGCCGCCTCGACCACGACGCCCCGTTCCCGGACAACGCCGACGGCCCCCGTGGGCGGCAGGGGTCGCCGGGCAAGGTCACGCTGCCACACGGCTGGCTGGACGATCCGGACGACGACTGCGTTCCGGAGGCGGAAGACATGCACTCCGGCGGCTGAGCTGCAGCAGGCTCGCCCCGAACAGCAGCACACCGAGTGGGACGTGCACGACCGTCACGTGCGCGATCCCCAGCGCCACCTGCGCCAGCACGAGCCCGAGGAACACGGTCGCCGAGACGATCGGCCGGGGTGAGCCGCCGCCCGGTCGCCACGCCAGGACGGCGGCCAGCACGTGGACCATCGCCACCACGAACACCGTGTACGCCGCCGCGCTATGCAGCGAATGTCCGTTCGGTGTGGTCAGCAGCAGGCCGGCGGTAATCGACGAGAGAAGTACGGCCAAGGTCTGCAGGCCGATCGTGAAACGCAGGAAGGTCGCCATACCCATACGACGACCCGGCCGGGCCGAACGTGAGGTCGTGACATCTGTCATCCCTCGATCGTGGCGGATCGCATCTCCGCGAAACCCCGCGTCGCGACAAGCTTTCCGCATGACGAACGACAACGCACCCGCCGCTCTGCTCAAGACCCTCGGCGTGGAAATCGGCGTCCCCCTCGGCGTCTACTACGGACTCCACTCGCTCGGCGCGAGCGACTTCACCGCACTCGCCCTCTCCGGTGTCTTTCCGCTGGCCCGGACCCTCCACCAGTTCGCCAAGAACCGCACCATCAACGGGCTCGCGCTGGTCGTGCTCGTGACCAATGTCGTCGGGATGCTGCTGACCTTCGTCTCCGGGGACGCCCGCATGATGATCGCCAAGGACTCGATCGGCAGCGGGATCACCGGGCTCGTCATCCTGCTCTCCGCGTTCACCGCGCAGCCGATCATGACGAAGGGCCTGCGCCCCTTCCTCACCCACGGCAAGGCCGATCACGAAGCGGCGTGGGATCGCCTGCGGGACAACGGAAGGTTCGTCACCGTCCTGCGTCGCAGCAGCTTCATCGCGCTGATCATGGTCATCGCCGGCGCGGCCGCGAAGGAAGCCGGCGAGATGGTGGCCCGCGCGGCCGAAGCCGACGTGAAGCAGCTCGTCGCCGCTTGACCAGCACGAACGCAGCGTGTACAGGTGTGTACATGTACAGCAAGCGGCAGCAGCTCGTCGGCGACCTCTCCGACCTGATCCGCTCGGGCCGGCTCGCCCACGGTGAGCGGCTCCCGGGCGAGAACCAGCTGGCCGAGCAGTACCAGGTCAGCCGCGGCACCGTCCGCAGCGCCCTCTCCGAGCTCCAGCAGCTCGAACTGATCTCCACCCAGGCCGGCGTCGGGTCGTTCGTCACCTTCGACGGCGTCCAGCTCGACCAGCGGATCGGCTGGGCGCGCGCCCTCGCCGACGCCGGGGCGCCCGTCACCACCCAGCTCCTCGGCATCGAGACCGTCGAAGACCGGGCCCTCGAAGAGGAGTTCGGCGAGAAGACCTACGTCGCCGTGCGGCGGCTCCGGCGGGAGCACGACCGCGGCGTCTCACTCGAGACCGCCACCGTCTCCGCCGCCGGTGTGCTCGCCGACCTCCCCGAGACCGGCCTGCGGGACGGCTCCCTCACCAAGACCCTCGAAGCCGCCGGGCGGATCTCCGTCGGCGGCGACCAGTGGATCAGCACCGAACGCCTCGACGCCGCCGATGCCGGGCTCCTCGGCCGCGGCGTCGGCGAGCTCTTCCTCCGCGCCGAACGCACTTCGATCGACGTCGAGGGCCGGCTCGTCGAGCGGGTCGTGAGCCTCCTGGACCCGGACCGGTTCCAGTTCCACCTCACCTTCGGACACCGGTGAACGCGCGGGACCGGGCGCTCGGCGCGTTCACCGGGCTCGCCGTCGGCGACGCGCTCGGCATGCCGACGCAGTCCATGTCCCGCGCCGCCATCGCCGCCGCCTACGGGCCGGTCACCGGGCTGCTCACCGCCGTCGCCGAGCAGCCGGTCGCGCCGTCGATGCCCGCCGGGTCGGTCACCGACGACACCGAGCAGGCCGTCCTGCTGGCCCGCCTGCTCATCGACGGCCGCGGCACCGTCGAGCCGCGAGTCTTCGCCGACGCCCTGCTCATCTGGGAGGCGGACATGATCCGCCGCGGCTCCGCGGACCTCCTCGGCCCGTCGACGAAACGCGCGCTCTCGCGCCTCCAGGACGGCGTCCCCGCCGAAGAGGCCGGCCGCACCGGGACGACCAACGGCGCCGCCATGCGCGTCACGCCGGTCGGCATCGCGACCCCCTCCGACGACCTCCACACGCTGGTTGACGCCGTCGCCGCGACCGCGCGCGTCACGCACAACACCAGCCTCGGCATCGCGTCGGCCGCCGCGGTCGCGGCCACCGTGTCCGCGGGCGTCGAAGGCGCGAGCCTGTCCGAAGCGCTCGACGCCGGCGAGCGCGCGGCCGTCGTCGGCGGGGAACGCGGGCACTGGGCGCCCGGCGGGGAGATCGCCGCCCGGATCCGCTGGGCCCGCGGCTGGGTGCGGGGCATGGCACCGGCCGCCGTCGCCGACGCGGTCGCCCGGGTGATCGGCACGTCGGTCGCGTCGCAGGAGTCCGTCGTGGCGGCGTTCGCGCTGGCCGAGGCCATGGGCGACGACCCGCCGGCCGCGCTGCGCCTGGCCGCCGGGCTCGGCGGCGACACCGACACCGTCGCCGCGATCTGCGGGGCGATGCTCGGCGCCGCGCACGGCGTGGGTGCCTTCCGCCCCGACGTCGTCGAGACCGTGCTGTCGGTGAATCGCCTGGAATTCGGGCCGCTCGTCGACGAGTTGCTCGCCTTGCGACGCCGGACCGGGCAGAGTCGGACCACCTACTGACCACAGGGGACGGGCGATGACCGAAGCGGGCACCCGGAAGCTCAAGGTGGAGACCAACGGCCTCGACGTGATCGACGACGCCGAGCGCCGCGGCCGGCCGCGGCAGCTGTTCTGGCCGTGGTTCGGCGCGAACGTGTCGGTGCTGGGGCTGAGCTACGGCTCGTTCACCCTCGGCTTCGGCATCTCGTTCTGGCAGGCGCTGGTCGCCGGGGTCGTCGGCATCCTGTTCTCGTTCCTGCTGTGCGGGTTCATCGCGATCGCGGGCAAACGCGGGTCGGCGCCGACGATGCTGCTCTCGCGCGCGGCCTTCGGCGTCCGGGGCAACCGGCTGCCGTCGGCGATCTCGTGGCTGCTCACCGTCGGCTGGGAAACCGTGCTCACCGCGCTGGCGACGCTCGCGACGTCGACGGTCTTCGAACGCCTCGGCTGGGGTGGCGGGACCCCGACGAAGGTGATCGCGCTGGTCGTCGTCGCCGCGCTGACCGTCGCCGCCGGCGTCCTCGGCTTCGACGCGATCATGAAGCTGCAGACGTGGATCACCTGGATCACCGGCGTGCTCACGGTCGTCTACGTCGTCCTGGTCGTCGGCGACGTGCACTGGGACGCCGTCAGCGCGCTGCCGGCCGGCTCGGCGCAGCAGTGGGTCGGCGCGCTGGTGTTCCTGATGACCGGCTTCGGCCTCGGCTGGGTCAACGCGGCCGCGGACTACTCGCGCTACCTGCCGCGGTCGTCGTCGAGCCGCGGCGTGGTCGGCTGGACGACGTTCGGTGCCTCGGTGGCGCCACTGGTGCTGCTGGTGTTCGGGCTGCTGCTGGCGGGCTCCTCCACCGAGCTGAACGGCGCCATCGCGAAGGACCCGATCGGCGCGCTCACGACGGTGCTGCCCCTGTGGTTCCTGGTGCCGTTCGCGCTCGTCGCGGTGCTCGGGCTGGTCGGCGGCGCGGTGCTGGACATCTACTCGTCCGGGCTGGCGCTGCTGTCGGCCGGGCTGCGCGTGCGGCGGCCGGTGGCGGCGCTCGTCGACGGCGTGCTCATGATCCTCGGCACGGTCTACATCGTGTTCTTCGGCGGCGAATTCCTGTACCAGTTCCAGGGTTTCCTGGTCACGCTGGGCGTGCCGGTGGCGGCGTGGTGCGGCGTGATGCTCGCGGACGTCCTGCTGCGCCGGCGCGACTACGCCGAGCCGGACCTGTTCGACCCGGCCGGCCGCTACGGCGACGTCCGGTGGGGGCCGATCGCGCTGGTGCTGGTGGCGACGGCGCTCGGCTGGGGCCTGGTCACGAACACGGCCGCGGGCTGGCTGCGGTGGCAGGGTTACCTCCTCGAACCGTTCGGGCTCGGCGGGCGCGACGGCTCGTGGGCGTACGCGAACCTCGGCGTGCTGCTGGCGCTGGCGCTCGGTTTCGTCGTCACTTTGCTTACGCGCCAACGCGTCCGCTCGCAGGAGGCGGCGTGAGGTCCGTACTGGCGGTCATCGACCTGCAGAACGTGTTCGCCACTCCGGCGAGCGAGTGGTTCACCCCGCGCATCGCCGAGGTGCTGCCGCCGATTCACCGCTTGGTGACGGCGTTCGGCGACGACGTCGTGTTCACGCGGTTCATCGCGCCTTCGCGCCCGGAAGGGGCGTGGAAGCAGTACTACGAGCAGTGGCCGTTCGCGCTGCGGCCGCCGGACGCACCGCTGTACCAGGTGATCTCCGAGTTCGAACCGAAGTCCACAGTGGACGCGACTACGTTCGGCAAGTGGACCCCGCGCCTGGCGACGCGCGTCGGCGGCGCCCGGCTGGTGCTGGCGGGCGTGTCGACGGACTGCTGCGTGCTGTCGACGGCGCTGGCGGCGGCGGACGCGGGCGTGTCGGTGACCGTGGTGTCCGACGCGTGCGCGGGCGTCGACGACGTGAGCCACGCGAAGGCGCTGGACATCATGCGGCTGTACGGGCCGCTGGTGAAGGTGGCCACGACCGACGAGGTGCTCGGCTAGGCTCGCTTCGGTGAGCCTCGAAGCCTCGGCCATCGCGTTGACGACCGCGGTGGTCAAGGCCGCCGCGAAGCTCTGGCTCGGCGACCGCCCGGTGGCCGCCGACGCCACGGCCAAGGTGTTCGACCTGCTGGAGAAGCAGGTCGGCGGCCTCAACGACCGCCGCAAGCTCCGCCTGCTGTTCACGAACCTCGAGTCCCGCGTCGCCGACCGGCTGCTGCCCTTCATCGACGTCGAGTTCCGCGCGCTGCCGGAGAACGAGCGGGCGGCGGCGGTGGACGCGGCGCGCGAGACGTTCGACCGCGCCGCCCTGACGGACGACGACCTGTTCGCCACCGACCTCGACGCCGCGTTCCTCTTCCGCTACCTGCTCCGGACGGTCCCGGGCGTCCCGTCCCTGCTGTCGGCCGACGCGACCGAGCTGTACCGGCGGGTGCTCCGGGAGTGCTGTGCGTACTTGGTGCAGGTGACGAGCACCCTGCCCCGGTTCCAGCCCGGCGCGCTCGTCGAGGTGCTCCGCCGGGAGACGGAGATCCTGGAGACGGTCCGGAACGTCCTGGCGGCGCTGCCGGAACGCCGCCACCCGGACGACTTCGCGGCGGACTTCCGGCGCCAGGTGGTCACGGCGCTCGACCGGATGGCCCTGTTCGGCGCGGGCCTGACCGACGCGACCCGGCTGTACCCGCTGTCGGTGGCGTACCTGAGCCTGAACGTCACCTCGGCTGAGGACGTCGCGGCCGGCGACCGGATCGAGCACGTCCTGCCGCGATCCGCACGGATCCTGCTGCGCGGCGAGGCGGGGTCCGGCAAGACGACGCTCTTGCAGTGGCTGGCCGTCCAGTGTGCGAGCCGGCAGCTTCACGGGGTCGACGGCTGGGCCGAGCTGGAGCCGTTCCTGGTGCGGCTGCGGCGGTTCGGCCGGTCGCCGCTGCCGGCGCCGGAGCACTTCCTCGACGAGGTCGGCCGGCACATCGCCGACGAGATGCCGGCCGGCTGGGTGCAGCAGCGCTTGCGCCGCGGCCGCGGCGTCCTGCTCGTCGACGGCCTCGACGAGCTTCCGGACGAGCGCCGCCGCGAAGTGCGCGAATGACTCCGCGAACTCATCGGCGCGTTCCCCCGCGCCCGGTTCGTCGTCACCACCCGCCCGGCCGCGGTGGCCCCCGACTGGCTGCGCGGCGAGGGGTTCACCGAGGTCCGCCTCCAGCCGATGACCCCCCGCGACGTCCGGACGTTCGTCACGCGCTGGCACGCGGCGATGCCCGCCCTCGAAGACCGCGGTGACGCCCTGATCGCGGTCATCGGCGCCCGGAGCGCGTTGCGGCGGCTGGCGGAGAACCCGCTGCTGTGCGCGTTGCTCTGCGCCCTGCACCACGAAGGCAGCGGGCGCTTGCCGGACAACCGCATGGAGCTGTACGACGTCGCGCTGCGCATGCTCCTCGACAGCCGCGACGCCGAACGGCGGATCGATGCCACCATCCGGCTTTCGTTGACCGAAAAGCTGGTGCTGCTGCGCAACTTGGCGTACTGGCTGGTCCGCAACGGCCACACGGACGTCCCGGCGGCCGACGCCGAAGCCCGCGTCGCGGCGAAGTTGCGTTCGATGGGCCAGATCGACGTCAGCCCGCGAACAGTGTTCCGCCACCTGCTGGATCGCGGTGGCGTGCTGCGTGAACCGCTCCCGGGCCGCATCGACTTCGTGCACCGGACGTTCCAGGAGTACCTGGCCGCGCAGGCAGCGGTCGAGGAGGACGACATCGGTGTCCTGACGGCCAACGCACACCTCGACGAGTGGCGCGAAGTGGTGGTGCTGGCCGCGGGCCACGCCCATCCCGCGCAGCGGGAACACCTGCTGGACGGGATCCTGAATTGGGACGCGGAAGAGCCGCAGCGGCTGAAGCTGGATCTGGTGGCACTGGCTTGTTTGGAGACTTCGCCCGAGCTGAGCGAGCGGCTGCGGAACGAGATCGAGGATCGGGCCAGCACCCTGATCCCGCCGAAGAGCTCCGAGGTGGCGGAGGCGCTGGCTGCGGCAGGCGAATTCGTGCTGGACCTACTGGCCGACTGTGATCCGGAGCCACCACAGGTTCCGTTTCTCGTCCGCGCGGCCGCCCTCATCGGCGGCCCGGGGGCGCTCGACCTGATCGCGCGGCACCGCGAAAGCAGCGACCCCCAAGCCGTTAGTGAACTCCTCGCGGCCGAAGCACAGTTCGAGCCCATGGAGTATGCAGAACGGGTACTGGCCGATTCGCCTCTGTTCGATGGCTACCTCAGCTTGTACGACCCGGCGAAGCTGGTGATGTTGCCTCGCCTCCGTCATCTCACCCGGCTGCGGTGCCGGTTCGCGGACGGCTACGGGCAACTCGACTTCATGCGCGAGCTGCCCCGGCTCGATTCGCTCGTGGTCGAGGACATCGCCGGCTACGATCTGCCCTCACTCTCGGGCGCCGGGCTGACCCAGTTGACCCTGACCGGGCCCCCGTTGCGGGAGTCGACGGACCTCAGCCCACTCGCCGAGGTCCGCGGGCTGCGCTCGATCGAAGTCCGGGTCGCCACCCACGGTTGGTCGGCGCTGGCCGAGTTACCCAGCTTGAAGCACCTTCAGCTGAGCTGGATCCACGATCCGGCCGAGCTGGCCGACCTGGTGCCGCTGACCGGCCTGCGGTCGTTGTCGCTGAGTCATGTCTTCCGGCTCAGCGACCTGACACCACTCGCGTTCTTGACCGCACCGGCCTCTCTCGCTTTTCTGGGTTGCAAAGCCCTCGAAGACGTATCGCTGCTCAGCCGGTGGGCCGCCGACCTGCGGCGGTTGCGCCTCATCGCGTGCCCACCGGCGGATCCGACGCCGATCGCGGGCCTCACCGGACTGAAGCTGCTTGACCTGACCGCCACCGACCTTGCCGACCTGTCGTTGCTGTCCGGGCTCCGACAGCTGCAAGATCTGCGGCTGCGGGATCTGCACCGCATCCCGGACCTCGCTCCGCTGACCGGGCTCGACCAGCTCGAAACGCTCACGGTGACCGGGATGGGACGGCTCGACCTGCGGCCGCTCGCCGGGCGGTCCGGACTTCGTATCCAGTTCAGCGAGCTCGTCGAGCCGGTCGGCGCCGACCTGCTGGGTCCCGGCAGCCGCCTGGTGCGGACTGCCGACGACCATTGACCTCCCGTTCAACCGGGCGAAGTAGATTCGGGCCCGTGATCGACCACATCAGCATCCCCACGGAAGCCGGTTCCTTCGACGCCATCGCCGCCGGGCCCGAAGACGGGCGGCCCGTGCTGCTGCTGCACGGCTTCCCCGAGGCCGCCGTCGAGTGGGAGCACCAGGTCGCCACCCTCGGGGTGCTCGGGTACCGGGCCGTCGCGCCGGACCAGCGGGGCTATTCGCCCGGTGTCCGGCCCGAGCCGGCGACCGACTACTCGATCGACCACCTCGTCGGAGACGTCGTCACGATCGCCGACCGGCTGGGCTGGACGGAGTTCGACCTCGTCGGGCACGACTGGGGCGGGGCCGTCGCCTGGTGGACCGCCGACGCGCACCCCGGACGCCTGCGCAGCCTCACCGTCGTCTCGACGCCGCACCCGGCCGCGCTCGCCGAGGCCATGAAGACCGACGAAGACCAGCACCTGCGGACGCGCTACATGACCGAGTGGCGGCAGACCCGCGTCACCGAGCGCCGGATGCTGGAGAACGACGCCCGCGCGCTGCGGGACATGTTCGAGCGCCGGATCCCGCTGTCCAAGATCGACGACTACGTCGGACGGCTCACCGAGCCGGGCGCGCTCACCGCGGCCCTCAACTGGTACCGCGCGGGCCGGCCGGGCGGGAAGATCGGCAAGATCTCCGTGCCGACGCTGTACATCTGGAGCACCGAGGACGTCTCCTTCGGCTCGACCGCCGCGCTCGACACGGCGAACTGGGTCACCGGGCCCTTCCGGTTCGAGATGCTCGAAGACGTCACGCACTGGGCGCCGGAAGAGGCACCAGAGGCCGTCACCTCGCTCATCGTCGAGCACCTCGACGCGCGGTAGCGGCCCGTCACCCGGCCGGGCGGACCACCGGTAACCCACCCGCCTCGCGGTACGAGGCACGGCGGCCCGTCGTGTTCACTGAGGCGGTGGATACCGTGACCGAACCCGAGACCGAGCAGGTCGTCTTCGTCACCGAGGACGGCGTGCCCACCGGCGAGACCGGCCCGAAGCTGGCCAGTCACCACGAGCACACCCGGTTGCACCTGGCCTTCTCGTGCTACGTCCTGCGACGCCGCGACAACGCGCTGTTGATCACCCAGCGCGCGCTGCACAAGAAGGTCTGGCCCGGGGTTTGGACGAACAGCGTCTGCGGTCACCCCGCGCCGGGCGAGTCCCTCGAGGACGCCGTCCGCCGGCGCGCGGCCTACGAGATCGGGCTGCCGTCGCTGTCCGGGCTGCACTGCGTGCTGCCGGGCTACCGCTACCGGACGCCGCCGTTCCAGGGGATCGTCGAGAACGAGTTCTGCCCGGTCTTCGCCGCGTGGACCGAGGCCGAGCCCGAGCCGAACCCGGCCGAGGTCGGCGAGTGGCGCTGGGTCGCCTGGACCGACTACCAAGAGCTACTGAACGACGAGACGGCTAATGTGAGTTACTGGGCCAAGGATCAGTTCTCCCAGCTCAAGGGGATCGAGCCGTTCTCCGGACTCTGATGGCAAAACTCCGGAGAGTCACTGTCGTAGTCCCCGTTTGAGCTAAATTCACCTTCGTCCGCACTCGCGTCTCAAGGGCGGCCTCCACTACGACGACAACCAATGCGTGGTGGAGGTGGGCATGGTCGCCGGGGAGGAAGGCGTGCTGCGCCGGAACCCGCAGCAACCGGACCTGCTGCGTCTCCACGAGGCCGTCGCGACACTCTTCGCGACCCAGGGCGACTGGCGGCGCGCCTACCAGCACCTCCGCTCCGCGCTGGACATCGCGCGTGACGGCAGCCTGCGCGACGCGCTGACCTCGAGCTACAACCGCCGCTACCTCGACGAGCGCTTGTACGGACCGTTCGCCGATCGGCTGGCCGCCCGGCCGCGGCCGGCGCTGGGGATCGCGCTCGTCGATCTCGACCGCTTCAAGCGCGTGAACGACACGTACGGTCACCTCGTCGGCGATCGCGTCCTCCGACGGGTGGCCGATCTACTCCAGGAGGGGCTGCCGCCGGAGGCCTTCTGCGCCCGTTACGGCGGCGAGGAGTTCGTGCTGTGGCTGCCCGGCGTCGACGCCGGGCACGCGGTGCGCGTCGTCGACGACGCCCGCTTGCGCGTCGCTCGTCACCCCTGGTCAGAACTCCAGCCGGGGCTGCACGTGACCATCAGCGCCGGGCTCGCCCACGAGGGGCCGGACGCCCCGACGCCGCCCGAGCGCCAGCTGCGCAGCGCGGACGACCTGCTTTACGCGGCGAAACGGGCCGGGCGGAACAAAGTGGCTTATCACGACGCGCAAAGCACGCAGTTAATAACCCACTCTGAGTAACGTAAACCTCCCATTACCCCGGAAAGCTGCGGGCACCCGTCACCCGTTTGTCGACGGCCAGCGGCCGTTCGTCGACTCAAGGTGAAGAAAATTCCGGGAGGGTGTCGTCACGAACGGGGGGTATCCGTACGATAACGAAAACCTCCGGGGGAACGATCATCTCTCGCGGGGGAAGACGGCCAAGTCACGAACCCGCCTTCGATCGCGCGAAAGGAGACCGAGTGCCGGACGAGCACGACAGCCCGGGAACCGGTCGCCGTTCGGACGGTCCCGCACGGCCCCGCACCGGTAGACGCCGGTCGATGGAGGACCAAGGCGGGATCAGCGTCTCGGACGTAGTCGCCAAGTCCACGGGCGTTCGCCCGCTCCCGGCCCGCGAGGACCGTCCCGAGCAGCCCGGACACCGCGCTCACGCCGCCGAACCACCCGCTCCGCCGCGCTCGCGTGCGGCGCGACCGGCGGAACCCGACGAGGACCCAGTACCCACGGACGCCACTCGTCAACCGCGCCCGCCGCGGCCGCGTCAGCCGCGCCGCACGACGGCCGCCCCGGCACCCGAGGCTCCGCTCCAGCGCCGCCCGCCGGCGGCGAACCCGGGCCCGCAGCAGACGGCCGCCGCGCCTCAGCCGCCCCGACGTCTCCGCCGCCCTGCGGCCGCTCCGGACGGCGCCGCTCCCCAGCGCCCCGCCGACGAGGGTGGCGCGCCCCGCCACCCGGAGAGCGCCGCTCGCCAGCGCCCCGCGGCCGCCGCACCTCAGCGTCCCGCGGCCGACGACGGGCCTCGCCGCCCCGACAGCGCCCGTCAGCGCGCCGCCGGTGCGCCTGACGCCGCCCAACGCCCAGCCGATGGCGGGGTCGCTTCCCGTCCCGCCCGCCGGCGCCCGGCCGTGGAGGGCGCCGCGCCGCAGCAGCCCCCCGCCGAAGACGGCCCCCGCCGCCCCGCCCGGCAGCGTCCCCCGGCCGACGGACCCGCACCACAGCGCTCCGCCGCCGACGCACCCCGCCGCCCCGCGGCCCCCGCCGACGGCGCAGTACCTCGACGTCCGGCGGTCGACGGCCCCGCGGCACCCGAAGCAGCCGCGCGCGTGCGGCCCACCCCGGACTCGCCGACGCCGAAGCGCCCGGACGCCGCGGCCCCCGCGCCGCCACGACCCGCGCCCGAAGCGGCCGCGTCGAGCCGGTCCGCGGGCGACGCCCCGATACGCCGTCCGGGCGCGGTGCCGTCGCGCGCCGAACTCGACCCGCTGACCATGACCGACGAGATGGAAGCGATCGACGAGGCGACGCAGTACCGCCGCAAGATCGACCACACTCTCGCCCGGTTCTCGGCCGCCCACGACGAGATGAACGCCGAAGAGGCGAAGCGCCGCGAACGCCGTGAGCGGCTCTCGCCGGCGTCGCTGATCGAGAGCACTCGCACGGCGCTTCAGCGCGTCGTCGCGCCGACCCCGTCGCCCGATGAACAGGCCGACGCCGCCGAGATGGCCGCGCAGACCCGGCTGCAGGAGAAGAAGGCGCGGAAGATCGAGCGTTCGGTCCGGTTCGGCCGGATCGCCGCGGCCGTCGTCGCCGGTCTCGTTTTCCTCGGCATCGGCGGCGCATGGGGCGCGCAGACCTACTTCGACGCCAAGTTCACCCAGATCTCCGCGCTCGACGAAAACTCGTCCGACATCCAGGACGCCGAGGCGCAGGCCAACGACGAGAACTTCCTGATGGTCGGCTCCGACACCCGCGACGGCGCGTCCGACGAGGAAGGTGTCGGCACCGCCGACAGCACTCCCGGCGCGCGGAGCGACACCGTGATGGTGGCGCACATCCCGGCCGACCGGAAGCGGGTCGTCGTCACGTCGTTCCCGCGCGACCTCGAGATCGACCGGCCCGAGTGCCAGCGCTGGGACCCGGCGCAGAGCAAGACGACCGACGAAAAGGTCGCCGCGCAGAAGATCGCGAAACTCAACACCGCCTACGCGGTCGGCGGGCCGCCCTGCATCACCAAGGTGATCCAGCAGATCACGGGTCTGCGGATCAACCACTTCGTCGGCATCGACTTCAACGGCTTCAAAGAGATGGTCGACGCGGTGCACGGCGTCACCGTCCACAACGAGATCCCGATCGACGACACCGTCCTCGGCAAGGTGCTGCTCGAGACCGGCGACGTGACGATCTCCGGCGACCAGGCGCTGAACTTCGTGCGCGCCCGGCACGTCAAGGGCGACAAGACGTCCGACTACGGCCGAATCAAGCGGCAGCAGGATTTCATCGGCGCGCTGCTGAGGAAGGTCATGTCGTCGGACGTCGTGCTCGACCCCGGCAAGCTCAGCGACTTCATCACGGCGTTCGCCAAGGCCACCTTCGGCGACAACCTCGGCGTCAAGCAGATGATGACGCTGGCGCAGTCGATGAAGGGCCTCGACTCGTCGAAGATCACCTTCCTGACCGTGCCGACGGTCGGGCTGCCCAACACCCGCGGCAACGAGGTCCTCGTCCGCAGCAAGACGAAGGCGCTCTTCGACGCGCTGCGCAACAACACTCCGCTGCCGAACCCGAACGCGCCGGTCCCGCCGAGCGAGCAGACGCCGACGAGCACGGCGAAGTCGCCGTCCAAGACCACTTCGAAGACTTCGACGAGCAAGAAGACCGGCACCACGGGCTGATCCGCGAGGGATCGTTAGTCCGGGTTCACGTGCGGTTCACTCGCCGATGAGGTGTTTGGTCACGGTTGGCCGTAGGGTTGGACCATGCGTGAGGCTTACCATGTCGAACTCGAACAGCTCGCCGTCAACCTGGCCGGGATGTCGGTCCAGGTCGCCGACGCCATGGAGCGCGCCACTCGCGCGCTGCTGGAGGTCGACCTCGGTCTCGCCGAGCAGGTCATCAGCGACGACGTGAAGGTCGATGACGCCCGCGCGCTGTGCGAAGAGCAGGCCTACGCCTTACTGGCCCTGCAGGCACCCGTGGCGACCGATCTGCGTACCGTCCTGGCGGCGATCCACGCCGCGGAAAGCCTGGAGCGGATGGGTGACCTGGCCCTGCACGTGGCGAAGGCCGCCCGGCGCCGTCACCCCGATCCGGTGCTGCCCGAGGCCGTGAAGCCGTACTTCGCCGAGATGGGCGAGGTCGCCGTCAAGCTGGCCCGGTCGGCCGAGCAGGTCATCAAGACGAAGGACGTCGAAGCGGCGAAGTCGCTCGAGTCCGACGACGACCAGGTGGACGACATCCACCGCCACCTCTTCACGGTCCTGATGGACCGCGAGTGGCCGCACGGCGTGGCCGCGGCGGTCGACGTGACGCTGCTGGGCCGCTTCTACGAGCGCTACGCCGACCACGCGGTGTCGGTCGCGAAGCGGATGATCTTCGTGGTCACCGGCAAGATGCCGGGCTACGGCTCCGACGACGGCATCTGAGTTTCCCGGAAGAAGCCCCTGGCCGCCTGGTCAGGGGCTTCTTTCGTGGGGACTGTTTTCCAGCTTCATTATCCACAAAGGACAAAAGAAAGGCCTTTCTCGCCGGCCCCGAGCGCCGGCGAGAAGGCCTTCCCCCCAACGACTACTCAGCCGAAACGCCCCGAAATGTAGTCTTCCGTGGCCTTCTCGTCCGGGTTGGAGAAGATCTTCTCCGTGTCGTTGAGCTCCACCAGCCGCCCCGGCTGGCCCACCCCGGCCAGGTTGAAGAACGCCGTCTGGTCGGAAACCCGTGCCGCCTGCTGCATGTTGTGCGTGACGATGACGATCGTGTAGTCCTTCTTCAGCTCCCCGATCAGGTCCTCGATCGCCAGCGTCGAGATCGGGTCGAGGGCCGAGCACGGCTCGTCCATCAGCAGGACGTCCGGCTGGACCGCGATCGCGCGGGCGATGCACAGGCGCTGCTGCTGACCACCGGACAGCCCGCCGCCCGGCTTGTTCAGGCGGTCCTTGACCTCGTTCCACAGGTTCGCGCCGCGCAGGGCGCGCTCGGCGATGTCGTCGAGGGTCTTCTTGCCCTTGGTGCCGCCCAGCTTCAGCCCCGCGACGACGTTGTCCTTGATGGACATCGTCGGGAACGGGTTGGGGCGCTGGAACACCATGCCGATCGTGCGGCGCACCTGCACCGGGTCGACCGCCGACGCGTAGATGTTCTCGCCGTCCAGCAGGACGTCGCCCTCGACGCGCGCGCCGGGGATGACCTCGTGCATGCGGTTCAGCGTCCGCAGCACCGTCGACTTGCCGCAGCCCGACGGGCCGATGAACGCGGTGACGTTGCGCGGCGGCACCGAGAGGGTGACACCGTCCACGGCGTGGAACTTGCCGTAGTAGATGTCCACGTCCTTGACGTCGATTCGCTTTGCCATGGCTGACAGCTCACTTCTTCTTCGGGGCGACAAGGCGCGCGAACACGGTGGCGAGGAGGTTGATCAGCGCGATGATGAGCACCAGGGTCAGAGCCGCGCCCCAGATCCGGTCGTAGCCGACCGAGCCGGGATCCATCGAGTTGGTGACGCGCTCGTTGTTCATCAGCAGCGGCAGGGCCGCTTGCTCGCCGCTGAAGATGTCCCAGTTCGTGTAGGCCGAGTAGCCGACCAGGACCAGCAGCGGCGCCGTCTCGCCCATGACGCGGGCCAGGGCCATCATGATGCCGCCGACGATGCCGGACATGGCCGTCGGCAGGACGATCTTCATGATCGTCTTCCACTTCGGCACGCCCAGCGCGTACGACGCCTCGCGCAGGTCGTCCGGGACGATCCGCAGCATCTCCTCCGACGAGCGGACGACCACCGGGATCATCAACAGCACCAAGGCCAGCGACACGGCGAAACCGCTGCGCGGCAGGCCGAACGTGGTGATCCAGAGCGCGTAGATGAACAGCGCGGCGACGATCGACGGGACACCGGAGAGGATGTCCACCATGAACGTCGTGGCCTTGGCCAGCTTGCCGCGGCCGTATTCGACGAGGTAGATCGCGACGAGCATGCCGATCGGCACCGCGATGATCGCGCAGACGAGCCCCTGCAGCAGGCTGCCGATGATCGCGTGCAGGACACCGCCGCCGACCTCGTCGGACAGGTAGTTGCCCAGGTCCTGCGACCACCAGTTGGAGTACGGGATGCGCTTGATGCCGTTCGCGACGACCGTGTACAGCACCCACACCAGCGGGACGACGGCGATCAGGAACGACAGCCAGACCAGCGTGGTCGCGACGCCGTTCTTGACCTTCCGGGCCAAGCTGACCTGCTGGAACGCCGGCGTGGACGCGGGCGCTTCGAGCATGAAGGCGGTCATGGTCAGTCGACCTTCTTCCCGATGACCGAACGCGCGGCGAAGTTGACGAGGAACGTGAGCACGAACAGCACGAGACCGGCCGCGATGTACGCGCCGGCCGAGATCTCGTTGTTGAACTCGCTGTAGTTGGCGGCGATCTTCGACGCGAAGGTGGACCCGCCGTCGAAGAGGCTCCAGTCGAAGTTCCGGCCCTGCGGGATCAGCAGGATGACGGCCAGCGCGATCGTCTCGCCGAGCGCGCGGCCGAGGCCGAGCATCGACGCGCCGATGTAGCCGGCCTTGCCGAACGGCAGCACCGTGGTGCGGATGACTTCCCAGCGCGTCGCGCCGAGGGCCAGCGCGGCCTCCATGTGCGGGGTCGGCGTCCGCTCGAAGACCTCGCGCGAAAGCGACGTGATGATCGGCAGGATCATCACGGCCAGCACGATGCCGACGGTGAAGATCGTGCCGCGCACGCTCGGCGCGACGTTGCCGGGCGCCAGCAGCGGGAACCACGAGAACGTGTCGTTGATCCACTGCGAGAACGGCTCGATCGCCGGAGCGAAGACCAGGATGCCCCAGAGGCCGAAGATGATCGACGGCACCGCGGCGAGCAGGTCGATGACGTACGCGAACGGCCGCGCGAGCCGCTTCGGCGCGTACTGGGTCAGGAACAGCGCGATGCCCAGCGACACCGGCATCGCGATGATCAGCGCCACGAGCGACGTCGCCACCGTGACCTCGAGGAGGTCGAGGATGCCGAACGACATGTTCGCGGGGTCGTTGGTCGACCAGCCGTGGTTGGTGAGGAAGTTGGCCTTGTCGGCCTGCAGCGCCGGGATCGCCTGGATGAGCAGGAAGAGCCCGATCAGGCCGATCAGGGCGACGACGAAGATCCCGGCCCCGGTGGTCAGGTTCTGGAAGATGCGGTCACCGGGCCGCACCTTCTTCGGTTTCTCGCTCGCGGGCGGCTCGGGCGCCGCCGGCGGGGCTGCTTGCTCCGAAATCGGGACCTCCGGGGGCGTCGTGGCGGACGACGAACGCCCACCGGGGTCGCCGGTGGGCGTTCGCGTCGAGGATGACTCGCTCATCAGCTAGTTCTGACCAGCCTCTATCACTCGGATGTCAGTCGCAACGCCGGTCAGGAGATCGCCTTGACGGCGGCCAGGACCTTGGTCTGCAGCGACTGCGGGATCGGCACGTAGCCCTTGGCGGACAGCGGCTGCTGACCGTCGGTGGCGGCCACCGTCAGGAACGCCTTGACGGCCTTCGAGACATCCGCGTTCGCGTACTTCGAGCAGACGATCTCGTAGGTCGTCAGCAGCAGCGGGTAGGCACCCGGGGTGTTGCTGGCGTAGATGCCGTTGAGGTCGAGCGCGAGGTCGTTCGTGCCGTCCTTGAGGAACTTGGCCGAGTCGAGGGACTTCGCCACGTTCGCCGCGCTGAGCTCGACGCCGCCGGAGCCGCTGTCGATGAGGGCCGGGGTCAGGCCGTCCTTGGCGAACGCGCCCTCGACGTAGGTGATGGCGCCGTCGGCGGCCTTGACCGCGGTCGCGACGCCGTTGGAGCCCTGCGCACCGTTGCCGACGCCACCGTTGAACTTCTTGCCGGCACCCTTGGTCCAGTCGGCCTTCGCCGCCGCGCCCAGGTACTTCTGGAAGTTGTCGGTGGTGCCCGACTCGTCGGCGCGGGAGACGACCTGGATGGCCTTGTCCGGCAGGGTCAGGCTCTCGTTGCCCTTGACGCCCTTGATGGCGGGGTCGTTCCACTTGGTCACGGCGCCGCTGAAGATCTTGGCGATGACCGACGGGGTGAGCGTCAGCTTGTCGACGCCGGAAAGCTTGTAGGCGACGGCCACCGGGCCGACGACCATCGGGATGTTCCAGGCGGGGCTCGCGCAGCGCTTGGTGGCCGCTTCGAGGTCCGCGCCGGTGACCGGCGAGTCCGAGCCGCCGAAGTCGATCTGGTTGGCGTTGAACTGCTTGACGCCCGCGCCCGAACCGCTCGGGTTGTAGTTCACCTGCTGGCCGGCGCACTTCTTGCTGTACTGCTGCGTGAAGATGTCGATGGCGTTCTTCTGGGCCGACGAACCTTCCGCGGACAGCGGGCTCTTGCCACCGCACGCCACGTCGGCGGTGCCGGTGGCAGCGGGTGCCGCAGCCGAGTTCGAGCTGCTGCTGTTGGATGCCGCGGGGTCGGAACCACAGGCGGCGAGCACGAGGGCGGCGCTCGCGACGATGCCCACCGCGCTCAGGGGCCGCATGATCTTCACTGCTGTTTCCTCCATCAGGAGCTTGACCGGGTCGTCGCGGCGTACTACCGCGCCGGATCCGGACATTAGGCAGCCCTGGTGGACGCTCGGCCGTCATCGCATGAACGCAAAGTGAACAAGGCCCAGGATGTGAGCAGTGCTACTAGCCCGATGGGGTGCCGTGTCCCGGCCGTGACCTGCGCGTTCGCACACCGTGACGGACTGTTCGCGCGGTGTCCATCGTGGTCACCGACCGTACTGGACGTCGGTTTCGTGACGCGTGAACCCGAGCTTGGTGTAGACCGCGAGCGCCGGCGCGTTGTCGCCTTCGACGTACAGGATCACCTGCCGCAGCCCCCGGCTCGCGAGGTACCGCAGCCCGGCGAGCGTCAGCGCCCGGCCGAGCCCGCCGCCCTGGGCCGCCGGGTCGACGCCGACGACGTAGACCTCGCCGACGCGTTCGCCGTCGAACCGCCCCGGCGTCGCCTCGTGGATCTTCGTCCAGTGGAAGCCGATCACTTCGCGGTCCTGCTCGGCGAGGAAGAAGCCGTCGGCGTCGAACCACGGCCGGCCCTCGTCGGCGCGGAGGTCGCCGGCGGTCAGCGCACCCTGCTCGGGGTGCCAGTCGAAGGCGAGCGCGTTGACGCGGATGACGGCGTCCTCGTCCTGCCCCGGCACGAACGTCCGCAGCGAGACGCCGTCGCGCAGCCGCGGCTCGGGCCAGTCCGCGCCCTCGGCGTCGGCGTGCAGGATCAGCAGCTCGCGCTTGCGCTCCAGGCCGGTCCGCACGGCCAGCTGCCGCGCCGCCGGGTGGTCGCCGTGTGCCCAGACGCGGAAGCCGACCGCGGCGCGCTCGTCGACGGCCTGGAGGAGCTTCGCGCCGTAGCCGCGGTTGCGGTGGGCGGGGTGCACGAACAGCTCGGCGACCTGGTGGTCGAAGGAGTCGCCGGTGGTGTCGAGGTGGGCGTAGCCGACGACCTCGCCCTCGACGCAGGCGACGAGGTGCTCACCGCCGTCGAACTCACCGGGCAGCGGCCCCTCGGGCTCGACCTCGGGCCGCCCGTCGGCTTCGCGCACGGCCACCAGCAGCCCGCGCACGTCCTCGAGCTGCTGCTCGTCCAGTTCCTGGCGCCACTCCCCGTCTCCGCTCACCCCGTGACCGTACCCGCGGCGGAGGCAACGCGACGGCTGTCAACGCGTCCTGGTGAACGTGGGTTCGTCAGTGCGCGAGTTCGGGGGTCTCGGCCGGTGCTTCGGCCTGCGCGGGCACGTTCGCCCGGGCACCGCCCTTGGCGGGCCGCTCGAACTTGTAGCCGACGTTGCGCACGGTGCCGATCATCTGCTCGTGCTCCGGGCCGAGCTTGGCGCGCAGCCGCCGCACGTGGACGTCGACCGTGCGGGTGCCCCCGAAGAAGTCGTAGCCCCAGACCTCCTGCAGCAGCTGGGCGCGGGTGAACACCCGGCCGGCGTGCTGGGCGAGGTACTTGAGCAGCTCGAACTCCTTGTAGGTCAGCTCGAGGGTGCGCTTGCGCAGGCGGGCGGTGTAGGTCGCCTCGTCGATGACGAGCTCGCCGACCCGCAGCTCGGCGTCGACCTGGGCGGAACCGCCGTCGCGGGTCGTGACCAGCCGCAGCCGCGCGTCGACCTCGGCCGGGCCCGCGGTGGGCAGCAGGATGTCGTCGGTGCGCCACTCGGCGCTGACCGCCACCAGGCCGCCCTCGCCGACGACGGCGATGATCGGCGTCGCCGCCTCGTCCTCGCCGGCGCCCTTGAGCAGGCGGCAGAGGCTCTTCGCCGAGGCCAGGTCGCTGCGGGCGTCGAGGACGATCACGTCCCGGTGGCCCGCGTCGAGCAGGGCGGTCACTTCGGGCGGGCGGACGCGTACGGTGTGCGGCAGCAGGTCCAGCGCGGGAAGCACCGAAGTGGCGTCGGCTTCCGCCGTCAGTACCAGAAGGTCCAGGCTCATGAGCCGCACCGCCTTCACAAGTCGTCGCCTCACGGGTGGCGTTTGCCGGTGCTAAGTGAGAATAGCGGCTGAACGGCCGGGCACCTAACCCTTGCTGGATCGATCACACCTGGAGAAATCCCCGGTGTCCCCGACGAACAGGAGTACGGACGCGATGGTGAGCAGGCCCGTGACCCGGGACGACCGACCCGCACCGAGGCCGGACGCGCGGCGCCGCGGACGCCGCGCACGGCGCTGGGTGATCGCCCTCGTCGTTCTGGTTCTGCTGCTGGTCGGCGCCGATTTCGGGGCCGCCGCATACGCGGAGCACATGATCTCCCAGAAGGCCCGCACGCAGCTGCAGCTGACCGACGACCCGTCGGTGACGATCCACGGCTTCCCGTTCCTCACGCAGGCCCTGGGCGGTGACTACAGTCACATCAGCGTGTCCGCCGCCGGCGTTCCCGTCGGCGACAAGCTCCAGGACGTCGCGCTCAACGCCGAGCTCGAGGACGTCAACGCGCCGCTGTCGGACCTCACGAACGGCAACACGAAGGCGATCACCATCGGCAAGCTGACCGGTGCCGTCACCATCAAGGCCGCCGACCTGGCGCGCGTCGCGCCGCTGGACAAGATCAAGGACCTGCGGATCGAGCCGGCGACCACGAACTACGTCGAGAACGGCGACAGCGGGCAGAGCGAGCCGACGCCGACCACGACGGCCACCACCGAGGGCCAGGCCGACCAGGACGAGTCGAGCACCGGCGTCCGCATTTCGGGACACCTTCAGTTCGCGGGCAAGGATCTGGAAATCTTCTGCTTCGCGATGATCGAGGCCGACGCGAAGGACGGGGCGATCAACTTCATCCCCAAGCGGCTGCAGTTCGGGAATGACCAGGAGACCACCGTCGTTCCGTCGGCAGTGCAGAAAGCGCTGATGCCGAACTTCAACGCGTCGATCAACACGAAGGACCTGCCGCTGTCGGTCACCCCGACCGGCGTGCGGGTGCAGAGCGGATCGGTGACGATCAAGGGCGAGGCGACGAACGTGTCGTTCGCGGAGCTGAGCAAGTAGGGAGGCGGCCGGTGACGGGGCTGTGGGTGCTCGTGGCGGTACTGGTGGCCGGGCTGGCCGCCGGTGCGCTGCTGAAGGCCCGCAACGGCCGGGTGCGCGTGGCGAAGCCCGCGCCGCCCGCCCGCGGCCACGCGGCTCCTGCCCGTGAGCTGCCCGGCCCCGTCGCCGACGTCCTGGACCCGGCGTCCGCCGTGACGCTGGTCCAGATCTCCACCACCTTCTGCGCGCCGTGCCGGCACGCGAAGGCCGTGCTCGAGCCGCTGGCCGAGCGAACCGACGGCCTGCACCACGTCGAGCTCGACGTGACGAACCAGCCGGAGGTCGCGCAATCGCTGTCCGTGCTGCGGACGCCGACCACGATCGCGTTGACCCCGGACGGCCGGGAGCTGCTGCGCGTCGGCGGCGTCCCCAAGGGCCCCGAGCTGCTGGACGCTCTGCGGCCCCATCTCACGACGCGGACGCTCTGACCAGGGCATGTTCCACGTACCGGGAACCGTCCCAAGGTATGAACGTGGTTCCCACTCTGAGGGAGCTCTGGGTACCCTCGCACCCGTGACCGGGCTGACCACCTTCTTGACGCAGCGACGCGCAGTCGACCTCTGCCGCGTCCGCAGCAGCCTGTGTCGCGCTCGCACCGACCGGCGCTGAAGCACGTCCGGTCCCACCCCAGCCCTCATGCCGCTGACGCGTGCCGTTCGCACGCACCCCCTCTGCTCCAGCTGGAGGAACCATGTCCGCCGGACCGGCCGTCGACCCGCGGGGCCCGCGGTTCGCCGCCATCCTGACCACGGTCGTGCTCGCGGTCGTCCTGGTCACCCAGTGGTGGCCGTTGCTGGCGATCCAGACCGTCGTGTTCGCCATCGGCGCGTTCATCGGGCTGAAGCCGGCGCCCTACTCGATCGTGTACCGCGCGCTCGTGGCCCCGCGCCTCGGCCCGACCGACGAGCGGGAGGACGCGGCCCCGCTGCGGTTCGCCCAGGCCGTCGGGTTCGTGTTCGCCCTGGTGGGCACGATCGGTTTCGCGCTCGACGTCACCCCGCTCGGCATCGTCGCGACGGCGTTCGCGCTCTTCGCGGCCTTCCTCAACGCGGCCTTCGACTTCTGCCTCGGCTGCGAAATGTTCTTGCTCATCAAACGCTTCACCCCCGCCCGCGCGTCCTGAAGTTCCGACCCAGAAAGAGAGTTCGCTTCCCATGAGCCGTGAAGACGTCCTGGTCACCACCCAGTGGGCCGAGGAGAACCTGGACACCCCCGGCGTCGTGTTCGCCGAGGTCGACGAGGACACCACCGCCTACGACGGAGGCCACATCCGGGGCGCGGTGAAGTTCGACTGGCGGAAGGACCTGCAGGACGGGGTGCGCCGCGACTTCGTCTCCAAGGAGGGCTTCGAGAAGCTCCTGTCGGAGAAGGGCATCTCGAACGACGACCGCGTGATCCTCTACGGCGGCAACAACAACTGGTTCGCCGCCTACGCGTACTGGTACTTCAAGCTCTACGGCCACCAGAACGTCCAGCTGCTCGACGGCGGGCGCAAGAAGTGGGAGCTCGACGGCCGTGAGCTGAACTCCGACGAGGTCAAGCGCGACACCACCGACTACAAGGCCAAGGACCAGGACCTGTCCCTGCGCGCGTTCCGCGACGAGGTCGTCCAGTCGATCGGGGCGAAGAACTTCGTCGACGTCCGGTCGCCGGACGAGTTCTCCGGCAAGCTGCTCGCCCCGGCGCACCTGCCGCAGGAGCAGTCCCAGGTTCCCGGCCACATCCCGGGCGCGCTGAACGTGCCGTGGGCGAAGGTCGCCAACGAGGACGGCACCTTCAAGACCGAGAGCGAGATCGACGAGCTCTACAAGGAGCAGGGCATCGACGCCGGCAAGGGCACCATCGCCTACTGCCGGATCGGCGAGCGTTCGTCCATCGCGTGGTTCGCGCTGCACGAGCTGCTCGGCCACGAGGACGTGAAGAACTACGACGGTTCGTGGACGGAATACGGCTCGCTGGTCGGCGTGCCGGTCGAGTTGGGAGCCAAGTGATGGCGGTTGACGACAGCTGCGGCGCACCGGTCCAGGAGGCCACGCCGGCGGACTACGACACTCGCGGGCAGGTCGTGCTCGCGGGCAAGGTGACGGGCGCGGACGGGCCGGTCGGCGGCGCGTTCGTCCGGCTCCTGGACGGCGGCGGCGACTTCACCGGCGAGGTCGTCTCCTCGGCCGACGGCGACTTCCGCTTCTACGCGGCCCCGGGCGCCTGGACGGTGCGCGCGCTGCACCGCACCGGCAACGGTGAAGCGTCCGTCACGGCCGAAGGGCCCGGCCTGCACCAGCTGGCCATCTCGGTCGCCTGAGTCCAAAGCCGTGAAGGCCACCTTGAGGAACTTGAAGTTCCTCAAGGTGGCCTTCACGGCTTTCGGGGTCCCCGTGCCGGGCGGGCCGACGGTGACCGTGCTCACCGCGAGGACCCTGCGCCGGGCCCGCTGAGCGGCGGCGGACTATCCTGCTGGGCGTGGAAGCTCTGTTTACGACCTTGCTGGTGCTGGCCGGCGTCGCGATCACGTGGTTCGCCGTGTACGTCGTCTACCGCCTGTACGCGGACCAGCGCTGACCCATGAGCGCCAGCGGCGACGACGCCATCGCAGCAGCGGAGATGCGCGCGGAGAACACTCGCGAGCGCAATCTTCCGCTGTGGGACGACCTGCCCATCCCCAATGACACCGCGAACCTGCGTGAGGGGCCGAACCTCAACGACGCCTGCCTCGCGCTGCTGCCGCTCGTCGGTGTCTGGCGCGGTGAGGGCGAGGTCGACTACCCGACCATCGAAGGCCCGCGCAAGTTCGCGCAGCAGCTGACGATCTCGCACGACGGCCGTCCGTTCCTCGTCCACGAGTCCCGTGCGTGGCTGCTCGACGACGACGGCAACGTCATCCGCCCCGCCGCCCGCGAGTCCGGGTTCTGGCGGCCGCAGGAAGACGACACGCTCGAGCTGCTGCTCACGCACAACACCGGCATCGTCGAGCTGTACTACGGCAAGCCGCGCAACCAGACGTCCTGGGAGCTCGGCACCGACGCGGTGATCCGCACGTCCACGGCGAAGGACGTCACCGCGGCTCAGCGGCTGTACGGCCTGATCGAAGGCTCCCTCGGCTACGTCGAGGAACGCGCGATGATGGGCCAGGAGATGCAGCCGCACACCTCGGCCCTGCTGCGCCGCGTCGTCGGCTGACGCCGTGCGCTGGCGGCGGTGTGGCGAGGACGCCGCCCTGCTGGACTGCGACTCCCTCGACCAGATGCGGGCGGCCCACGCCGCGGTGTCCGCCGCCCGCCCCGAAGGCGTCGCCGACCTCGTTCCCGGCGCGCGCAGCCTGCTCGTCGTCGGCGGGGTGGCCGCCGTCAAGGCGCTGCTGGACGGCGCCGATCTGACGCACCCGCCCGCCGGCGAGCCGCGCGAAGTCACGCTCGATGTCCGCTACGACGGCGAAGACCTCGCCCTGGTCGCTTCGGACGCCGGGATCTCCGCGGACGCCGTCGTCTCGCTCCACACCGAAGCCGTCTACACGGTCGCGTTCACCGGCTTCGCGCCCGGATTCGGCTACCTGACGGGACTTCCGTCGGAATTGCGGCAGCCGCGGCTGGCATCCCCGCGCACCCGCGTCCCGGCCGGATCGGTGGGGCTCGCGGGCGAGTTCACCGGCGTCTACCCGCGCGAATCGCCGGGTGGCTGGCGGCTGCTCGGGCACACCTCGGCGACGCTGTTCGACCCGCACGCCGATCCGCCCGCACTGTTCGCGCCGGGCGACCGCGTCCGCTTCCGGAGCGTCCGGTGAGGTCCCTGGAAGTCCTCGACCCCGGGCGGTACGCGCTGGTCGAGGACCTGGGCCGGCCCGGCTACGCCCACCTGGGCGTGGCGCCCTCGGGCGCGCTGGACGGCTCGTCGCTGCGGCTCGCGAACCGCCTCGTCGGCAACGCCCCGGCGGCCGCGGGCATCGAAGCGCTGCTCGGCGGTCTCTCGGCGCGGTTCACGACCACGGTGACGGCGGCGGTGACCGGCCCGGTGGTCGACGTCCGGGTCGACGGCCGCTCGTTCGGCTCTCACACGCCGGTGCCGGTCCGCGCCGGGCAGACGTTGTCGGTCGGCACGCCCTCGACCGGACTGCGCTGCTACCTGGCGGTGTCCGGCGGGATCACCGTCGAACCGGTGCTGGGCAGCCGCTCGCACGACGTCCTCTCCGGCATCGGGCCCGCACCGCTGAAGAGCGGAGATGTGCTTCCACTCGGTGAGCCCGGGATCCCGGCGGGCGCGGACGTCGTCGTCCCCGTCCCGGCGCCGGGCGAACTCGTGGTGCCGGTGACGCTCGGCCCTCGCGACGACTGGCTCCACGACCCGGCCGTCGGGCTGTCGGCGTGGTGGACGGTCACGGCCGAGTCGAACCGCGTCGGCCTGCGCCTCGACGGGACGCCGTTGCGCCGGGCCGTCGAAGGCGAATTGCCCAGCGAAGGCGTCGTCACGGGCGCGATCCAGGTGCCGCCGAGCGGGCTACCGGTGGTGTTCCTCGCCGACCACCCGACCACCGGCGGCTACCCCGTCGCGGCCGTCGTGCGGGCGGGTGCGCTGAGCGCGCTCGCACAGGCCCGGCCGGGCACCCGGGCGCGGTTCCGGATGTCCTGAAAGTCCTGTACCGCCACGCGGGTGAGACCCGCGTCACGCCGTGCACCCGTCCGCGTGAGAGCTGGAACCATGTCGCGCCGCCGCCCGTCCTCATAGGCGTGGAGAAGGTGACGATCAGCGGTGGCACGGGTTTCCTCGACGTGAACACGCGAGTGCGAGCGGAGCTGCCCCAGTCGTTGCGGATCGCGCTGGCCACCGGTCAGCTGCGCCGCCCGCTCGCCACCACGCTCGGTCCGGTCCTCGACCTGCTCGTCGACGGCGATTACCGCGTGAGCGGCCCGGAACGGCTGCCCGAAGACCAGCTGCTCACCCCCACCGACGTCTGGCCGCCGTCCGACGAAGCCCGCGTCGGTTACTACCGGACCGCCATCCGCACCGGTCACCGCCCGGTCGCGGTCGTGCTGGCCGACCACGACCGCGAGCTGATCATCGACGGCCACCACAAGATCGCCGCCTACCGCGCCGAAGAGGTCGCGCCCGCCGTCGTCCGGATCAGCCTGGGTCAGGCGTACTCGGCCTCGTAGGCCGTCACGAGCTCGCCGTACACCGCCGACGCGTCGGGCAGCCGCTCGCCGTCCAGCGTGTGCACCCGGGTCAGCTTGCGCACGCTCGACGCCATGAAGACGCCGTCGCCCTCGACCAGGTCACGCACGGTCAACGGCTCGACCTTGACCGCCCAGCCCGCCTTCTCGGCGCCGCGGAACAACGCGGCCTGCGTCGTGCCCGGCAGGATGCCGATGCTCGACGGCGGTGTGTAGAGCGTCCGGCCCTTCGCCAGCACCACGGTCGACGTCGGCCCTTCGAACACCGAACCGTCGGCGGCGGTGAAAATCACATCTTCGGCGCCGCGGCGGCCGGCTTCGCGCACCGCGGCCATGTTCATCGCGTACGACAACGGCTTCGCGCCGAGCAGCAGCCAGGGCGCGCGCTCGGCGAGGTCCGGCGGTAAACCGCGTTCGAGGGTGATCGCGGCGACGCCTTCGGCGCGGGCCCGCAAGATCGACGGCGAGACCTCGGAACCGACCGCGAACCCGGTCGGCCCGGCGGCGGGGTCACGCTCGGAACCCCTGGTGTACACCAGTTTCAGCACCATTTCGGGGCTGCCGGTCCACCTTTCGAGCACCAGCGAAACGACGCGGTCCCACGCGTCGAGATCGGGCTCGGGCAGGTCGAGCATGGCGGCCGAGCGGGCCAGCCGCTCGAGGTGCGGACGCAGTTCGCGGGGCCGGCCGCCGACGACCAGGATCGTCTCGAAGACGCCGTCGCCGCGCAGCAGACCGAGGTCGTCGACCTTGATCTGGGCGGCGTCCGGGTCGGCCGGGGTTCCGTCGAGGAAGACGAGCACGCGCATGCCGCCACGGTACTGTGCCGCCCGGTACTGATCCGACCACAGTCACGGCCGAACGGCTTTGCGGCAAAGGTCACGTACCCCGCGGGGTGTCGGCCTGCTTTTGGCCGGATCAGTACTCACCTAGGCTGGGCGGTATGCCGTACCGCTCGCCACTGCTGGACGTGCCCGGATCCATTCCGCCGCCCGACGATCACCCCGAGGCCGGAGTGCCCTGGCACTGGGGAGACCCCTTCGCGGAGCAGCGCACGGCTTCGCGCGGCGTGGTCGTGATCGACCGTTCGCACCGCGAGTTCCTCGCCGTCACCGGGGAAGAGCGGCTTTCGTGGCTGCACCTGGTGATCTCGCAGCACGTGACGGAGCTGGCCGAAGGCTCCGGCACCGAGGCGCTGGTGCTCGACAGCCAGGGCCGCGTCGAGACGCACATGGTGCTCGCGCACCTCGACGGCACCGTGTACCTCGACACCGACCCGGGCCCGAGCGTGACCAGCGCGCTGCCCAAGGGCGGGCCCCAGACGCTGCGCGAGTACCTCGAAGCCATGAAGTTCTGGTCCAAGGTGGACATCCGGGACGCGACCACGGAGTTCGCGCTGCTCACCGTGCTCGGCCCGGACGCCGAGCGCGTGCTGAGCGCGGCCGGCGTCGAGGTCGGCCCGGAGCCGTACGCGGTCGCGGCGCTGGAAGGACATGCTGGTTTCGCGCGGCGGATGCCGTGGCCCGGCCGGTCGAGCGTCGACCTGGCGGTGCCACGCGACTCGCTCCTCGGCTGGTGGAAGCGGCTCACCGACGCGGGGGCCCGCGCGGCCGGCAGCTGGGTGTTCGACGCGCTGCGCGTCGAGTCGCTGCGGCCGCGGCTGGGCATCGACACCGACGAGCGCACGATCCCGCACGAAGTGAACTGGGTCGGCTCCGCCGCACACGTCGCGAAGGGCTGCTACCGCGGCCAAGAGACGGTGTCGAAGGTCCACAACGTGGGCCGTCCGCCGCGGAACCTGCTCCTCCTGCACCTCGACGGCTCGCCCGAAATCCGGCCGGAGCCCGGCGACCCCGTGCTGCTCGACGGCCGGACGGTCGGCCGCGTCGGCACCGTGATCCAGCACCACGAGCTCGGCCCGATCGCGTTGGCGCTGGTCAAGCGGTCTACTCCGGTAGACGCGGAGCTGCTGACCGGCTCGGAGGACAACCTCGTCCAGGCGGCGATCGACCCCGACTCCGTCCCGTCGGAGCAGCCCGCGCCGGGCCGCGCGGCCGCGGCGCAACTTCGTGGCTGAAGGAAAGCCCCTGACAGCGAGATCACGCTCAACCGGGATAAACTGCGCTGTGATCGAAGTGCGGCCCGGCGGCAGGCGGCGAATCGACCGCGTGCTCGGCCCGGGGTACCTCAGCGGCCTGGGTGAACTGCCGCTGAAGGTGCTGCGCGAGCGGCGCGACGAAGCCGCGCAGGAAGAGACGGACCTGTCCTACCTGCGCCGTCTCCTGCACGCCCGGATCGACATCGTGCGCGCCGAGCAGGCGCGGCGCAGCTCCGGCGGCGAGGCGAGCATCGTCGACCAGCTGGCCACGATCCTGGCGGACAACGCGCTGGGCCCGGCCGCGGGTTCCGGGCGCCACCAGCAGCTCGAGCCGTCCCGGGCCGGCGAGCACCGGCGGCACGCCGAGGCCCTGATCGGCGACACGGATCTCACCGACGTCGAGTCCCTGACGAACGAAAAGCTTGCCTCCGCTTTGGACACCTACGCCAGCGAGGAGCTGTCGGTGTCGTCCTTCCGGCGCGAGGTCCAGGGCGTGATGGACACGCTCAACGCGGAGATCGCGAAGCGCTACCAGCAGGGTTCGGCCACTGTGGACGAGCTGCTGGAGAACGAAGGCGGGCGCGGCGAGTGACGAACCCCGTCCTCGCCGAAGTCGTCCGTTCCGGTTTCGTCGAAAGCGTCCACCGCGGCGCGCTCGTGATCACCGGCCCCGAAGGCGACGCCCGGCTGGCCCTCGGTGACGTGGTGTCCCCGGTCTTCCCGCGCTCGTCGAACAAGCCGCTGCAGGCCGCCGGGATGCTGCGTTCCGGCCTCGACTTCGCGGGCGAGGAACTGGCGCTGGCGTGCGCGTCACACTCGGGCGAGCCGGGGCAC
This sequence comes from Amycolatopsis sp. NPDC051061, assembly GCF_040682935.1. Taxonomy (NCBI): domain Bacteria; kingdom Bacillati; phylum Actinomycetota; class Actinomycetes; order Pseudonocardiales; family Pseudonocardiaceae; genus Amycolatopsis; species Amycolatopsis sp. NPDC051061. Next base: position 42,404 of record NZ_JBFBBZ010000066.1, read on the forward strand.
GTCAAGCGGGTCCTCGAGCTGCTTGACGCGGCCGGCCTGCACGAAGACGACCTCGCGTGCCCGCCCGACTTCCCGCTCCACGTGCCGAGCATGCGCGACGCCGCCGAGCCGCGGCGCGTGATGATGAACTGTTCGGGCAAGCACACGGCGATGCTGACGACGTGCGTCCGCGCCGGCTGGCCGACGTCCGGCTACGAGTCCCCGGACCACCCGCTGCAACAGGCGATCGCATCTGTTGTCGAGGAGCTGACGGGCGAGCCGATCGCCCACACGGGAGTCGACGGCTGCGGCGCGCCGCTCTTCGCGTTTTCGTTGACGGCGCTGGCCCGCGCGTTCGGCCGGGTGGCTTCGGCGGCGGACGGGCCGTCGGAGGCGGTCAGCGCGGCCATGCGGGCGCACCCGTGGCTGGTCGCGGGGACGGGCCGCGAGGACACGGAGCTGATGTCCGCCGTGGACGGTCTGGTGTCGAAGGGCGGTGCGGAGGGCGTCCACGCGTTCGCCCTCCCGGACGGCTTCGCGGTGGCGATGAAGATCGACGACGGCAACAAGCGGGCGTGCGCGCCGCTGGCGGTCGAGGCGTTGCGGTACCTGGGTGCGGATGTGTCAGGGCTCGAGGCCCTGGCCCACGGCTCGGTCCTCGGCGGCGGGCAGCCGGTGGGCGAAGTGCGGGTCCCCGAGCTGCGCGGCTAGTTCGAGCGTTCGCGGGACGCCAGGTCGCCCCAGAACTCGCGCAGGTCCGAGAACAGCTCGGCCAGCTCCTCGACGTTGCCCGAGCGCAGCGCGTCCAGGATGTCGTGCACCTCGTCCGCGGTGTTGTCGGCCTCCAGGATCGGGTCCGCGAACAGCTGCACCAGCCCGCCGTAGTCGAGCTCGACCACCGAGTCCGCGTGGAAGCTGTCCAGCCACCGCCGCGTCTCGTACAGCACGCGCCCCGGCCCGGAGTCGCCGAACGTCTGCTCCAGCAGCTCGCCGGCCTCGCGCGCCCGGTGCTGCGCGTCGGCGAGGGTCGTCCGCCAGGAGACCTCGCGCTTCGGGTCGTCGCGGCCGTTGCCGAGCACCAGCCGCCGCTCGTCCGGGTCGATCAGCACGAACCACGGCAGCGGGACGGTCCAGGTGGTCGACAGCGTGTGCGCGGCCGACGTGCTCAGGTCCGCCATCGCCGTCTTCGTCCGCGCGCGGATCGTCTCCTGGGTGAAACCGCCCTCGTCGAGGACGACGTTCTTCAGCGCCGGGTGCGCGTCGCCGAGGAAGGTGACCAGCGCGGCGGCCGAGCGGGCCCGCAGCTCCAGCGGGCACACGAACGGCCCGTGCTCGGCCTTGCCCTCCGGCACGTCCTCGGACGCGAGCACCAGGAGGTCGGTCAGCAGACTCGGCGCGGGACGCCCGTCGGCGAGCTCGGCGGGCAGCAGCCGCCGAGGCGCGGCGACCTGTGACTTGAGCCACATGGCCTGCTCTCGCGCTCCCGCATCCGCCCGCTGCAGCTTGGCCGCCGCGACGGCCGCACGCAGCCGCTCGTCCGGCGGATCAGCCAGGGCGAGCAGCGGTTCGTACACCCGCAAGTAGGCCACGAAGGGACGGAGCACGAGTAGATCGTGGCACGCCTACCAGCGCCGATCGCCACCGACCGGCCGGTAACCGGCGTCCGGCGGACACTGTCACCACCGGCACACCGTGCCACGTCGCATCGAACCCCCCGGACACGGTACGGTGTGAACAGGAAATAATTGTCGAGACGATGCGGGGCCGCCGATTCCCCCGGCCGCCCCGCCCCTGTGCGAGGGGGTCGAGCCATGGGGCGCGGCCGGGCTAAGGCCAAGCAGACGAAGGTGGCGCGCGAGCTCAAGTACAGCTCGCACGAGACCGACTTCGATGCTTTGCAGCGCGAGCTGTCGACTGGTTCCTCGAGTGGTCACTACGAGGAGCCCGATAGCGATGATCAAGACGACCCGTACGACGACGGGTACGGCGAGTACCGTCGTTGAGCACGCGTAACCGCGCGAGGGCGTAGCCGGGTAACCCCGGGCGACCGCCCTCGCGCGCTGTGTGCTGCCCACTGTTTGAAGGAGCGTGCCGGTGGTAAGTCGGGTTGGAGTCGTCGGAGCGGGCCTCATGGGCTCCGGCATCGCCGAGGTGCACGCTCGGTCCGGATTGGACGTCGTGGTCACCGAGGTGAACCAGCCGGCGCTCGACGCGGGCCAGGCCCGGATCGAGAAGTCGCTGCAACGCGGCGTCAAGAACGGCAAGCTCTCTCCCGAAGACGCCGACGCGGCGCGGAGCCGTCTCCGCTTCACGACGGACATCGCCGAGTTCGCCGACCGCGAACTGATCATTGAGGCGATCCTCGAGCAGGAGCAGGCGAAGGTCGACGTCTTCCGCCAGCTGGACAAGATCGTCGAGGCGGAGGACGCGCTGTTCGCGTCCAACACGTCGTCGATCCCGATCATGAAGCTGGGCATGGCGACGAGCCGGCCGCAGCAGGTGGTCGGCATCCACTTCTTCAACCCGGTGCCGGTGCTGCCGCTGGTCGAGCTGGTGCCCTCGCTGCTGACCAGCGAGGACACGGCCCGCCGTGCGGAGGAGCACGCGACGACGGCGCTGGGCAAGACCGTCATCCGGTCGCAGGACCGCGCCGGGTTCATCGTGAACTCGCTGCTGGTGCCGTACCTGCTCTCGGCGATCCGCATGATCGAGTCGGGTTTCGCGTCGGCGGAGGACATCGACCGCGGCATGGAGCTGGGCACCGCCCACCCGATGGGTCCGCTGCGCCTGTCCGACCTGATCGGGCTGGACACGATCAAGGCCATCGCGGACTCGATGTACGCGGAGTTCAAGGAGCCGCTGTACTCGTCGCCGCCGCTGCTGCTGCGCATGGTGGACGCGGGCCTCCTGGGCAAGAAGACCGGCCGAGGCTTCTACTCGTACGGCTGATCGAAGCGCACGGGCGCGTCGAAGGCCGCCCGCCTGGCGGCGCGCCGTAGTACCGCGAGGACCGCCGGCCCCAGCAGGACGATCGCGACGGCGTTGGTGAGCGCGCGGCCGGTGTCCCAGCCGAGGGTCGACGTCAGGACGGTGAACACCGCGAACCGGTGGAGGTTGTCGACCAGCGGCGCGCCGGGCACGAAGCCGAGCTGAGTGCTGGTGCCGGCGAGGAACGGCCACGACCACAGGCTCATGAGAAGCCCGAAGAAGTAGGCCGCGAAGACGCCGTACGCCACGAGCAGGGCGATTTCGGCTTTTCCGCGCGGTTTCCGCGGAAGAAGGCCGGCGCCGAGTCCGATGAGCGAGGACGCGAGCATCTGGAACGGCAGCCACGGCCCGACCCCGGCGGTGAGCAACGCGCTCGTGAACAGCGAAGTCGAGCCGAGCACGAACCCGAAGCCCGGACCGAACACCCGCCCGGCGAGCACGAGCAGGAAGAACACGAGCTCGATGCCCCCGGTCCCGGCCCCGAGCGGCCGCAGCCCGGCGTTGACCGCCGAGAGCACGCCGAGCAGGGCGAGCGCTTTGGCGTCGATGCCCCCGCGGGAGAGTTCGGCGAGGACGACGAGGATCAGCACGGGCAGGGTCGCCATGAAGACGAAGGGGGCATCGGCGGTGTGCGCGGCTTCGCTCGGCGCGGGGTGCGCGAAGAGCGGCCAGCAGAACATGGCGAGGCCGAGGACGGTCGCGGTGCCGAGGACCAGCGCGGGTCGAAGGGTGACGCGGACCGCGCGGGGAGGTGGGCCGAGGAAGTCGCTCATGCCGAGACCTCCGACGCCGGTCCGCGCGACGGCTGCGGGGTGAAGCCCCGCGGCCGGCGGCGGGAGGTGCCGGCCGACGAGCCGCTGTCGCTTGCGGCACCGGGCCAGGGGGGGCGGGCGCCGGGGCGGGGGGGCGGGGGGGGGCGGCCCGCGCGGGCGGGGGGGCGGGGCGGGCGGGGCCGGCCGGGGCCGGGCGC
>NZ_JBFBBZ010000067.1:0-44971 GCF_040682935.1 Amycolatopsis sp. NPDC051061
TTTCCGTCCACGTCGCTCTTCGGATCTTTGGTTGCGTCTGACGCACCCAAGGCGGCCTTCGGTGCGTTGAACGCACCGAAGGCCACCTTGGGGCGCTTGCCTGGCCGGCCGAGGAGCGGTCAGGAACCGCCGGCGAGCAGGTCGCCGAGCCCGCCGCGGGCGTCTTCGAGCACAAGCGCTTCGGCCTGCGCCGAATCGCCGGCCCGCAGCGCGCGCACGAGCGCGCGGTGGGTCGTGTAGCGGTCCAGGCCGAACGTCTCGTCCACGCTGACGCGTTCGATCACCCGCGAGCGCCGTTCCGGGTAGGAGAACACCCGGGTCTGGTCGAGCAGGCGGACGAGCACGGGGTTGCCGGCGCACAACTCGACGAGCCCGTTGAACCGCTGCATCGCGTCGAAGAGCCGGCCGACGTGCTTCGCCACGTCCTGGCCGGACTCGTGGCGCTGCTTGATGAGGATCAGCAGGTCGTCGGCCTCGTCGAGGATCAGGTCGAGCCCGTCGAGCTGCTCGGGCGTCGCATGCCGGGCGGCGAAGCGGGCCACCATGCCGCGCAGGCCCACTTCGACCTCGGCGAGGTCCTGGATGGCGACGCCGCCGAACATCGCCACCTTGACCGTCCGCGGGCCGGACCGCTCGATGAGGCCGTCCTGTTCGAGGCGCCGGATGGCCTCGCGCACCGGCGTCGGGCTGACCGACAGCTGCTCGGCGAACCCGCGTTCGGTGACCTTCTGACCCGGGCGCAGCTCGCCGGTCGTGATCGCGTCGCGCATCGCGCGGTACACGCGGTCGGCCAGCGTGTCGGTCTGCAGTGCTTCGCCCATCATGGGCCCAGCCTACTGGCCAGGGCAAAACCAATTTGCAACTATTGACCATCTTGCTATAGCAAAAGTACGATAGCCGTCACCATGGAGGGAAGGTGCCGACGATGACGTTGACCACCCCGCGCGTCCGGACCGGACGCATCACGTTCTTCGTGGCTCTGGCGGTCTTCGCGCAGGAGTCGACGTGGAACCTCTACGACTCCCAGGTCCCGCCGCTGCTGCGCGAGCACGTCGGCAGCGCCGCGCTCATCGGCGCGCTGATGGGCATGGACAACCTGCTCGGCATCTTCATCCAGCCGTGGATGGGCAACCGCTCGGACGGCACCCGCACGGCGTGGGGCCGCCGCATCCCGTACCTCGTCGTCGGCATGCCGGTGGCGGCGCTGCTGTTCGTCCTCATCCCGCACGCCGCGGTCTCGCTGCCACTGCTCGTCCTGGTGATGTTCGGCTACGCGCTCGTCGCGAACTCGTTCAAGCCGATCGCCGAGTCGCTGCTCCCGGACTTCATCGCCCCCGAACGCCGCAGCCGGGCCAACGCGGCGGTCAAGATCGCCTCCAGCATCACGGTGATCGTCGCCGCGCTGATCAGCCTCTTCCTGATCGACGACTTCCCGAAGCTGTCCTTCGCGATCCCGGCGGTGCTGATGCTGGTGTCCGTGGGCGTCCTCGCCTGGCGGGTGCGCGACAGCAAGTCCCCGGCCTACCAGGCCGCGCTCGAAGAGGACCGCTCCGAACCGGACGCTCAACCCCGCGTGCGGATGCGGGACGTGCTGATCGACATCGGGCGCGACGCCGACCGCAGCCGGCTGCTGGTCATCGCGGCCGTCTTCGCTTTCGGCGGCGCGTGGTTCGCGTCGCGCTCGCTCGTCACCAACTACGGGATCGAGACGCTCGGCATGTCCCGCGGCGACGCCGGCGGCCTCACCCTGCCCAGTGGCCTGGCGTTCCTCGTGGCCGCCTACCCGGTCGCGCTGCTCGCCGAACGCTTCGGGCGGCTGCGGCTGATTTTGATCGGGATGGCCGTGTTCGCCGCGGCCATGGTGCTCGGCACGATCGTGCGGACGCCCACCGGCACGGTCGTCGCCATGTGCGTGGCGGCCGCGGGCGCGGCGGCGTTCATGGTCAACATGGCGGTCGTCCTCTGGAACCTCGCGCCCTCGGCCCGCGTGCTCGGCACCTACACCGGCCTCTACACCGTCGGCTGGTCGGGCGGCGGGTTCCTCGGACCGGCGCTGGTCGGCGGCATGGTCGACGTGACCGGGTGGCCGTTCATGCTCCTCGACGTCGGGGTCGTCACGGCGATCGCGGTGCTCCTGGTGGCCCGCGTCGCCGTGCTGCAGCGGCGCCGGACCGACGGGCGGGTGCTGTGAGCCGCGTCCTGATCACCACCGACTACCCGCGCCCCGGCGACGAGGTGGACGAGTACCTGCGCGGCGCGGAGCCGAAGAACTGGTCGCGGCCCTCGAAGGCCGGCCCCGATTCGTGGTGAACGGAGAGAAATGAGGGACATGGACAAGGTGCGAGTACTGGCGCCGAGCGGGATGCTCGGCGCGGGCTGGGACCACGCGACGGTCGAGCGCGGCATCGCCCTGGGCGCCGACGTCATCAGCATCGACGGCGGGTCGACCGACTCCGGCCCGTTTTACCTCGGCGCAGCGAAGGCCAAGACGACCGCCAAAGCCGTGGCGCGCGACCTGCGCAGCCTGTTCACCGCCGCCGCGGGCGCCGGGATCCCGGTGATCGTGGGCTCGTGCGGGACGAGCGGGACCGACACCGGCGTCGACTGGGTCGCCGGGATCGCCGCCGAGGTCCTCGCGGAGGAGGGTTTGGACCTGAAGGTCGCGAAGATCTACAGCGAGCAGGACGCGGCCGAGCTGAAGGAACACCTCGACGCGGGCCGGGTGCATCCGTTGCCTCCCTTGGGGGAACTCGACGCCGAGACCCTGGAGAGCTGCACGCACATCGTCGGCGCGATGGGGCACGAGCCGATCGTCGAGGCGTTGCGCGCGGGGGCCCAGGTCGTGCTCGCCGGCCGCGCGACGGACACGGCGGTGGCGGCCGCCTACCCGCTGATGAGGGGGATGCCGGCCGGACCGACGTGGCACGCGGCCAAGATCGTCGAGTGCGGCGGCCAGTGCACCGACAACCCACGCACGGGTGGCGTCCTGGCGACGATCGACGCCGCCGGCTTCACGATCGAGCCGCTCGACCCGAGCGCGGCGTGCACGCCGATCCTGGTGGCGGCGCACATGCTGTACGAGACGGCGAACCCGTTCGAGATGCGCGAACCCGACGGCACGCTCGACGTCCGTGAAGCGGAGTACACGGCCGTCGACGACCGGATCGTCCGGGTCACCGGATCGAAGTTCCACGTCGCGGACCAGTACACGATCAAGCTCGAAGGCGCGCGGATCACCGGGTACGAGACGATGTCGTTCTCGGCGATCCGCGACCCGCTGGTGCTCGCCGACATCGAAGAGTGGGCCGCGCTGATGCGCGCGCTGATCACGCAGCGGGTGGGCCAGACGCTGGGCCTGGCCGACGACGAGTACGCGTTCGACCTGCGGCTGTACGGCCACAACGCGGTGCTGGGCGCGCTCGAACCGGAGAGCGGGCCGCCGCGCGAGGTGGGCGTGATGCTGCTGGTCAACGCCCCCGACCAGGCGACGGCGACGGCGGTGGCGAAGATCGCCAACCCGCTGATGCTGCACCTGCCGACCCCGGCGATGGACTACCTGCCGAGCTTCGCGTTCGCGTCGTCCCCGGCCGAGGTCGAGCGCGGCGCGGCGTACGAGTTCGTGCTGAACCACGTCGTCGACTGCGCGCCGGCGGATCTGTTCCGGCTCGAGTTCGAGGAGAAGACCCATGCCTGACACGACTTTGGCGGAGCTGGCCCACGAGGTCCGGTCGAAGAACGCGGGCCCGTTCTGGGTGACGATGGAACTGTTCCTGCGCGATGCCGACGGCTATCGGGTGGCGGCGGATGAGACGTTCCTGAACGAGCGCGTGGTGGCTTCGCTCTACCGGGTGGACGAAGAGACGATCCAGATCTTCCGGATCCCTTCGCTGAACGTCGTCAAGATCTCGTTCCCGCGGCCGGTGAGCCAGGGATCGCTGCGGGACCGGGACATGCACGCGGGGCAGCACCACGTGCCGCTGGCGCGGATGGTGGTCCCGCTCAGCTGACGAGGCGGGGCAGCAGCTTGCGAACACCGCGCCGCAGGTCGTCGAGCGCGTCCTCGGCGCCGACGAGGTGCCGCTGCAACGCCTGCTGGAACAGCCCGTCGAAGAGGGCGTACGCCTCCGGCGGCGTGCACGTCGGCTCGACCCCGCTCAAGTCCGCGTAGGCGCGGACGTTGCGCCAGATCATGTCCTGCAGGCTCTCGTCGATCTCGGCGACGTCGTCGCGGAAGGCTTCCTCGAACAGGGACTGCGAGCGCAGGTCGTACCAGAGCCGGTGCATGAGCGGCGCCTCTTCGAGCGCCGCCGCCAGCCCGTCCGCGCACGCTTCAGCCAGCGCGGGCGGGGTGGCCGCCTCGCCCACTCCGCCCTCGTAGCGCTTCACGCACGCTTCCTTGTAGCGGCGCACGCAGTACGTGATCAGCTCGACCTTGTCGGCGAAGTAGTAGTGCAGCAGCCCGTGCGAGAACTTGGTGTGCTCGGCGATCGTGCGCAGGCTCGTGCGGGCGTAGCCGAGGTCGGCGAGGGCGAGCAGGGCCGCGTCGGCGAGTTCGCGGCGGCGGTCCTCGAACTTGTCGACCTTGGTCCGGCGCCGCACGGCGGCTGGGCTGGTCACCGGCCGAAGATACCACCGAGCGGTTCTCTGACCAATCGTCCAAGAAAATCTTGACATTCGTCCAAACGGCGGCCAAGGTCGTGTCCAGCGACCGACGCGGCTCGGGAGGGACGACGATGTCTCTGTACTTCTACCTGGAAAAAGGCGCCTCCCTGGACCCGGACGCGCCCTGCCTGACCCTTGACGGGAGTTCCGTCTCCTACGGCCAAGTGGTCGAACTCGCCGAGACCGTCGCCCGCGCGCTGCGACGCTCCGGCGTGCGGCCCGGGGACAAGGTCGGCATCCTCTCGGCCAACGACCCGACCGCCTTCACGTGCGTCTTCGGCATCGCCCGCGCGGGTGCCGTGTGGTGCCCGATCAACCCGCGCAACGCCGCCGGCGAGAACGCCGAACTCCTGGACCTCTTCGACTGCGCCACGCTGATCTTCCAGCCCGGCTTCGAGGAGCTGGTCCGCCAGATCGCGCCGAAGCTGCCCAAGCTGATCACCCTCGTCCGGCTCGGCGACGGCGACGACTTCGCGCCCGGCTTCCCGGAATGGCTCGACGCCGCCCGCGACGATCCCCCGGCGGAAGCGGCGCAGCCCGAAGACGTCGTCGCCCTCGTCGGCACCGGGGGCACCACCGGGCGCCCCAAGGGCGTCATGCTCACCGGCCGCAACCTCGAAGCGATGTCGGCCATCACGCTGATGAGCTACCCCTTCGACGGCCGCCCGGTCTACCTCGCCCTGGCGCCGCTGACCCACGCGGCGGGCGTCCTCTGCTTCCCGATCCTCGCCCGCGGCGGCGAGATCGTGATCATGGCCAAGCCCGACGTCGGCCGGTTCCTGGAGCTGATCGAACGCCACCGCGTCACCCACACGTTCCTGCCCCCGACGCTGATCTACATGGTGCTCGGCCACGACGCGCTCGATCGCACGGACCTGTCGTCCCTGCAGTGCTTCTGGTACGGCGCGGCCCCGATGTCGACGGCCCGGCTCACCGAAGCCCTCGCCCGCATCGGCCCGATGGCGCAGCTGTTCGGCCAGTCCGAAGCCCCGATGATGATCTCGACGATGTCGCCCGCCGAGCACCGCCGACCCGACGGCACCGTCCACACGGGACGGCTGGCGTCCGCCGGGCGGCCCTCGCCGCTGGTCACGGTGGCGATCCTCGACGAGGACGGGCGGGCCGTCCCGCAGGGGGAGCGCGGGGAGATCTGCGTGCGCGGCTCGCTGGTGATGGCCGGCTACTACCGCGACCCCGAGGCGACGGCGGAGGCGTCCGCCCACGGCTGGCACCACACCGGCGACATCGGCTTCCTCGACGACGAGGGCTTCCTCCACATCGTCGACCGCGCCAAGGACATGGTCATCACCGGCGGCTTCAACGTCTACTCCGCCGAGGTCGAGCAGGCGGTGATGGCCCACGACGCCGTCCGCGACTGCGCGGTCATCGGGCTGCCCGACGACAAGTGGGGCGAACGCGTCACCGCCGTCGTCCAGCTACAGCCCGGCCGGGAGCTGGACACCGGCGAGCTGATCGCGTTCGTCAAGGACCGCATCGGCAGCGTCAAGGCACCGAAGCAGATCGAGATCTGGCCGGAGCTGCCGCGCTCAGGAGTCGGCAAAGTGCTCAAAGCCGACATCCGTTCCACCTTCACTCACCGAAGCAAGGAGGCTATCCGACCATGAAACTCGCGCTCTACCTGCCGAACTTCCGGGACAAGGTGACCGTCCGGGAGCTCGAAGACCTCACCGCGCTGGCCGAAGACCTCGACTTCGACTCCGTCTGGACGCTCGACCGGATCATCGTCCCCGAGACGTCGGACACCGAAGAGATGCAGCACGCCTTCGGCATGATCGAGGGGTTCCCCAAGGGCCTCCCGGTGAGCTCGCGGGGCGAGTTCCTGCAGGGCATGCCGCTGATCCCGTGGCTCGCGGCGAAGACGTCGAAGGTGCGGATCGGCATGAGCATCATCGACACGCCCTACCGCTCGCCCGGCGTTCTCGCCGCGGAACTGGCCACGATCGACCACCTCTCGGGCGGCCGGCTCAACGTCGCCGTCGGCTCCGGCTGGATGCCCGAGGAGTTCGCCGCCGCGAGCGCGTCGCACATCTATCCCAAGCGGCACAAGCACGTCCGCGAAACCCTGGAGATCATGCAGGGCATCTGGACCAACGACCTCTTCGAGTACCACGGCGAATTCGCCGACTTCGACCGCGCCGGGTTCGGGGCCAAGCCGGTCCAGAAGCCGCACCCGCCGATCTTCTTCAGCGGGCTCAAGGACGCGAAGCGCTCGGCGAGCCGCATCGCCAAGTACAACCTGTCCGGCTGGATCGGGATCCAGGACTCGCCCGACGACATCGCGCGGTGGCGCACCGAGATCCAGCGCGAGCTCGAACAACTCGACACCCCGCGTTCGGTCGACGACCTCGAGATCTCCAGCATGATCTGGTTCGTCCTCACCGACCAGGACATGGACCAGTCGTTCATGGGCAAGGGCACCAACCTGCTCGTCGGGTCGGAAGCGCAGATCACCGACCAGCTGAAGCGGTACCGGGAAGCCGGGCTGACGATGCCGTTCCTGTGGCCGCCGTTCCAGGACGTCCCGGTTGCGAAGACGCTCGACGACATGAAGCGTCTCAAGGAAGAGATCCTGCCCAAGATCGAAGCGATGTGAGAGGAACCAGCATGTCCGAACTCGAGGGAAAGCGCGTCTTCGTCACCGGGTCCGGCGCCGGCATCGGCAAGGCGATCGCGGCGCTGTTCACCGAACGCGGCGCCCGGGTCGTGATCAGCGACCGAGATGCCGACGCGGCCAAGCAGGCGGCCGAGGAGATCGGCGCCGCCGGCGTCGCCAACTGCGACGTCACCGACGAGGCCCAGGTCCAGTCGGCCATCCAGCAGGCCGTCGACCTCCTCGGCGGCCTCGACGTCCTGGTCAACAACGCCGGGATCGAGGTGGCGTCGCCGCTGCTGCAGCAGTCCACGGAGAGCTTCGACAAGATCTTCGCGGTCAACGTGCGCGGCACGTTCGTGACGATGAAGGCGGCGACGCCGCACCTGATGGAGTCCAAGGGGAACATCGTCAACATCGCGTCGATCGCCGGCATCGGCGGCAGCCCGCTGCTCGGCTCCTACTGCGCGACGAAGGCGGCGGTCATCCAGCTGACCCGGGTCGCCGCGGTGGAGATGCGCCCGGCCGGCATCCGCGTCAACGCGGTCTGCCCGGGCTTCGCCGACACGGCGATGGTCGAGCGCCTGGTCCCCGACTTCGAGGCGGCGACCCAGGTCCCGTTCGGCGACCTCGTCGCGGCGAAGCAGGGCCGGCTCGGCACGCCGCGGGACATCGCGGAGGTGGCGGCGTTCCTGGCGTCCGACCGGGCGACGTGGATCACCGGCAGCCACTACGTCCTCGACGGCGGGCTGACCGCTTCGCTGGTGTGACTTCGCGGCCGGTGGGCCCGCGTTCGGGCCCGCCGGTCAGAAGCGGCAGAGCAGCGCGTCGGGCGTGCGGTTCGAGCCGACGCGGCCCGTGTACGCCACGCCGGCGACGTACTCGCCCGGCGCGCACTGTCCCTTGTAGTTGCCCGCAGCGAAGTCTCCACCCGGGTCGCCGGCCGGGCGGTTGTCGCCGCGGTCGAACCAGACCGTCCGGCCGTGGTGGCCGAGCGGCGTGGGGGAGCGGCCGCACAACACGGCCGAGACCGCCGCGCCTCGAACGCTGTAGCCGACCACCGCGTGGTCGGGCGGGCACTGCGCCTTCGTGTAGCCGGACGCCCAGTCTGTGTCCACATAGGACTCGTCGCGGACCACCGGGTAGGAGGCCGGCGTCGGCAGCGTGCCGGTGCAGAGCCCCCGGCCGCCGGTGTGCGCCAGGCCGATGAGGCGCTGGCCGTCGGGGCACGCACCCTTGCGCGCGCCCGAATCCCAGTCGCCGAGTGCGCGGATCGTGCGTGACTCCTGGAAGTCGGCGTAGTCGAGGTCGAGCATCGACCAGTGCTCGGCCGGCGCGCTCGGCCCGGTGCGCGACGGCGCGTTCACCAGCCGCTGCCAGGCCGGGCCACGCCAGTCGGTCCCGTCGAGGACGTCGATGCGGTGGCCGGCCGCGTCCCAGGCGAGCAGCGACCACCCGTCGCCCGAGCCGTTCGTCTGGAAGCCCACCGCGGGCCAGTAGGCGAAGTCGGTGTCGGTCTGGGCCAAGTAATCCACGAAGTTCTCGAACCAGGCGCGGGAAGCGGCGTCGGTCGTGCCACGGCCCTCGCCGAACTCGCTGATCCACAGCGGCGCGGTGTAGTGCTTCCCGGTGTCCTGCTCGACGAAGAACGCCTGCCGATACAGGGTGTCGCGCAGCTCCTGGGGCGAGAGGTCGCGGTAGCGCGGGTCGTGGGTCTCGCCGATGCCGGTCGCGCCGGAGTGGTTCGGGCCGGTGTACCCGTAGAAGTGCGCGGAGTAGACGAGCTTCCCGGAGTCGACGAGCGTGTGCGACAGCGTGCGGGCCGGTTCCAGGGTGGGCCGTCCGTGGGCGAAGCCGTCGACGGGCAGGCCGGTCCAGTTGATGCCCTCGACGATGATCAGCAGGTCGCGGTTCGCCTCGGTGAGGATGCGGTCGGCGACCTGCCGGCTCGCGCGCTGCCAGTCCGTGCCGTTGCCCCAGCCCCAGTTCGGGTCGTCGAAGGTGTTCCGGCGGACTTCGTTGTACAGGTCGGCGCCGACGACGCGCTTGTTCGCGGCGTAGCGGCGGGCCATGAACAGCCAGTCGTCCTGCCACTGCTGCTCGGACTGCGCGGTGTTCCAGCGTTCGTTGCCGTCGAGCCCGCAGCACCAGCGCGACGTCGTGGTGTGGTTGTTGAGGATCACCGCGAAGCCGCGCGCGGTGAGCCGCTCGACGACGCGGTCGTACACCTGCAGCGGCGTCAAGCCGTGCAGGCCGGGGTTGGCCGGCAGGTCGGGCACCGGGTTCGGGTCGTGGATCATCGCGTTGGAGAACTGCAGCCGCACGCTGTTGAGGCCGAGCTGCGCGAGCCCGTCGATGACCGTGTCGATCGACGCGCGGTCCAGCCCGAGCGGGGTCTGGTAGGCGATCTCGCCGGCGTGGTGGTTCGCCGGGTCGTTCCCGTCGCCCGACCCGGTCCACGTGCCGCTCGCGCCGTGCCAGTTGGCGGCCTTCAGCTTGAAGCGGTCGCCGTTCGCGTCGACGATGTAGCGGCCGCGGGTGCTGAGCGGTCCCACGAAGGCCGGCGGGTCGGTCGCGGCCGACGCGGAGGGGGCGGGAACGACCACGAAACCGATGGTGGACAGCACGGTGAGCACAGCACCCAGGAACCTCACGGGCGGAGGTTAACCACCCCACCCACGAGTTGCATACGGCCAGGTGGATCAACCCGGCGGTGGACAGGACCACGCGGACGTGTTGGGCTGGGGGTGACTTTCCGCCCTGCGACGCCCGAGGAGCGCGGCTCTGAGCCTGTTCGAGTACCTCCGCGAGAACTGGATCGACGTCGTCAACGACGCGATCCTCCACGTGGACCTCACCCTCGCGGCGGTGGCGCTGGCGGTGCTGGTCGGCATGAGCATCGGCCTGCTCACCTACCGGCGGCGGTGGCTCGGCTCCCTGGCGACCACCACGACCGCGGCGTTCCTCACCATCCCCTCGATCGCGCTGCTGGGCATCCTGATCGGCCCGTTCGGACTCGGGCTGACGAACGTCCTGTTCGCACTCGTGCTCTACGCGCTCCTGCCGATCACGCGCAACACGATCGTCGGCCTGCGCGGCGTCGACCCGGCCGTGGTGGACGCCGCGCACGGCATGGGCCTCGGCCGCGCGCGGGTGCTGTGGCGCGTGCGCGTCCCGCTGGCCTGGCCGGTGATCCTCTCCGGCATCCGCGTCTCGACGCAGATCACGATCGGGATCGCCGCCATCGGCGCGTACGTCAAGGGCCCCGGGCTCGGCAACGAGATCTTCGACGGGCTCGGCCGGTTCGGCGCGGTCAACTCGCTGAACCAGGTGCTGACCGGGACGCTGGGGATCGTCGTGCTGGCGCTGCTGTTCGACCTGGCCTTCGTGGTGGTCGGCCAGCTCACCACCCGACGGCGCCCACGCTCCCTGCCCGACGTCGCGGCGGAGCGGGCCGTCGGCACCGCGGGCGAGACGATCGAGCTCGAGAACGTCAGCAAGCACTATCCCGGGCAGGCGTTGCCCGCGGTCGACCGCCTGACGATGCGGATCCCCGCCGGCGAGATCGTCGTGCTGACCGGCCCGTCCGGCTGCGGCAAGACGACGACCATGCGGATGATCAACCGGCTCGTCGAACCCACCTCAGGTGCCGTCACGATCGGCGGCACCGACGTGACGGCGCTCGACGTCGACGAGCACCGGCGCCACACGGGGTACGTCATCCAGCAGGTCGGGCTGTTCCCGCACCTGCGCGTGGACGCCAACATCGGCGTGGTGCCGCGAGTGCTCGGCTGGACCCGGCGCCGGGTCGCCGGCCGCGTGCGGGAGCTGCTCGACGTCGTCGGCCTGACCCGCGAGCACGGCCTGCGCTACCCGCGGGAGCTGTCCGGCGGCCAGCAGCAGCGCGTCGGCGTGGCGCGGGCGATGGCCGCGGACCCGCCGGTGATGCTGATGGACGAGCCGTTCGGCTCCACCGACCCGATCACCCGCGCCCGGCTGCAGGACGAATTCCTGCGCCTGCAACGGGAAGTGCGCAAGACGATCGTCTTCGTCACGCACGACTTCGACGAGGCGCTGAAGATGGGCGACCGGATCGCCGTGCTGCGCCCGCGTTCGGAGATCGCGCAGTACGACACGCCTCAGGCGATCCTCGCGGCGCCGGCCGACGACTACGTCGCTTCCTTCGTCGGCTCGCAGCGAAACTTGAAGCGGCTCGCGCTGATCCCGGTGGCCGATCTCGACCTCGGGCCGGCGGCCGACGGGCTGCCGTCGATCCCGCGCGAGGCCACTTTGCGGGACGCCCTGGACACGATGGTGCGCACCGGAAGCACCGCGGTCGCGGTGAACGGGCGGACGCTCGACGTCCCACGCCTGGTCGCGGCACTCCAGCCCGCTGGGGAAACGCCGCCGGCCGTAGCGGAAACCGTGCCGGCAACGGCATCAGCGCCGACACGGCCGCGCCGACGCCGGCTCGGGCTGCTGGTCCGCCCGGTGCTGATCGCCCTCGCCCTGCTGGCGCTCTTCCTGATCGTGCGCGCGCAGCCGATCGACTCGATCGAACAGCGGTACCTCAACGCTGGCGAGATCTTCGCCGAGCTGGGCGCGCACCTGCGGCTCACGCTGATCTCGACGGTGTGCACCATCACCATCGCCCTCCCGCTCGGCATCCTGCTCACCCGCCCCGGCGCGCGGTGGGTCCGCCCGATCGGCCTGGGCCTGGGCAACCTCGGCCAGGCGATCCCGTCGATCGGGCTCGTCGTGCTGCTCGCGCTCTGGACCGGCACGGGCACCGGGACAGCGGTGGCGGCGCTGGTCGTCTACGCGACCTTGCCGGTGCTGCGCAACACGATGGTCGGGCTCGACGGCGTCGACCCGACGCTCGTCGACGCCGCGCGCGGCATGGGCATGACGAAGACGGCGATCCTGTGGCGGATCGAACTGCCGCTGGCCGTCCCGGTGATCCTCGCCGGGATCCGCACGGCGCTGGTGCTCACCGTCGCGAGCGCGACGCTCGCGACGTTCATCGACGGCGGCGGTCTCGGCGGCGGGCTCGTCGCCGGGATCGGGCTGTACCGCCCGATCCTCAGCCTGACCTTCGGCATCGTCGTCGCCGCGCTGGCGCTCTTCGCCGACTGGCTGGGCCTGGTCGCGGAGGAGGTCCTGCACCCGCGCGGCAGGTAACCCGGCCACAATCTCAGGAGGACGACCATGCGACGCACGACAGCCGCTGTTCTCGCGCTCGTCGCGGTGCTTGCCGCGGGGTGCACGATCGGCAAGGACGAGACCGGTGCCCAGGTGGGCCAGGGATCCATCAAGAAGATCGACGCGCTGAGCGGCGCCCAGATCCGCGTCAGCTCCAAGGAGTTCGACGAGCAGCTGCTGCTCGGCCAGATCGCGCTCGTCGCGCTGCAGGCGGCCGGGGCGAGCCCGCAGGACAAGACCAACATCACCGGCTCGAGCAACGTCCGCCAGGCGCTCACCAGCGGCGCGGTCGACCTGTACTGGGAGTACACCGGCACCGCCTGGATCAGCTACCTCCACCAGACGAAGCCGATCGCCGACCCGCAGGCGCAGTACGACGCGGTCAAGCAGGCCGACGCCGCCAACGGCGTCACGTGGTGGGCCCGCTCGCCGGCCAACGACACGTACGCCATCGCGGGCAACCCGGCGGTGGTGGCCCGGACCGGCGTGAAGACGGTGTCAGACTACGCGGCCCTGGTGAAGAAGGACCCGGCCGCGGCGTCCACCTGCATGGGCCCGGAATTCCGGAGCCGCGACGACGGGTTCCCCGGGTTGGCCAAGACCTACGGGTTCACCCTGCCGGACCCGCAGGTGCACCTGCTCAACGACGCCGTCGTCTACCCCAGCGTCGGCAAGGGCGACCCCTGCGGTTTCGGCTCGGTCGCCTCCACCGACGGGCGCGTGGCCGGGCAGAAGCTGACCGTGCTGGACGACGACAAGCACTTCTTCCCGACGTACAACCCGGCCATCGCGATCGCGTCCGGCGTCGCCGGGAAGTACCCGCAGCTGGAGCAGGTGTTCACGCCGATCGCGGCGAAGCTCGACACCGCGACCCTCACGGAGCTGAACAAGAAGGTGAGCGTGGACGGCCAGAAGCCGGCCACGGTCGCCGGCGACTGGCTCAAGTCGGCGGGCTTCATCAGCTGAGCGGCCCGGCGGGGTGCGTGGCTCGGGCGAGGTCGCGAATGAGTCATCGGGGACCTCCCACGCCGCGAATGAGTCATTCGCGGCACCCACCACCGGCCGACCGCCGCCCGGCCGTTCTTCGCATTCCGCCGAAATGCCGCGGTGACGAAGCGGATCTGTCATGATCCGGCCAAGCCCCCGTACCGCGAAGGAAGTGACCATGTCGGCCGAAATGGACCAGCTGATCGCCCAGTTCGAGACCTTCCAGTCGAAGGTCCGCCAGGCCGAAGCCCGGTTCGCCGGTGTCGGCGACATGCAGGAGCGGATCGCCCAGGTCGGCACCTCCGTGACCTCGCCGGACGGCACGGTGACGGTCACCGCGGGGGCCGGCGGGACCGTCACCGACCTGCGGCTCACCGCCGGCGCGATGCACCTGGAAGCGGGCCAGCTCGCCCAGCGGATCATGAGCACGCTGCGCCAGGCCGTGGCGGGGGCCGCCCAGCAGCAGGCCGCCATCGTCGACGACGCGTTCGGTGACCAGCTCGGCGTCGACGTCAGCGGGCAGGTGCGGGAGGCCCAGGCCGAAGCGTTCGGAACCACGGCGCCGGAACCCGCGTCGGAGCCGCAGGCGCCGCGGCCGCGGCGCCGGCCCGCTCCGGGGGACGACGACGACTTCGACCAGGGCCCGATCCTCCGCCGCTCCTGAAACCGACCGAGGGAACTTCCGCGATGTCAGACGGAATCCAGACCAACATCGGCGCGATCTCCGGATACGCGCGCCAGCTGCCGTTCTACGAGCAGGAAGCGGACAAGTTCGGCGCCAAGATCGACGCCGCCGACGTGACCGACACCGCCTGGGGCGTCGTCGGGATCTGGGCCAAGCAGGGCTACACCGACCGCCTTGGCGAGCTGCGGTCGCTGCTGGGCGAGCTGAAGGACGGCGTCGACGGGCTCACCACCAAGATGACCAAGGCCGCCGAGATGTACCGCGGCACCGAAGAAGCGGGCGTGATCGCCTTCGGCCGGTACGAGGCGGAGATCGACGCGATCGGGGGGCAGGGCAAGTGACCGAGCCGAAGAAGAGCATCGCGGACGCGCTGGACGTCCAGCCGTACGACGAGAGCATGAGCGCGAACCTCGACCGCGCGGCGGAGGCCACGCCGGTGGTCGGCACGCTGTACAAGTCCGGCAAGTCGATCGCCGAGCACGCCCAGCAGGCCGCCTCGGCGGACGGCGCGGGGGAGCTGGCTTCGGCGGGCAAGGCGCTGGTCGGCGACGGCGCGGGGTTCGTCGCCAGTGCCGCGACCGACATGGTCACCTTCGCGATGGACCCCATCGGCTGGCTGGTGAGCCACGGGCTAAACATGCTGCTCGAGCTGGTCCAGCCGCTGCAGGACGCGCTGCACGCGGTCACCGGCGACGGCCCGGCCATCGGGCACGCGTCGGAGAACTTCGCCTCGATCGCGCACGGCTTCGTCGCGCTCGCCGAGGACTTCGAGCAGACCGGCGACACGGCGCTGGCCGAGTGGGTCGACGAAGCCGGCAAGGCGGCCAAGGAGGCGCTCGGCGACTTCTCCTCGGGCATCCGCGGCGTCGGCTCGGCGGCCGGGTCGGTCGCCGAGGTGCTGCAGATGTGGTCGATGGTCATGCAGGTCATCGAAGAGGTGATCAAGGCGATCATCACCGAGCTGGTGTCCTGGCTGATCACCATCTGGCTGCCGGCGCTGGCCGCGTCGGTGATCAGCTTCGGCAGCTCGGTCGCCGCCGCGATGACGGCGTCCATCGCCAAGGCCGCGAGCGTCCTGCAGAAGGTCACCCGCTACCTCGGCAAGTTCGGCAAGCTGCTCGACACGTTCATCGAGTTCCTCGCGAAGTACTCGACGAAGGTCGTGGAGATGACCCGGAAGTTCCGGCTCGGCCGGTACGCCGGGGAGTCGCGGTTCGGCCTGGACACGCTGGAGAACACCGCGCGGGTGCCGTTCACGCCCGGCAACCGCGCGCTGACCACGATGTTCGGCACCTCGGTCGGCGCCAGCCCGCTGGTCGCGGGCGCGAGCGTGAAGGCCGGGATCGCGGCAGGCAAGACGGCGTTCACCGAAGGCAAGGAAGCCGTCACCCCGGAGGAGGACGAACCGTGGTTCGACAAGAGCGGGATCGGCGGGGACCAGAGTCCGGAGGAGACCCGGCGGAACTTGGACATCTAGAACGCAAGGCCGTCGAGTTCGGCGACCGCATGGAGTCGGTGAAGGACGCCGCGCTCGTGCGCCCCGGGTTCCGGGAGCGCGTCGAGGCGCTGATGCGCGACCACTGGCGGGAACCGGTGATCGTGCTGCGGCTGGGGGACGCGGACCTGCGGTTCGCCGTCCCCGGCCGCCGCGAGGACGGCACGGTCGAGGGTACGCAGCCCGTCCTGCGAGCCATCGGGAACGTCGCGCGCGGGATCGGCGCGGCGGTGGGGTACGTCGCGTACCTGGCGAGCGCGGCCGGCAGCGGCGGCGGCAAGGGCGAGCGGGCGGTCCACGTGACCGGCCCGGCGGACGCCCAGGTCCTCGAGCCGCTGGATCTGCTCCGGCGGGCGAAGGGCCCGTGGCTGGTGTGCTCGCCGTCGTCGGTCGCGCTGGTGGAGACGGGGTCGACGTACGTGGACCCGGCCGACGCGCCCGAACCACGCATCCTGTGGGAGGCGCGGGGAACGGACGCCCCGGAGGTCAGCTTCCGGAAGCGCACCCTGACCTGGCCGGACGGCTCGCGGTTCACGTTCCCGCTGCAGAGCCGCACCGAGGATCGGCACCTGCGGCAGTTCCACGAGTACCCGGACGTCGTCCGCTGGCCGGAAGCACCGTGAGGGAGGGGCCCGCGCACCCGCGCGAGCCCCTCCGCCGGTTCAGTTGTCCCCGCGCACGATGACCGCTTCCTCGCGCCGCTGCGGCCTCATCCCGCCCGGCCCCGCGTAGAATCGGCCCGGTGATCGAGCTGGTGCTCGGAACGCTCGACCTGGCGCGAGTGCGGTTCGCCCGCTCGCCCATGGAAGAGCTCCGCGGCAGCGTCTACGTCCTGGCGGGCCGCCGCGGCGTGGACCTGCACCGCCCGTGGGTGTCGATGGCCCGGAGCCGGCTGGCCGGCCTCGACCTCACGGTTCTCTTCACCCTCCTGTCGATCGACCACGGCTTCCCGGGGTTCCTGAATCCGCTCACCGAAGCCGCCGACACGTTCGACGACCAGCTCGAACGCGTGCGGGCCACCGACGATGCCGGTGTCCGGTGCTACTTCGACGAATGCTGGGCTCCGCAAGAGATCCCGCCGGTGCTGCGGCCGCTGCACGACGACCCCGGGCGCGCGCTCGGGCCGTTCTGCGACCTGCTCGCCGCCTACTGGCGGGCGGCGATCGAGCCGGTGTGGCCGCGGCTGTGCTCGCTGCACGAGGCCGACTTCGCCCACCGCGCGGCGATGCTGACCGGCGGCGGGCTCACCCGGCTCTTCGACGACCTGCACCCGCAGATCGAGTACGCGGGCGACCGGCTGCGCATCCTGCTGCCCCGCCACGACGTCCGGCACGTCGTCAACGGCGTGGGCGTGCTGCTCAAGCCGAGCGCGTTCATCTGGCCGCGGCTCAGCGTCTGCGACGGCCACGACCAGGTGTCGATCGGCTATCCCGCGCGCGGGATCGGCCGGCTCTGGGAGCAGGCGCCGCCGGTCGCGCGGGCTCCGCTGGCGGATCTCGTCGGCCGCAGCCGGGCGGCGCTGCTCGCCCTGCTCGACCTGCCCCGGTCGACCACGGAGCTGGCGGAACACCTCGGCGTCACGCCCGCCACGGTCAGCGAACACCTCGCCGTGCTGCGGCTGAACAACCTCGTCCGGTCCCGCCGCGCCGGCCGGGTCGTGCTCTACGAACGCACCCCGCGCGGTGCCGGCCTGGTGCACGACGATTCGGCCGTGCCCTGATCGTCGCGCCCCTCGCGGCCGCGCGGCGACCATGGGAGCACGGATCGGGGTGGGGAGGCCGGGGATGCGCGGGACGGACGTGGCGGACGCGGTGGTGCGGATCATCGTGCGGGACGGGCTGGCGGCGGTGACCGCGCCGGCCGTCGCCGCCGAGGCCCGGCGGTCACCCGAGTGGGGGGCCCGCCACGCCGCCGCCGAAGAACTGTTGCTGCGCCTGACCCTCACGAACACCGTCGACGCCGTCGACCGCCGGATCGCCGCCGCGCGGCACGAGCCCGGTCTGCTCGGCACCCTGGCCGGGCAGGCGGCGCCGGACCTCGCCGCGCACCGGCCGTGGCTGGGCCTGCTCGTCCGCTCGGCGGCGGGCCCGGACCTCGCCGATCCGCTGCGCCTGCGCTTCGGCGCCGCCCACCGGGAGCTCCGCGCCCGCCTCGCCACCACCGATCCGGCCCGCGGCCACGAGGCCCGCACGACCTCGGCGCTGGTCGACGGCCTCACCGCCCACGTGCTGGCCGGCGCGTGCACGCCGCGCGAAGCGGCCGAAGCGCTGGCCGTCCACTTGGAGAAGTAGGCCTCAGCGGGCCGGGAAGTCCGGCAGCGTGAGCGCCGAATGCTCGGGGTGCGGCTCGCGTGCCGGTGCCTCGGTGATCTGCCGGAGCGCGGCGTTCCGTTGTTCGAGAGCCTCCGCCGTGGTCGGGAACAGCGTGGCCTTGCCTTCGCTCACCAGGGCCTGGTTGCCTTCGACGAAGTCCCGCAACCGGCTCTCGTAAGCGGCGAAAGCCGCCGCGTGATCCGGGATCGTGGCCAGGGCGTGCCCGAGCACGTAGGCGCCGACGAGGGCGAGACTGGTGCCCTGCCCGGTCATGAAGGACGGGGCGTAACCCGCGTCGCCGACGAGGGCGACGCGGCCTTCCGACCAGCGTGGCAGGTGGATCTGGCTGACCACGTCGAAGAACAGGTCGTCGGCCTCGCGCATCGCCTCGACCATGCGCGGGATTTCCCAGCCCTCGCCGGCGAACGTGGCGGCGACGAGATCCCGTTGTGCCTCCGGGGCCCGGAACGCCTCGATCGGCGCGTCCGGCCGGGCGAAGACCAGGAATCCGTGGATCTCCTTGCTTTCGAGGACCGCGTAGAGCGCCGCGCCCTTGCCCGGGGTGCTCCACGTGAGCCCCTCGCGGTAGAGGCCGAAGTCGTTGGGCATGGTGAACCCGGCGAAGCTGTAGCCGAGGTAGTGGTGGAACCGCTCTTCGGCGCCGAAGACCAGCCCGCGGGTGTTCGAGTGCAGGCCGTCGGCGCCGATCACCAGGTCGAAGGTTTCCCGCCGGCCGCTGCGGAAGGTGACGTCGACGCCGTCTTCGTGCTGCACAAGGGTTTCGATCGTCTCGCCGAACCGGATGTCGACGTCGTCGCGCACGAGGTCGTACAGCGTGCGCGTCAGGTCTCCCCGGCGGATCTCGACGTCTTCGCCGTCGACGCCGCCGATGATCGCGTTGGGTTCGAGCGAAGCCAGTTCGCTGCCGTCGGTGTCGAGGAAGACCAGCCGGCGGGTGGAGATGTGCAGGTCCCGCAGGCGGGGCAGGATCCCCATCCGCCGGACGGCGTCCAGGGCCGTGCCGCGGACGTCGATCGGGTAGCCGCCGTCCCGGAGCTCGGCGGACTTCTCCACGATGGTGACCGCGAAGCCGGCTTTCCGCAGCCAGAAAGCGAGCGCCGGGCCGGCGATGCTCGCGCCCGAGATCAGGACGGAGCGTGGTGTGGTGTTCATGGTGACCCCCGATAGCTAAGTTAGGTATCCATATCGCGAGTGCGACAATGCCGGGGAGTGCTTCCGGCATGACGCAACTATATACCTAAGTTAGCTATCTAAGAGGTGTGATGGCCGCCACTGAACCCGGCGACGGGTCCGACCTGCGTTCCGTGCTGCCGCGGCTCATGCAGCTGGGCAACCTGATGAACCGCAGCGGCCTGGGGGAGCGGGCGATGAAGCAGGCCGGGGCCGACCTCGACCGGCCGGGCCTGTCGATCATCCTCGCCCTGCACATGACGGGGAAGGCGATGCGCGTCGGCGAGATCGCGGATCGGATGCAGGTCGCCGGCCCGCACGTCACGCGGCACCTGCACGTGCTCGAACGACGCCGGCTCGTGCACGGCCTCGCCGACCCCGACGACCGGCGCGCCCGCCTGGTCGAGCTGACCCCGGACGGCGCCGAGCTGGCCGACCGGTACGTCACCACGCTCCTCGGCTGGTTCGGCGAGGCGCTGTCCGGGTGGTCCTCGAAGGACCGTCAGGCGTTTTACGACCTGCTGCTGCGGTTCACCGACGACCTCGCGGCGTTCCTGGCGGCGACCACCGACGAGGACTGATCCCGCCTCGGGCTTCTTCGCTGTGAGCGAAACGCGGTAACGCATTCCGTGCAAGAGCATTTCGTGCGGTTTTCTGATATTCTTGCCGTGTTCGAACCATCGGTTCCGGTGAAATCCCGCCCCCTCGATTCTCCTGCTTGGCGAGATCCCTCTACCTGACGCTTCACTTGTCCAGTGTGACACCAGAAGCCGCTGTTCCACGCGTGTGTGCGCGTGGGCCGATGTGAAGGGGAAAGTCCATGAACGACGCTGTTCTGGCCCAGACCACCAACATCAACCCCGGCCTCGCCGCGATCGGCTACGGCCTGGGCGCAATCGGCCCGGGAATCGGGGTCGGCCTGATTTTCGCGGCCGTCATCAATGGTACCGCGCGCCAGCCGGAAGCGCGAGGAAAACTGCAGACGATCGGTTACTCGACCTTCGTGCTGACGGAAGTTCTCGCGTTGATCGGCATTGTCGTGTACTTCATCGCATCCACCAAGTGAGTTCGGCGCCTGCGCGCGGGGACGCCGCGCGCAGGCGCCGTCTTTCGCGTTAGATCGGTTACAGTACTTGACTGTAACGAAACGTCAGACTAGCGTCGATCGCAGACCGGGTGGCATCGGCGCCCTCCGGTGGTGGAGCCACAGAAAGGTGACTCGCTCGATGGTGGAGACCTACGTCCTCGTCCCGGGTGCCTGGCACGGCGCCTGGTCCTGGCGCCCCGTCGCGCAGCGGCTGCGCGCTCTCGGCCACCGGGTCTTCGCGCTCACCCTGCCCGGCCTGAACGACGGTGACGACCCCCGGCGGTTCGAGCTCGCCGACACCATCGACTTCGTGGCCGGCTTCCTCGCCGCGAACGACCTGACCGACGTCACCCTGGTCGGTCACAGCTGGGGTGGTTACCCGATCTTCGGCGCGGCCCACCGGGTTCCGCGCCGACTGCGCCGGCTCGTGTTTTACAGCGCCTTTGTCCCCGAGGACGGCGTCGCCCTCGTGGACGACGTGCCGCCCGGGCACGCCGCGCTGTTCCGGCAGCTCGCCCGGGAGTCCGCCGACCACTCGGTCGTTCTCCCTTACCCGGTGTGGCAGAACGCTTTCGCCCAAGACACGCCCGAGCCCGCCCGGAAGCTCCTGTACGACCTGCTCGTGCCCCAGCCGATGAGCTACTTCGAGCAGCCCATGGACGCGCCCGCGCTCGGGGTGCCCGTCAGCTACCTGGCGGGTGAAGCCGATCTCGCCATGCCGCCGGGGGAATACGCTTGGTGCCCGCGGTTCCCCGATCGGCTCGGGGTCGAGCCGGTGACCGTGCCCGGGGATCACGAGGCGTTCCTGACCCGTCCCGACGCACTCGTCGCACTACTCGAAGAGGAAAGGCGAAAATCATGACCGAGGTCATCGCCGGTCTGGAGGTCCCCGACACCGCGGCCGTCGCCGAAGCGACGCGGCACCTCCAGGAGACGACCAGCCCGCTCGTCTACCACCACTCCCGCCGGGTCTACTTCTTCGGCCGGCTCCACGCCGAGCGGCTCGGCGTGGAGCCGGACCCCGAGCTGCTCTACCTGGCCGCCCTGTTCCACGACACCGGCCTCGCGACGCCGTTTTCCGATGTGGAGCAGCGCTTCGAGGTCGACGGCGCCGACCACGGGCGCAAGTTCCTGCTCGAGCGCGGCTTCTCCGCCGCGGCCGCGGAAACCGTGTGGACGGCGATCGCGCTGCACACGACGCCCGGCATCCCCGGCCGCATGGGCCCGGAGATCGCCGGCACGCACTTCGGCGTGCTGACCGACATCGTCGGGTTCGGGCTCGGCGAGCTGGACACCGACCGGGTGGAGGAGATCCTCGCTGTGCACCCGCGGGGCGACTTCAAGAACGAGTTCCTGGCCGCCTACTTCGAGGGGCAGAAGAACCGCCCGGACACCACCAACGGCACCGTCAACGCCGACGTGATCGAACACTTCCTCCCCGGCTTCCGGCGCACGACGACCGTCGAGCGCGTTCTCGGGTCCGCCTGGCCGAGCTGAAACGGAGCAGCCATGAAAGCCATCACGGTGAAAGACCGGGACGCGGGCGTCGGCGGGTTCACCGTCACCGATCTGCCCTACCCGCACGCCGCCGAGAACGACGTCGTCGTCCGGGTCCACGCCGCCGGGTTCACCCCCGGCGAGCTCACCTGGCCCGCCAGCTGGACCGACCGCGCCGGCCGCGACCGCACGCCCAGCGTGCCCGGGCACGAACTGTCCGGCGTCGTCGCCGAGCTGGGCTACGGCACCACCGGCCTGACCGTCGGCCAGCGGGTCTTCGGCCTGGCCGACTGGACGCGCAACGGTTCCCTGGCCGAATACACCGCCGTCGAGGCGCGCAACCTCGCGCCGCTGGCGGCCGACATCGACCACACGGTGGCCGCGGCACTGCCGATCTCGGGACTGACCGCGTGGCAGGGACTGTTCGACCACGCGGGGCTCACCACCGGCCAGACCGTGCTGGTCCACGGCGCCGCCGGCGGGGTGGGGTCGATCGCCGTCCAGCTCGCCCGGGCGGCCGGCGCCCGGGTGATCGGCACCGGCCGGGCCGGCGACCGCGACCTGGTGCTCGGCCTCGGCGCCCACGCCTTCCAGGCACCGGACGCCGATCCGGGCGAGCAGGCCGACGTGGTCTTCGACGTCATCGGCGGCGACATCCTCGCGAAGTCGGCCGAGCTGGTGCGCCCCGGCGGCACCCTGGTGACGATCGCCGAGCCGCCGACGGTCCGCCCGAAAGACGCGCGCGCGGTCTTCTTCGTCGTCGAACCCGACCGTGCCCGGCTGGCGGATCTGGCCCAGCGGGTGCGGGACGGACGCCTCAAGCCCCTCGTCGGCGAGGTGCGCCCGCTCGAGGAGGCGGCCGACGCGTTCGCCGGCCGCCGGCGCGTCCCCGGCAAGACGATCATCCGGGTGGCGGACTGACCCGGCCGTCGAAGCGAGAGCCGGAGCCGCGCCGCGAGCGGGTGTGCTCGCGACGCGGCCGGCCACCGGTCAGGGCGTTTCCGCCGCGCAGAACACGTCGTGCGCCGGGTGCGACCCCGTTACCAGGAACCCCGTCACCGCGCTGTTGGCGCACTGGTTCGGCCCGAACAGGTAAGCCCCGTGCCCGCCCTGGTCGGCGGTCACCAGCCGGGCGCGGTCGCCGAACGCCGCCCGCAGCTTGCGGGCGTTCGCCAGCGGCGTCCCCGGGTCACGCTCGTTCTGCACCATCAGCACGTTCGCCGGGCCCCGGCCGGTGATCCGCACCTTCGGCTCGACCGGTGCCGACGGCCAGAACGCGCACGCCCCGATGTTCGCCGAGCCCGCGCCGATCAGCGGGTACCGGATCCGGTCGACCGCCACGTCCACCTGGTAGCTCGCCACCGACCGCGGCCAGGCGGAATCCCCGCACAGCACGGCGAGCCGGGCCGCGAAGAGGTTCTCCGGCGGTGCCGCGAGCGTGGCCGCCGACTTCGGCTTCCGGCCCTGGTCCAGGGCCTGCCAGTCCTCGGCCAGCGGCGTCAGGTCGGTGGCGTACAGCAGCTCGAACGTGAAGCCGCGGAACAGCGACCCGGTGAGGCCCTCGACCGGGTTGCGGTCCAGCCGCGCGGCCAGCTCGTGGAACTTGGCGGTCACCTGCGCCGGCGTGGCGCCGAGCCCGTACTCCGGGTGGGCCGCGGCGAACTTCGCGAAGTCCGGGAAGCGGTCCTCCATCCCGCGGCCGAAGCCGCGCATCGCGTCGATGTCGTAGCCGCCCGGCCCCAGGTTGCTGTCCAGCACGAACCGGTCGCTGCGCTCGGGGAACATCGTCGTGTACACCGCGCCCAGGTAGGTGCCGTACGACGCGCCCAGATAGGACACCGTGGACTCGCCGAGCGCGGCACGAATTTCGTCCATGTCCCGCGCGGTGTTCGCCGTCGTGACGTACGGCAGCATCGACGCGGTCGAGGCGGCGGCGCACTGCCGCGCCTCCGTCTTCGCGAGCTCCGCCTGCTTCACGACGTCGGCCGGGCCCTTCGCGTACGGCAGGTTGCCGACGGCCATCTGGTCCGTGGTCAGGTCGCAGGTCACCGGGGTGCTGTGCCCGACGCCGCGCGGGTCGAAGCCGATCAAGTCGTACTCGTCGAGCACGCTCTGCGGCAGCTTCACCAGCTTGAGCAGCTGCGGGTAGTCCAGGCCTTCGCCGCCGGGTCCTCCCGGGTTCGTCAGCAGCACGCCCCGTCGCTTGGCCGGATTCTTGCTCGGCAGCCGCGACACCGCGACGTCGATCTTCCGGCCGTCCGGGGCCCGGTAGTCCAGCGGGACTTTCATCGTCGTGCACTGGAGGTCCGGCGTTGGGAAAGCCCCGGCCGGGCACGGGCCCCAGTTCAGCTGGTTCGGAGCCGCGGACGCGGACGGCACCACCACCGTCGCGCCGAGTACGGCGATCGCCGCGGCCAGCAAGGTTTTGCGCATCGGATTTCCCTCTCTCGTACGCACCGCGGTCAGCGGCGCGGTTCCCAGCGGAAGAGCCGCGTGGCCAGCGCGACGGCGATGACGACCCAGGCCAGGGTGGGTCCGAAGAGGACCAGCGAGTCGCCGAGCGGCTTGCCGCCGTTCCAGGCGTTCAGCACCAGCTCGGTCGCCGAACCGCCGGGCAGCAGGCGCTTGAGCAGCGTGAGGTCCCCGGTGCCGGTGACGCCGACCCAGCCGGACACGGCGATCACGCCGAGGCTGACCGGCAGCGTGGTGACCTGCGCGTGCTCGGGGGAGTTCGTGAGGCCCGCGGTGGCCAGGCCGAGCGCCAGCATCATGGCCACGACCGAGACCACGGCCACGACCAGCAGCAGCGGGTCGGCCGGCGTCCCGGCGACCACGGCCAGCGCGCTCAGGATGACGGCGATCTGGAGCACCGAGAGCAGGGTGATCGGCAGCAGCAGCCCGCCGAGGATGCCGGTGTCGCCCGCCGCGGTGGAGCGCAGGCGCTTGAGGAACAGGTTCTGACGGCGGGAGGCCAGCGTGGTGACCGTCGTCGTGTAGAGCCCGATGCCGGCCACGAAGAACAGCGCCAGGGTGGCGATGTAGCCGAGACTGCCGATTTCGGTGAAGAGGTCGTGCTTGGCGATGAAGAACGCGCTGAGCGCGGCCGGCAGCACGAGGGCGGTGACCAGCACCAAGCGGTTCCGGAAGAGCTGGATCAGCTCGCCGCGAGCGATCGTCCACATGGGAGTGCCCTCTTTCTCAGGAGTGTTCGATGGCGCGGAAGACGTCGTCGAGCCGGGTTGGCCCGGCGCGCAGGTCGTGCAGTTCCACGGCGTGGTCCTGCGCCCAGCCGAGCAGCGTGTGGAGGTCCTTCTGCAGGCCGAAGGTCTCGACGAGGAACTGGCCGCCGGCCTGGCGTACGGCGTGCAACGGCGGGTGGGGCGACCCCGGCGGCAGGCCGAAGTGGATGGTGGCCGGCAGGGTCCGCGTCAGCTCGGCGACGGTCCCTTCCCGGTGGAACGCGCCCTGGTGCATCAGCCCGATGCGGTCGGCGCGCTGCTGGGCCTCTTCGAGGTAGTGCGTGGTGAGCACGATCGTCGAGCCGTCCTCGCGCAGCCGGTCCACCGCGTCCCACAGCGCGTCCCGCGACTGGATGTCCAGTCCGGTGGTGGGCTCGTCGAGGAAGACCAGTTCGGGTGTCCCGTACACGGCGGTGGCGAAGTCGAGCCGCCGTTTCTCGCCCCCCGAGAGCCGGCCGACCTTTGTCGCGGCCTTGCGAGTCAGGTCGACGACGCCGAGCACGCGGGCGACGTCGTCGGTGCGTTCGGTGAGCGCCCCGACCAGCCCGATGGTCTCCCGCACGGTCAGGTCCGGGGCGAACCCGCTCTCCTGCAGCATGATCCCCATCCGCGGCCGCACGGCGGCGCGGTCGCGGGGGTCCTTCCCGAACACCCGCACGGCCCCCGAGTCCGGCGCGCGGTGGCCTTCGACCGTTTCCAGGGTCGAGGTCTTCCCGGCGCCGTTCGTGCCGAGCAGCGCGTACAGCTCCCCGCGTTCCACCTGGAACGAAAGGTCTTTCACGGCGGGGAAACCGTCGTAGGTGAGGTTCAGGCGATCGACGTCGATGACCGGTGTCGTGGACATGCTCCGATTCCAGCGGGATCGACGCCGGTGCGGCAGTGCGCTGACGTCATCCCGACGTATGACGCAGTGTCACTGGTGCGACCCGCCCGGCCCGATACGCTCGGTTCATGGAGGTGCCCACGATCGCGCGCAGGACGTCCTGGACCGGTGGGGCGGTCCAGGACCGGCTGCGCCGGCTCAACCTGATCACGACGGTCCCGCCGCTCGCGTTCGTCGGCGTGCTGCTGCTGGTGTTCACCGCCCGGACGTGGTGGCACGTCGTCATCCAGGTCGTGGGACTGATCGCGGCCCTGGCGACGGCCGAACGCTGGACCGCGGGCGACTTCCTCCGCGTCGCGCGGCCCAGCCTGGTCGTGACCTCGCTGGTCTGGCTGGCCGGGGCGCTGACCGACGACCCCTCCTCGTTCTACGGCCTGTCCCTCGTGGGGTCGTTCCTCATTCCGCCGCTCCCGCGCCGCCGGATCCCGGCACTGGCCGGGCTCGCCGTGCTGGTCGCCGTCCTGGGCGCGACGAACGTGCTGGTGCACGACGACCGCGTCGGAGCCCGGCTGATCCAGTTCGCCGCCATTCCCGCGGCGGCGGTGCTGATCTCGACCGTGTTCATGTTCGCCAGCCAGCGGTTCTTCGACCTGATCGCGGAGCTCGAGCAGTCGCGCGAGCGGGAGGCGGAGCTGGCCGTGATCCGGGAGCGCGTGCGCTTCGCCGGCGACCTGCACGACATCCAGGGCCACACGCTGCACGTGGTCAAGCTGAAGGTGGCGCTCGCCGAGAAGCTGCTGGACAGCGACGTCGACCGGGCGCGCGCGGAGCTGGCGGAGGTGCGCAGCTTGGTCGGCGACACCATCGTGCAGACCAAGGAGCTCGCCTACGCCCAGCGGAGGCTCAACCTCTCCGCCGAGCTGGAGAACGCGAAGAACCTGTTCGAGGCCGCGGGCATCCACGTGCGCGTCGAGCGGGAGTCCGAAGTGGACGCTCGCGTGGGCGAGCTGCTCGGCCAGGTGCTGCGCGAGACGACGACCAACATCCTGCGCCACGCCCAGGCGCGGCAGGTGCGGATCACGCTTTCGCGGTGCGGGATCGCCATCGTCAACGACGGCGCGGCCGACAACGGCCCGCCGGAGCTCAGCGGGCTTTCGGCGTTGCGGCACCGCTTGGGGGAGAACGGCGGCGAGCTGGAGGTGTCGCGTTCGGACGGCCGGTTCCGGACGGCGGCGGCGTTTCCCTCGAAGTCCCGGGAGGGGGGCCGATGACCACCGTGGTGCTCGCCGACGACGAAGCCCTGCTCCGCAAGGCGCTGGCGGCGCTGCTGCCGCTGGAGGGCGAGATCACCGTGCTCGCCGAGGCCGAAGACGGCGAAGAGGCGGTGGCGGCCACGCTGCGGCACCGCCCGGACGTGCTCGTCATCGACCTGGAGATGCCCACGGTGGACGGTCTCGGCGCGGTCGCGGAGATCCGGCGCGCGCGGCCGGAGCAGGTGATCCTGATGCTGACCCGGCACGCGCGCCCGGGCGTGCTCCGGAAGGCGCTGAAGCTGGGGGTGCAGGGGTTCGTCAGCAAGTCGGCGGAACCGGCGCACATCACGTCGGTGATCCGGACGCTGCACGCGGGCAAGCGCTGGATCGACCCGGACGTCTCGGCGCTCGCGGTCGTCGACGATTGCCCGCTGACCGACCGCGAGCTCGACGTCCTGCGCGCGACGCGGGAGGGGTTTTCGGTGGCCGACATCGCCGGGCAGCTGCACCTGGCGGAGGGCACGGTGCGGAACTACCTGTCGAACGCGATGCAGAAGACCCAGACCCGCACCCGCCACGAGGCGGCGCGCTACGCCCGCGAGCACGACTGGCTTTAGCCGGCTGCTCGCTGACGTGGCGCCGGCCTTGCTCCGAGGACGTCAGCCGACCGGGAACTTGACCGCCGTCAGCTCCTCCGAAATCGCCCACAGGCGCCGCTGGATGCCCACGTCGTACGACTGCGGGGTGGACGCCACCACCTGCGGGCGCCCGCGGTAGCCGCCCGGGCCGGCGGGGCCGTAGTACTGGCCGCCGAGGGCCGCGGGGTCCGTCGCCGCCCGGAGGGTCGGGAGCGCGCCGCGCTCCGAGCTCTGCGTGAACAGCGGGGCGACCAGCGGGAAGAGGGCGCGGGCGATCGCGGGGGAGTTGCGCATCAGCTCCGTGCGGGCCACGCCCGGGTGGGCGGCGATCGACGTCGTCGTGCCGTGCGGGGCGAGGCGGCGCTGCAGCTCGTAGGCGAACATCAGGTTCGCGAGCTTGGCCTGCCCGTACGCCGCGACGCGGTCGTAGGAGTTCTCCCACTGCAGGTCGTCGAAGTGGATCGCGGCGCGGATGCGGTGGGCGATGCTCGCGACCGTCACCACCCGGGAGCCCTCGACCGGCAGCAGCAGGTCGAGCAGCAGGCCGGTGAACGCGAAGTGCCCGAGGTGGTTCGTGCCGAACTGCAGCTCGAAGCCGTCCCGCGTGGTCTGCTTCGGCGGGTACATGACGCCGGCGTTGTTGACCAGCAGGTCGATCTTCGGCAGCGTCCCGTGCAGCTCGGCCGCGGCGGCCCGGACGGAGTCCAGCGACCCCAGGTCGAGCTCCTGCACGGTGACGTCGGCGTTCGCGCCGAGGCGGGCGGCGGCCTGCTTCCCCTTTTCGACGTCGCGGACGGCCAGCACGACCGTCGCGCCGCGCTCGGCCAGCACCTTCGCGGTGTCGAACCCGAGCCCGGTGTTGGCGCCGGTGATGACGGCGACGCGGCCTTGCTGACTCGGGACGTCGCGTTCGGTCCAGTTCTCGCTCATGGCGTTCCCTCCGTGGCGGCCCTTTCGGACCGGCGGTCTGTTATGAGAACGACGCTAAGGAACCGACGGTCTGTTGTCAAGAGACTGCCGGTCTTCAATTTCGCGCGCCGGGCGTTACGCTGGGTGGCATGACGTTCCAGAGGGCCCGCAGCGCGGAGCAGCGGGAGGAGCGGCGCCGCACGATCCTCGACACGGCGCTGGCGATGCTCGACGAGATGCCGGTGGCCGACGTGAGCCTCAACGAGCTCAGCCGGCGGGTCGGGCTCGCGAAGTCCAATGTGTTGCGCTACTTCGAATCCCGCGAAGCGGTGCTGCTCGAACTGCTCGACCGGGCCCTGCGCGACTGGCTGGCCGAAGTGGCGGACGAACTGGCCGGCGGCGTCGACCTCGACGGGCCGGCGGGGGAGCGCGGCGAGCGGTTCGCGGCGGTCGTCGCCCATTCGCTGGCGCGACACACCGTGTTGTGCGACCTCATCGGCGCGCAGGCGGGTGTCCTGGAACACAACGTGTCCACCGACGCCGTCGTGCGCTTCAAGCGGTCCGCCCTCGCCGGGCTGGGCTCGATGGCGGAGCTGATGCGCCGGTACGTGCCGGAGGTGGAGGAGGAGGCGGCGTCGGTGTGCCTGCTGGCGATGATCCTGACCGGCGGTCTGTGGACGCATTGCCGGCCGTCGCCGAGTGCTCTCGCCGCGTACGAGGTGGATCCGGCGCTGGCCGCGCTGCACCTGGACTTGGCTCCCGCGCTGCAGAACGGCCTGGCGTTGCTGATCGCCGGCGCCGTGGCGCGCACCAGAAGCTGACCGGCCCTCGAACGGGACCAGGCATGCGGGCATGCCCATTTGCTAGCATGTGGGCATGCCCGAACCCGCCAAGCGGCAGTTCAGCGTCTACCTGCCGGTCGAGCTCATCCGGCGGGTGAAGCACGCCTCCGTCGATGCCGACGAGTCCCTTTCGGCCTACGTCGAGCGCGTTCTCGAGGACCACCTGCGACAGAGCGAGGAACGCCCGTGATGCGAGTGATGCCGATCCGCTACAGCTCCGACGTCGAGGCCATGACGCGCTTCTACGAGGTACTCGGCCTTCGGGTCGGCTCGGTGTCGCGGCCCGGGGGCTGGGTCGAGATGCCCGCCGGCGACGGCATGCTGGCCCTGCACCAGGGCGACGCCGGACGGTGCGAACTGGCTTTCGAGACCGACGAACTCCTCGAAGACGTCGCGGAACGGCTGCGGGCCGCCGGGTACGAGCCGGGGCCCGTGATCGACGAAGGGTTCGGGCGCTCGCTGCGCGTCCCGGACCCCGACGGCGTCGCGGTGCAGATCAACGCCTACGACCGAGAGCTTTACACATGACCGTGCTGCCGCGGGGAACGCTGGTCCTCGCGGTGGGCATCGTCGCGCTCGAGTTCGCGGCGGCGGTCACCAGCTTCGTCGCTTCGACGCTGCTGCCCGTCGTCGCCGATGACCTCGACGCGGGGGACCGGCTCGGGCTGCTGATCGCCGGTTCGACGCTCGGGTTGTTCGTCGCGCTTCCGCTGGCGAGCCGGGTGCTGGGCCGGCTGGGTACGCGGGGCACCCTCGCCGCCGGGATGGTCGCCTACGTCGGCGGGCTCGTCGGGGCGGCCGGCGCCCGAAGCGCGTGGATGTTCGCCCTGGGGCAGCTCTCCACCGGGCTCGCCAGTGGCCTGCTCGCGGTGTTCGGCGTCAGCTCCGCGATCCGGCACCTCGACGAGCGGGTGCGCCTGCGGGTGGTGGCGGCGTCGTCGGCGATGTGGATCGTGCCCGCCCTGGTCGGTCCGGCCGCGACGCTGGGGCTGGAACACCTGGTGGGCTGGCGCTGGACCCTGCTGGTGCCGGTGCCCTTCGTCCTCTTCGGACGGTTGCTGGTCGTGCGCGCCGTCCGCGACGACCCGCCCGCGGACGCCGCGCCACGCCCGCTCGGACGGACGTTGCTGGTGCCCTTGGGCGCGGCGGGGGTCGTGCTGAGCGCGGGGTGGTGGCCGCTCGCGATCGCCGGCGCGGGGGTCGCCGCGGCCGGGATGGTCGCGATCCTGCCGGCCGGCACCGCGCGCCTGCGCCCGGGGACGCCCGCCGCGCTCGCGGCGATGGTGTTGTTCGCGGTCGGCTACTTCGGCGCCGACAGCCTGATCACCGTCCTGCTGACCACGGGGTTCGGCGTGAGCCTCGGCCAGGCGGCGATCGTCCTCGGCGCGGCGCCGCTGGCCTGGGCGGTGACGAGCCTGTCCGGACGACGTCTTCCCGCGACCGGCTTGAGCTTGACCGCGCTCGGCACGGCGGTCTTGGCCGTCGGTGGTCCGTTCTTCGTGCTGCTCGCCGCGTGGACGGTGGCCGGGATCGGCGTCGGGCTCGCCTATCCCGGCCTGTACGTCCGGGCGACCACCGCGGGCTCGAGCGGGTTCACCGCGACGGAGCTGGCCACCGCGGTGATCACGGCCGAGTGCGTCGGGCAGCTCCTGGGCCGCGCGATCGGCGGCACCCTGAGCTCGGCCGGCGGATTGTTCGCCGCCTACGGGGTGTTCGCGGTCGCGCTGGCCGCGGCCGCCGTGGTCAGTCGAAGGTGACCCACTGGGACGTCAGCAGCACGAGCCCGAGTGAGCACGCCGCCACCACGACCAGCCCGAGTGCCGCGACGACGAGCGGCCGGAACCCGCTGCGGGCCATCTGCCGCAGGTCGAAGTTCAGGCCGACACCGGCGAAGCACAGCAGGAACGCCCACTTCGACAGGTTGCCGAGACTGGTCACCTCGGCCTTGGTGAACACGTGCGCGGTGGCGAGCGCCGACACGGCGAGGAAACCGAGCACGAACTTGGGGAACGTGCGCCACACGAAAGCCGCGCGCTCCCTCGGTCCACTTGCGACGGACTTGCCGCCCCGGGTCGACCAGTAGGCCGCGTACCCGAGCACGACCAGCCCGATCAACGCGTTGCGGGTGCTCTTCACCGCGACGGCGACGTCCTGGGCGTGCGGGGAGTAGGCCGCGCCGGTCGCCGTCGTCTCCGCGGTGTTGTCCACCGCCAGTCCCGCCCACAGCCCGAACTGCGTGTCGGACAGGTTCAGCGCGTGCCCGATCAGCGGGAACGTGAACAGCGCGACCGCGCCGAGCGCGAGGATCGCGGCGATGGCGTAACCGGAGTCTTCGTCGTCGGCGTCGATGGAGCCCCGGCCCGCGATGATCGCCGAAACCCCGCAGATGGACGTGCCGATCGCCAGCAGCGACGACAGCTTCCCGCCGAGCCCGAAGAGCTTGCCCACCAAGAGGATCACGGTCGTCGCGACGGCCATGTCGATGAGGATCAGGCCGAGGCTCAGTCCGCCGAGCTTGAGCAGGTCGCCCAGCACGAACCGGGCGCCGAGCAGGACGATGCCGATCTTCAGCCAGAACTCGTAGGTGGCCACGCCCGGCCGGAACACCGCCGGGACGCCGATCGTGTTGCGGATGACCAGCCCGAGGATGATCGCCCACAGCACGTATTCGAGGTCGGGCAGCGCGGTGCCGGTCGCCTTGCCGATGGCGCGCACCTCGTTCTGCGCCAGCGTTCCCACGATCCCGACGGCGGCGAGCAGCAGCAGGCCGGGCACGTACCGCAGGACCGGGATGGTCGTCGGCCCACCGTCGCGGGTCGTCGTGTCCGTGCTCATTTGACGAGGAAGGTGATCGCCGGCAGCAAGCCGAACGCGGCCAGCAGGACGAGCACGGCCGCGACCGCCACCGCGGCCCAGTCGGCGGTCGGCTTGGTCATGCGACTTCGTCCAGCTTGCCGGTGGCGACGTCGAACACGAAGCCCCGCACGGAATCCTTCTTGGGGATGAAGGGACTGTTCTTGATCCGCGCGATGGATTGGCGGACGTCTTCGTCGAGGTCGCTGAACGCTTCGGCGGCCCAAGCGGGTTTGACGCCGACGTCTTCCTGGATCGACTTCTTGAAGTCGTCGTCGGTGAAGGTGAGCATGCCGCAGTCGGTGTGGTGGATGAGGATGATCTCCTCGGTGCCGAGCAGCCGCTGGCTGATGGCCAGCGAGCGGATCTCGTCCTCGGTGACCACGCCGCCGGCGTTGCGGATCACGTGGGCTTCGCCTTCGTTCAAGCCGAGCACGCCGTAGACGTTGATGCGCGCGTCCATGCACGCGAGCACGGCGACGTGCTTGGCGGGCGGCAGCGGGAGCGGCCCGGTGAACCGGGCGGCGTAACCGGCGTTGTTGGCCAGGAGCTCGTCGGTGACCGACATGGTGATCCTTCCGGCGGAGAAGCGGGTGCGCCGAGTGGACCGCTCCTCGCCCCCGAAGGCAATCGTGCCCAGGAACTGGGACGTCGACGACGACAAGGCGTTACGGCGTCCGGAACGCCCGCCGGTAGGCGCCCGGAGTCGTGCCCACCCGAGCGCGGAACCGGCGCCGCAGGTTGACCGCCGAGGTCAGGCCGACCCGGGCCGCGATCGCCTCCACCGGCAGGTCCGTCTCCTCCAAGAGCGTGCGGGCCTCCGTCACCCGGCGGGCCAGCAGCCACGCGCCGGGGCTCGTGCCGAGCTGGTCGGCGAACCGCCGGGCCAGCGTGCGGGGCGAGACGCCGGCGTGGGCGGCCAGCTCGCCCACCGACAACGACGTCCCGAGCCGGCCGGCCGCCCAGCCGAGGAGGCCGTCCAGCGCGTCCGGCGGCGGGGGAGGCGGGGCGAACTGCGCCTGGCCGCCCTCGCGGTGGGGCGGCATCACCATGTGCCGCGCGACGAGGGCGGCGTGCGCGGCCCCGTGGTCCCGCCGGACGAGGTGCAGGCACAGGTCGATCCCCGCGCCCGCACCGGCGCTCGTCGCGACGTCGCCGTGGTCGACGTACAGCACGTCCGGCTCCACACGCACGCGGGGGAACTCGCGCCGCAGCTGCTCGGCGCGGCCCCAGTGGGTCGTCGCGGACCGGCCGTCCAGCAGGCCGGTGCGGGCGAGCGCGAAGACCCCGGAGCAGATGGTGACGAGCCGCGCGCCCCGCGCGTGGGCCCGCAGCAGCGCGCGGCGGACGCGCGGGGGCAGCGGCGCCTCCACCGGCGCCCAGCCGGGGATGATCACGGTGTCGGCGGAGTTCAGCGCCGCCAGGCCGCGCGAGACGGACATCGCGTACCCGGCCGTCGTCGGCACCGGGCCGGGCGTCTCCGCGCACACCTCGAACTCGTAGTGCCGGGGCACGCCGGCCCGTGGCGTGCCGAAGACTTCGGCGGCGCAGCCCAGCTCGAACGTCGACTGCACCGGCCGCACCAGGGCCACCACGCGATGCATGGCAAGAAAGTACCCCAAGGTGTCTTCCCGGACACTGGTCCGGTCCCTCCCGCCGGGGCACCGTGGCGGTCATGCACCCCGAGATCCTCGAACAGGACGGCTACACCTGGGCCACCGTCCGGGAAGCGCCCGTCCGTGAACTCTTCCCCGGCATCCGGCTGCGTCCACTGTGGACCGGACCGACCGGCGCGCACGCAGGAGTCCTGGAGATGGACGCCGGCACGTCGTGGCCGCGCAAGGACGTCCACGAACCCGGTCCGGAGGAGGTCTACGTCGTCGCGGGCACGTTCAACGACGGCGCGCGCGACCACCCGGCGGGCACGTTCCTGCACGCGCCGGCCGGCACGTGGCACGTGCCCGCGAGCACGACCGGCTGCACGCTCTTCCTCTTCTACCCGGAGGGCTGAGCGCCCCCCTGCCAGTCCACGACCCGCGGGTGGCGGCCGAGCCTATCGGGCGGCGGCTCTGGTGCGGAGCGAGTCACTGCGGTACAACCGGAGGCGTGGCCGAGCGCGTACGGCGCCTTGACCAGCATGCCGCGGTGGAGCGGGACGTGCTGGTGCGGTACCTCGACGCGTGGACGGCGAAGGCGCTGCGGTCCCAGCGCGGCGGCACGTACGTCGAGTGCGGCGGGTTCGCGGCCGACGCGCTCCGGGTGTTCGGCGAGTTCTCCGACCGGCTCGAGGGACACCACCTGGAGCTGGTGATCGTCGGCTCGGCCGTGCCCGGCGAAGTGCCGCCAGGCCTTTCGGTGCGGGTCGCCGAAGATCCCCGTGACCTCGGGCTCACCGGGCCGGTACTGACCCATTTGGACGGTCCGGAGGCGTGGCCGCTGGTCGAGCCGATGGCCCGCGGCAAGGGGCACGAGGTGCTCGTCACGGCGCCGGCGGGGGACCACCCCGTGGAGCACGGGTGCTCGGTCGAGCTCGTCGACGAGGACGGCGAGGCGCGCCTGCTGGTGTTTTCGACAGCGGACCTCAAGCACCTCGCGACGTTCAAGAGCGAGCTGTGGGCGGTGGACGAGTTCGCGGGCATCCGCTACCGCGACCCGCGCGACGCCGAGGGCATTCTGGTCGACATCTCGCTGACGCCGCAGCTGCTGCCGCTGCGACGGGCCCTGCTGGCGGAACTGGCGCGCCGGGGGAGCCGCACGGTCGCGGAGCTGCAGCGGTTCACGCTGCTGGAGACGATCTACCGCCCGGAGGACGCGGCCGGGGCGTTGACGTCCGCGGTCACGGCGGGGGAGGTCACGCGGGAGCCCGGGAAGGGGCGGCTCACGCCGCGAACCGTGATCGGCCTCCCGTAGCCGCCGGCCGCCGAGCGTCGCGAATGACTCATTCGGGACCTCCGGCGCCCCCAATGAGTCATTCGCGACGTTCGGCTACGGGCGGGCATCCGTCTCGAGGGCGGCTTCGCGCAGTGCCGCGGCGACGTGCGCCGCCGGTTCGGGCAGCGGGCCGGGGAGGTGCGCGAGCAAGACCCGCCGCTGCTCCCCGGGACCACCGCGAACCTCCAGCACGCGCACCCCGGGTGGCACCACCGCGCCCAGGGAACCGGGCACCGTCGTGATGCCGCAGCCGGCCGCGACCAGCTGCAGCTTCGCCAGCCAGTCGCGGGCGGTGTGGGCGATCTCAGGCCGCTCGTCCAGGCCGGGCCACACGCCCAGCACGCGGTCGTCGCCCGAGCCCCCGATCCAGCGCCGGCCGCGCAGGTCGGCGACGTCGACGAACTCCCGGCGCGCCAGCGGGTCGCCGGCCGGGACCGCCACGCGCAAGCTGCGGTCGGCGAGCGTCCGCACGGCCAGCGCCGGGGTTTCGGTGTCGAGGGGGCGGAACGGCGGCGCCGACGCCACCAGCGCGAGGTCCAGGGTGCCGGCGCGCAGGGCGCGGACCAGCGCCGGCGTGCCGCCTTCCCGGCTGAGCACGGTGATCGCCGGGTGCGTGCGCCGCAGGGCGGCCAACGCGCGGGGCAGCAGGTCGGCCCCGGCGGTCGGGAACCAGCCCAGCCGGACCGTCCCCTGCTCGCCGGGCAGCCCGGCCAGTTCGCGCGCGGTGGCGTCGAGCTGGTCGAGGACGCCGGCGGCGCGGCGCACCACGATCCGCCCGGCCGACGTGAGCCGCACGCCGTCGTGGCGCCGTTCGAGCAACGGCGTGCCCGCCGCCCGCTCCAGCGACGCGATCTGCCGGGAGATCGCGGACTGGGTGTAGCCGAGCGCGGTGGCCGCGGCGGTGAGCGTGCCCCGCTCGGCCACCTCGCGGAACACCCGCAGGGCGGTCAGGGACGCGTCGGCGAAGGTCATGACTTCCACGCATACCAGGTGTGCGGTTCTTTCGCTGTTCGCATGGCCCCAGCCGACCTAGCGTGCAGGGATGACCCCGAAAACCGCACTCGTCACCGGCGCCACCCAAGGCCTGGGACTCGCCCTGGTCGAAGGGCTCGCGGCCCGCCTGTCCACCGAGGACACCGTCTACCTGACCGGCCGTGACACCGGGCGCGTCGCCCGGGCCGTCGAAGCCGTGCCCGCCGGCGGCGCCGAAGTCCGCGGCGAGGTCCTCGACGTCGCGGAACCCGGCGCGCCCGGCCGGCTCGCCGCGCGGCTGGCGGAGCGGCACGGCGGCGTCGACGTCGTGATCGGCAACGCCGTCATGCGGGTCGGCCCCGACGATGACCCGCGCAAGATCGTGCGGGAATACGCCGAGGTCAACAACTTCGGCACCACCAGCTTGCTCCGCGCGTTCGCGCCGCTGCTGCGGGACGACGGCCGGTTCCTCGTCGTGGCCAGCTCCTTCGGCACGCTGAACCACCTCGCGCCCGCGCTGCACGACCGGTTCGCCGGACTGTCCTCATTGGACGAGGTGGACAAGCAAGTGGCCGCCTGGCGTGACGCGGTCGAGGACGGCAGCGCCCGCGCCGGCGACTGGCCGGGCTTCGTCAACATCCCGTCCAAGATCGGCCAGGTCGCGGCCGTGCGAGCGCTCGCCGCCCAGCGCCGTGAGGACGACCTGGCGCGCGGGATCCTGCTCGCCGCCGTCTGCCCCGGGATGATGAACACGCCGACGTCCGCCCTGTGGTGGGACGTCAGCGACGCGCCGAGTCCCGCTCGCGCGGCGGAGGCGTTGCTGGACCTCGTGTTCCGCCCGGTCGAGCCGGCGCAGTACGGCGAACTGATCCGCGATGGCGTCGTCCTGCCCTGGGGTGCTCAGCCGAGCGTGGCGTCCAGCGAGCGGGACAGGACGGCGTCCAGGGCGGCCGGCGTCTCGCCGTCGAGCACGATCTCGCCCGCGGAGACGTTGCCCGCCAGGTGATCCGCGTTCGCGGTGCCCGGGATGAGGTGGACGTTCGGCGCGTGG
Source organism: Amycolatopsis sp. NPDC051061 (assembly GCF_040682935.1). NCBI lineage: Bacteria > Bacillati > Actinomycetota > Actinomycetes > Pseudonocardiales > Pseudonocardiaceae > Amycolatopsis > Amycolatopsis sp. NPDC051061. The sequence goes on from NZ_JBFBBZ010000067.1 coordinate 37,241, forward strand.
TTCAGCAGCCAGGCCAGCCCGACCTGCGCCGGCGTGCGGCCCAGCTCCCGGGCGGCCGCCTGCACCGCCGGTTCGTCGGTCACCTTGGGCAGGCCGGGGAAAGCGCCGCCGAGCGGGAAGAACGGCACCCAGGCGATGTTCTCCGCGAGGCAGAGCTCGAGCGCGTCTTCGTCTTCGCGGCTGACGAGGCTGTAAGCGTTCTGCACACACGCGATGCCGGCCGGGAGCGCACGGCGCAGGACGTCGAGGGTCACGTGGCTGAGCCCGATCGCGCCGATCTTGCCCTCCTCGCGCAGGGCCGTCATGACCGCGAGCTGATCGTCGAGGCCGACCAGCTGGTCGCCCTCGGCCACCAGTCCGGGGCCCCGGTCCGCGCGGCGCAGGTTGACCAGCGGGATCCGGTCGAGGCCGAGCGCCCGCAGGTTGTCCTCGACGCTCGCCCGCAGCTGTTCGGGCCGTTGCGCCAAGCGGAGCGGGATGGGGCCGCCGGGATCGGGGTCGGCGCCGACCTTGCTGGCGACCAGGATGTCGTCCCCGGGCCGGACGGCCTCGCGGATGACGTCGTTGACGAAGCCGTTGCCGTAGAACTGCGCGGTGTCGACGTGGTCGACGCCGAGGTCGAAGGCCCGGCGCAGCAGCGTGACGGCCGCGTCGCGGTCGTCGCGGAGCCGTTCGAGCTGCATCGCGCCGTACCCGACGCGGGAGACGGTCCGGCCGGCGAGCGCACCGGTGCCACCCGGCCGCGGGGCGTTTTCGAGGGAAGGCATGCGTTGTCCCGTCTTCGTGCGATGATGGGGAAGCGGAGGAACCTCCGCTAAGCCGACAGTAGCACAACCGGAGGTGCCTCCGTTTTGTCCTCGCCCGAACCTCACCGCCCGGTGCGCTCCGACGCGCGGCGCAACCGGGAAAAGCTCGTCGCGGTCGCGCGGGCCGCGTTCGCCGCCGCCGACGGCACCGTCGCGCTGGAAGCGATCGCCCGCGAGGCCGGCGTCGGGATCGGCACGCTCTACCGCCACTTCCCGACCCGCGAGGAGCTCGTCGAAGCTGTTTACGCGGCCGAGCTCGACGACGTCACCGCGAGTGCCCCGGCGCTGCTCGGGGAGCTTCCGCCCGAGGCCGCCCTCCGCGCGTGGATGGACCGCTACTCGGCTTTCGTGGAAACCAAGCGCGGAATGGCGGACAGCCTGCGCGCGAGCCTGGCTTCGGGCCGCATCGCGACCCCGGCAACGCGCCGGCGCATCACGGCGGCGATCGGCTCGATCCTCGACGCGGGGGCGCTCGCGGGCACGCTGCGCGCCGGCGTCGACCCGGAAGACGTCACCGTGATGCTGCTCGGCGTGTTCCTGTCCACCTCGGCCGGCAAGGACGCGGAACGGATCGGCCGGCTGCTGGACCTGATCGTCGACGCCCTGCGCCCGGACCTGACGACCGCGCGGTGACTAGTCCGGCTGTGGGGTGGACGGCTTCGCCGGTCCACAATGCGCCGCGCGAACGGGGTTCCGGAAACGCACAGTATTCGGACCGGCGGCATTGATCCGCCATGCGGACCCTCACAAATCCCGTTTCGTGTTGCATGATGATTACTCCCCCCGATCGCGGGGCGTGTCGTGAGGGAGGACCTGATATGGGACAGGCTCGGGGCGAAGTCACCACGAGGATGGTCGATCTGAGCACGTTCCCCTTGGCCGAACTGCGCGCGAGCGACGACCCGGCGCTCCTCCGGTCGCTCGAGCAGCTCGCCGGGCGGGCCGAGTGCGGCCGGACCGGGGTGCTCCAGAACCAGGCGCCGGACGTCCGCTGAGCAGCGAGTAGGGAACCCGCGACCCGATGCTGGACACCCACCGGGTGTCACTGACGAACCTCGACGCGATGGCCGCGGGGCGAAGTGACGCGGCCGTCGTCGGGCAGCTCGGGCAAGCCGACCGCAGCCGGCGGCTGACGCTGCTGCGCGCGGTCCTCGACGGCGCCGCCGAGCTGAAGCCCGCGATGTCCCCGTTGCCGCCGCTGGACGAAGCGTGGACGTTGCTGATCGAGGCGCAGCAACGCGATCCGGCCGCGACCGACCGCGTCCTCGCCCATCCGCACACCGGCCTGTGGGCGGCGAACGTCCGGCAGCGGCTGGCGAAAGGCGGGCTCGACGACCCGCCGCTGTGGGCCGATCTCGGCGGCCTCCACCGCCTCGCCACCGCCGCGGCGATCCGCGCCGGGCACGACTTCCGGTCCCGGGTCCCGGTGTGGCGCGGCCGGCTCATGCTGCCCACCCTCGGCCTCGCCGACGTCCGCGGCCGCCGGGAGTGGGATTTCGCGCAGGTGCACGCCGAACGCGGGCACGTCCTCGTGCGAGGCCCGTTCGGCAGTGTGCAGCTGCCCGACGACCACGCGTCCGACGGCGCGGGCTGGTTCGCCCTGCGCACCCTGCGCGCCGGCGACGGCGAGTTCTTCCTCGACGACATCGACCCGTACCGCGAATTCGACGGGCCCGTCCCGCCGCAGCGGCTCGACGCCGGCGAAGTCGCGCGCTGGGCGGAAATCCTGGAAGACACCTGGCAGCTGCTGACCGAGCACCACCCCGCGATCGCGGCGGAGCTCGCGGCCGGGCTCACCACTCTGGTGCCGAGAGCGGCGGTCGACCGGCACACCCCCTACAGCGCGTCCCACAGTGACGTCTTCGGCTCGCTCGTGCTGTCGAGGCCGCCGGACGCGACGACGTTCGCCGCGACCCTGGTGCACGAGTTCCAGCACAGCAAGCTCGGCGTGCTCCTGGTCCTCGTCGATCTGCTCGATCCCGCCGGGGACAACGACTCCCCGCGGCTCTACGCACCCTGGCGCGACGATCCGCGGCCGTCCGCCGGCCTGCTCCACGGCGCGTATTCCTTCCTGGGCGTGACCGCGTTCTACCGCGGGCACTACCCACTGGAAAAGGGGCTGGCGGCCCGGGCCGCGCAATTCGAGTTCGCTTACCGGCGCGAGCAGACGGCGCACGCCGTCGGCACGCTGCTCGCCGACGCGGTCCCGTCGGCGCTGGGCCGCCGGTTCCTGGCGATCGCGCGGGAACGGCTCCACGAGTGGGGCACCGAGCCGCTGCCGGACGACATCGGGCACGCGGCCGCGCGGGCGAACCTGGACCACCGCCTGTCCTGGCGGCTGCGGCACCTGCGGGTCGCGGACCGGGTCGTGGAAGAGCTGGCCGAGGCCTGGCTGCGGAACCGGCCGTGCCCGCTCGTCCCGGCCGCGGCGCCGACCCTGCTGCCGGCGACGGGTCCCGCCGGGCAGGCGCGGCTCACGCTCACGCGAACCTGGCTGACCGACCCCGACCTCTTCGAGATCTACCGCGCCGAACCGGACCTGGCGATGGCGGAGATCAGCGGGATGTCGGCCGCGGACCTGGCCCTCGTCGACGGCGACACCGCGACCGCCGCCGAGCTCTACCGGCGGCAGCTCACGACCACGCCCGACTCGCCGGCGGCCTGGGCCGGCTTCGCGCTGGCGACCCGGCACCCGGTGCTGCTGCGCCGGCCGGAACTGGTCTACGCGGTCCACCGTGAAGTCCGCCGGCAGCGCGGGGCGACGCCGAACCCGGACCGGCTGACGCGCTGGCTCGGCTGACTCCGGAACGGAAAAAGCCTCCGGTCGAGGGAAATGATCCCCTCGACCGGAGGCCTTCGTGTCCGGCTCCCGGAGCTAGATCTGCATCGGGTCGATGTCGCAGTTGGCGCGGTGGTTGAACTGCGCGTCCGCGGTCGCCGGGTGCTCCGAACCGAGGACCTGGCGCAGCCGCTGGACCGCGTTCAGCTGGAGGCCGTCCGCTTCTTCGCCGCGGCCGAGGCCCCGCAGGTCGAGCGCCTGGTTGACCAGGAGCGCCAACGTGGACGGGTGGTCCGCGCCGAGCATGCGCTCCGAGCGTTCGAGGGTCGCCTGATCGAGTGCGTACGCGCCTTCGTAGTCACCCGAAGCGGCGAGGTCGCTCGCGTGGTTCGTCGCGCAGACCAACGTGAACGGGTGGTCTTCGCCGAGGGCTTCGGTCATGTCGGCCAGCGCTCGTTCGCCCAGTTCCCGCGCCTGCTCGACCGAACCGAGCAGGCGCAGCGTGACCGCGAGGTTGGTCGCGGCGGCCACCGTGAAGGGGTGCTTCTCGCCCCAGCTCGCCTCGTAGAGGCCCTTGACGTGGTCGCCGAGCCGCCGCGCCTCGGCGAGGTTGCCGTCCTGACGGTGCTCGATCGAAAGGTCCATCGTCGCGGACATCGCGTCGGGGTGGGATTCCCCGTACTTGGTGACCAGCCCGTCGGTGGCCTCCATGGCCAGGGTGAGCGCCTTCTTGTCGCGGTGCAGACCGGCCTTGCGGTAGGCGATCGCGAGGTTCTTGATGGCCGCCAGGGTCATCGGGTGCCGCCCGCCCAGCTGTGACCGCATCCGGCGGACGGTGTCCTCCTGCTCGGTGCGCGCCCGCAGGTAGTCGCCCGTCTCGCGCAGGTCCACCGACCAGTTGTCCAGGGTCAGCAGGGTGTGCCGGTGGTCCGCGCCCAGGACGGTCTGCTTGCGCTGGGCCGTCCGCTCGTCGAGGTCGCGGGCCGCGGCGAAGTCGCCGACCAGCCGGAGACTGAGCGCGTAGTTGTTGGCCGCGGCCAACGTGTCCGGGTCTTCGTCGCCGAAGCGGTCCAGCGCGCTCAGGTAAGCGAACTCGTTCATCTGGCGGGCCCGCTCGAAGTCGCCCTTGGCCCGCAGGTCCGAGGCGACGCCGTGCATGGTGAGCAGGGTTTCTTCGTGCGTTTCGCCCAGCGTTTCCTGCATCAGCGCCAACGTCCGCTCCGCGACGGTGCGGCCTTCTTCGAAGTGGCCGAGCGCCCGGAGCATGCGTCCCCACCACCGGGAGACGACGAGCGTGTCGGGGTGCTTTTCGCCGAGCTTTTCGTTCCAGAACTGCGCGTAGTCCGAAGCCATCTCCAGCGCGCCCGCCGGGTCGCCGAACGCGAAGAGGTAGTTGACCGCGTTGATCGCCATCCGGCGCACCCAGCGGTCGGTGCAGTTGCGGGCCTCGACGGCCCGGATGTGCGGGAGCAGTTCGGCGTAGCGCGACCAGTACTCGACCGAGTCGGGCTGCTTCGGGTCGCGGTTGGCGAGCAGCAGGTGGGCGGTGTGGCGCACCCGCTCCTGGTCGTCCGGCCCCAGTTTGTTGCGCAGCACCAGCTGCACGAGGCGGTGCAGCTGGAGCGTGTCGCTGCGGTGGTCGATCTTGGCGAGGCTGTAGCGGTTGATCTCGCGGATCGCGCGGCCCAGCTGGATGGGGTCGCCCAGGGTCTGCTCGAGCGCCTCGGTGGTCGGGACGTTGCGGACACCGCTGAACATCGCCCGCGGAATGGGCTCCGGCGAAAAGAAGGCGCACACTTCGAGCAGTTCGAGTGCGCCGGGGTTCTCTTCGCGCAGCCTGTCCAGCGAAACGTTCCACGCGGCTTCGACCGCGACGTCGTAGTCCGCCGGCGGCCGGGACTGGAGCAGTTCGGTGCGTTTGTTCTCGAACAGTTCCAGGTATTCGTCGGTCGCCATGCCGGTTTCGGCGCGCCAGGCCGCGGCCTGTTCGACGGCCAGCGGCAGGTCGCCCAGCACGGTGGCCAACCGATCGGCGTCCTCGTCGGCGAGGTCGTGGTTGCGCCGCTGGAGCAGTTCCCGGCTTTCCGAACGCCGGAAGACGTCCACCTCGACCGCCTGCGAAACCTCGGACCACTGCGGGTTCCGGGACGTCACGAGGATGTGGCCCTCACCGCGCCGCGGCCAGAACCGGCGGACGTCCTCGGGCCGGTCGGCGTTGTCGAACACCAGCAGCCAGCGGCGGTAGGGCTCGCCGCCGCCCAGTGCTTCCAGCACGGCGGGAACGGCGGTGTCCACGGACTGCTCCACCGGAAGGTCGAGCCGCTTCGCCAGTTTCACCAGCGACGCTTGGATTTCCGAGGGGTTCTCCGAAGGGATCCACCAGATCAGGTCGTATTCTTCGGCGTGCCGGTACACGTATTCGACCGCGATCTGGGATTTGCCGATACCGCCCATCCCGTGCAGCGCACCGGGCAGTACGGCGGTACGGGTCGACTTGGAGAGTTCACCGTGCAACGCCTGCAGGATGTCGCCGCGGCCGATGAAATTGACGTTGCGCAGCGGAACGCCGCCCCAGACGGTGGGCTGCTGGCCGGAGTGGCGGACCTCAGTGCCCGGCTCCGAAGTCGTGGTGGTCACTGAGATCCCTCGAGGCTTGATCGGTTCAGCTTGCGAATCGGATGCGGCGGACCTTACATCACCGTCAATCGCGCGCGGCGCGAGGTCGTTACGGGTGTTTCGGAACCGGTCCAAGGCTTCACCCAATCGGTTCGCCCTCCGGGTGTACGGTCCTGAGAGGGCTCTCAAAGTGTCACGCTGAACAGTCAACAAGGGTTCAGTGTGCGATGTAACCGCCGGTAGGTTTACTTCATCGGGCCTGCTCAAGACGTCTCGCAGATTCGCCAACACGGGCTCTTGCGAACCCAGGACGTCCTGGACCACCCGCTGGACCCGGGCGGTGTCCGCGCGTGACACGAGGGCCAGCAACCGCCGCCGCAGTCCGGGTGCGAAGTCGTACTCGACCGGGCTCGCGCCGTCCGGGTTCGCCGGGACGCGGTGCAGCAGCCGGCTCAGCTGGATCTCTGCCAGGTGGGCAGGCCGAGCCTGGGGCATCAGGGTGCCGTGCACCGCCTGCATCACCCGCAGGGTGAGCGGTGCCGACGCGAGCAACCCCGCCAACCGGATCGCGGGAGAGGTGCCCGTGGCGAGGAACTGTTCGAGCCTTTCCGTCGGGGAAGGTGGTTCTTCAGTATGCTCCGCGCGGTCCGCGATGTCTTCGTTCGTAGGGGGGACCAGTACGGGGAGCCGCACTTCGGGAGTACCGGAGACCAGCTGGGCCCAGCGGTGGACGTGCCGGGGTTCCAGTTCCAGCACGGGAATCGGGTTCGCCGTACCGGGGCGGACACCTCGCAACGTCTGTGACACCACGCGCACGCCTGTCCAGCTCCAGCGTTCACCCGGCAGGAGGTGGAACAGGGTGACCTGGCACGTTTTGGCCCACAGCGACAGAAGCCCGAACATCGAACCGCTGCGCCACGCCGGCCCGACGCCGTCGCTGAGCACGACGATGACGCGCCGCCCCGTTGGATCGGCCAGTTGCGCCGGCTCGCAGCCGGTGCCCGGTGCGGTTTCCACGGACCGCACGACGGAATCGTCGGTGTCCACCGAAACCGTCTTGACGTCGGAAAACGCGCCCTGTCGTTCCAGCAGGGCGCGAAAGGCGCGGGAAGTGCGTTCCCAGAGCGCCATCGAAGAACCGCGGTCGACGACCAGCACGACCTCGAAAGGGTGACCTCGAGAGGGTCGGTGCACCGGCAGCCAGACTTTGGTTTCCGCCGCGGCGATGGCGGTCTCTTCTTCGTCCAGTTCGGTTCGGTGTTTCAGGCGGACGACGCGGTTCAACGGCCGCAGCGCTTTCGCCAGTCCCTTGGGCAGGCTCGGGGGGACCACGCGGGCCGGGGGGACCGCCGGGGGTTTCCGCGCCCGCGGCCGCGCCGGCACCGGTTCGACGGGGAGCGGGGCCGGTTCCGGGTGGCCGCCCGGCCGCGCCGGCTCCGGACGGCTCGGCGGCGGGTGGTCGGCGTGGGGCTCCGGCGGCGGCGCGGGCGCCGGCTCGGGTTCCGGGTCGCGCCGGGGCGGCGGGCGTTC
>NZ_JBFBBZ010000068.1:0-44110 GCF_040682935.1 Amycolatopsis sp. NPDC051061
GCTGGCCGGCGCGCACGGCTGGCACGACCTCACCGAACGCCTCGCCGACGCGTGCGCCGCGCTGGCCGGCACGCCGTGGCTCGGTCACGCCGCCCGCGCCGTGTCGGTGCTCGGCCTGGCCGCGGCCCGCCGCCGCCAGGACCCGCACGCGGAAGCCGAAAAGCTGTACAACCTCGGTTCGGTGCACTGGCAGCACGGCCGCGGACGGCAGGCGCGCAACTACTTCGTCATGGCCGAGAACCGCTTCCGTCAGCTGGACGACCCGCAGGGCACGGGCGCGGTGCTGGCCGCGCGCGCCGACGTCGACCTCGACGGTGGTGACCCGCGGGCCGCCGAAGCCGCGCTGCTGGAGGCCCTCGACCTGCTGCGCGTGTGCGGCGACCGCCACGGGCAGGCGGCCGCGGCGGCACAGCTGGGTTCGCTGGCCGAGGACGTGGGGGACGTGCGGCGCGCCGTCGAGAGCTTCGAGGTCAGCATGCTGCTCGCGGGGGAGTGCGACGACGGCCGCGGGCACGACCACGCCGCCAAGCGCTACGCCGACGTCCTGCGCCGCCACGGCGGCTGGGACCAGGCGGCCGACCTGCTCACCGGCGCGCTCGGCGGCGCCGTCCGCACCCGCGAGCGGCACTGGGAAGCCCACGTCCTGCGCAGCCTCGGCGACCTGCACACCGAGGCGGGGGAGCTCGTCGACGGCGAGCGCTGCCTGACGCGGTCGCTGACGCTGTTCGAGCAGATCGGGCACCGGCACGCCGCCGCCTACACCCACCGCTGCCTCGCCGAGCTCCGCCGCCGGGCGGGCGACGCGGCCGGCGCGCGGTGGCACCTGCGCGTCGCGATGGGCGTGTTCCGCGAGCTGCGCGACCGCCGCGGCGCCGGGTACACCCTGCTCAGCCTCGGCCGGACCCACGCGGACGAGGGCGCCGGGCCGGAAGCCGCGCGGCTGCTGCGGACGTCGGCCGGCCTGTTCGAGGAGCTCGGGTTCCCGCTGTGGGAGCTGCGCGCGCTGCGGGAGCTCACCGCCGTCACCAGTGAATCCCCGGCACGCGACCGGACTCGTGAAGTCTTGACGAAGATCAGGACCTGACCCGCTCCCGCCCCGGTCCGCGGCCGCACTGTTTGGCGAAGTTATGGCCGTCCCGATTTGGCTGCCGCCGTTCGAGATCGTCGCAGGAGAAGGAGCAAGGCATGCCGGGACAACGGATGCTCGCGCGAGTGGCCGTCGGATTGACCGCTTCGGCCGCGACGGTGGCCTTCGCCACCATCGGCACGGCGTCGGCGAGCGTCGAGGTCACGAAGCTCAGCCAGTCGGCCGCCGCGTCGCAGCTGTCCGCCGCCGGGGTCACGCACTCGTCGAGCGGGGGCTGCACCACGCGGTCGAACTCGACGTGCACGTCCTACGAGCAGATCAACCAGACCACGGTCACCGGCGTCATCACGTTGAAGCGGGCCAGCGGCTGCGCGGTCAACATCACCGGCGGGACCGAGGTCGGCCACGCGTCGGGTACCTACAGCCACTACAACGGCTACAAGGTGGACATCGCGCACAACAGCTGCATCGACAACTACATCAAGAACACCTTCAGCTACATCGGGCTGCGCGGGGACGGCTACCCGCAGTGGAAGGCCGGCTCCGGCAACCTCTACTGCGACGAGGGCAACCACTGGGACATCACGTACTACACCTGCGGCTGCTGACGTCCGGTGCCGGGGCCTGCCCGTCTCGAGGGCTGCGGGCAGCCTCCGGTCGCCGGCGCGGTGGTCGTGCTCGTCGCCGCCGGCCGGCCCCTTGCGCAGCCGGGGAGATGAGCGCACCGCCTCCCGGTTCGTACGGTCGTCGCACGATCGGAACGAGCATGGGAGCGCGGATGACCCTCGCAGAATCGGCGCGGCCGGACTCGGCCGCGCGGCCGGCGGACCCCCGCCGCCTGGCGGCGCTCGTCCTGCTCTGCGCGGCCAACTTCATGGTGATCCTCGACGCCCAGAGCGTGATCATGGGCGTACCGGTGATCGCGGCCGACCTCGGGCTGTCGCCGGTCGAGGCCCAGTGGATCCTCTCGGGCAACCTGCTGACGTTCGGCGGCCTGCTGCTGCTCGGCGGCCGGGCGGCCGACCTGCTCGGCCGCCGCCGCGTGTTCATGCTCGGGACCGCGTTGTTCCTGCTGGTGTCGATCCTGTCCGCGCTCGCCACGGCCGCGCCGCTGCTGCTGGCGGCCCGGGCCCTGCACGGCGTCTCGGCGGCCTTGATGGCCCCGACCGCGATGGCGATCCTGACCGACACGTTCCCGGAGGGCCGCGCGCGCAACCGCGCGCTGGCGACGTGGTCCGCGATCGCCGCGGTGGGCGCGACGACCGGTCTCCTGCTCGGCGGGTTCCTGCTCGACAAGCTGGGGTGGCAGTCGCTGTTCTACGTCAACGTCCCGGTCGCGATCGTGATGCTCGTGCTGAGCCCGGCGCTGCTGCGGGAGAGCCGGGACGCGTCGGCGTCCCGCACGTTCGACGTCGCCGGCGCGGTGCTCGGCACGGCGGCGCTGGCGCTGCTGGTGTACTTGCTGGTCGAGGCGCCGCAATGGGGGTGGACGAGCTTCCCGGTGCTGGGGCTGGGCGCGCTCCTCGTGGTGCTGATCGGCCTGACGGTCCTGGTGGAGAAGCGCTCGGCGAACCCGTTGCTGCCGACGCGGTTGTTCCGTTCCACCACCGTGCTGGGGGCCAACCTGCTGACGATCGTCGCGCTGGTGCCGGGCTTCGGCATGTCGGTGGTGCTTTCGCAGTACTCGCTGGGGGTGCTGGGCCACACGCCGATCCAGTTCGGGCTGAGCCAGTCGGCGATGCCGATCGCGTCGGTGGTGGGGGCGTTCGCCGCCCAGGCCGGCCTCGCCCGCCGCGGCGTCCGGCCGGTCGCGGTGACGGCGCTGCTGCTGCTCGGGGCCGGCTGCGCGCTGCTCGTCGGCATCTCGCTCGACGGCGCGTACCTGACGACGGTGTTCCCCGGCCTGGTCCTGTTCGGCCTGGGGCTCGGTGCGGGCCCGGTGGCGCTGGCGGCGGCGGCGCTGGCGGGGGCGACCACGGCCGACGCGGGCATCGCGTCCGGCACGAGCACGGCCGCGTTCCAGATCGGCGGCGCGTTCGGGGTCGCGGTGGTGTCCACGATCATCGCCTCGAGCATGGCGGCGACGCCCGGGCCGGCCGGTGCCTTGGCCGGGTTCCACCAGAGCCTGGTGATCTGCGCGGTGGTCGCCGTGGCCGGGGCGGTGCTGGCGGTGGCTCTGCTGAGGAAGGCGCGAGGCGGGCAGATCGCCGCGGTCCCGCGGGTGCACTGAGGCTTCAGCCGCCGATGAAGAGCCAGTCGCCGGAGCCGTCGCCGGGGCGATACGGGCTGTCCGCCCGCTTGGCGACCACGCCCGGCAGGCCGTGCTGGCGGCTGGCGCCGAGCACGTCCTCGCCGCCGCCGAGGTAGAAGCGGGGGACCTGCCAGTGGCGGTCGGCGACCGGCAGGTCCGCCAGCAGCTCGCGGCGTTCGGTGTAGGGCAGCTCGAGCGTCGGCTTGCCGTCGAGGTGGAGGACGTCGCCGGCGAAGAAGAAGACGGGGCAACTCGTCTTCAGCCGCTTCGCCGCGGCGCCGTCCGCCCGGCGGCGCTCTTCGAGACCCTGCGGATACGGCTTGCCGTCCTTCACGACGACCACTTCGCCGTCCAGCAACACTTCCGTCGACCCGAGCTCTTCGCCGAGCTTGTGCAGGTCGGGGTAGCGGCCGGTGACGTCGGCGCCGGTGTCGTCGTGGGCGATGACGCGGCCGCCGGAGACCAGCAGCATCGTGCGCAAGCCGCCCCACGCGAACTCGTAGGCCCACTCGCCGTCGTCCGCCGGGAGCCCGCCCGGGACCGCCGTCATCGGCTCGAGGAACTCGGGCGCGTCCTCGTGCCCCGGCTCGGCGGGGTCGAGGCGCCGCAGCATCCAGTCGCGGTCGTCGTCGGCGTTGTGCCGGTTGAGGAAGAGGTACTTGCCGCGGGCCCGCTCGCCGTGGAAGACGACCTCGACCTTGTGGTCGTTCCAGTGCAGGGTTTCGTACTTCCCGGTGTCCCACACGGTCATCCGGCCACCGCCGTACTCGCCCGCCGGGATCTCGCCCGCGAAGGTGAGGTACTCCAAGGGGTGGTCTTCGGTGTGCACGGCGAGCCGGTTCACCCCGGGCGCGAGCGGCAGCCCCCGCGGCACGGCCCACGACACGAGCACGCCGTCGCGTTCCAGCCGGAAGTCCCAGTGCAGCCGGGAGGCGTGGTGCTCCTGGATGACGAAGAGGTCGTTGCCGCCCGGCTCCGGCGGGCCGTCGGGCCAGGGTTCGGGGGTGCGGTCCTTCCCGCGTTTGCCGCGGTACTCCTCGAGCCGGTCGGCCATCGGTGCCCAGTACCCCTTCCGCTCGGGAGCGTTCAGGATACCGGGGCGGGAGGGGAGCCCGGGTGAGGCCGGGTCCCCGATGTCATGAACGGGTCGTTCATCGCGCCGGATGTCATGAACGACCCGTTCATGACATCCGAGGGCTCCGGAAAGCCGTGAAGACCTCCTGCCCGGCTATCGACGCCGGGCAGAAGGCCTTCACGGGCACCGGATTCAGTCGGCCTCCGCCATGGCTTCGGCGAACTGAGCCGCATACAGCCGTGCGTAAGCGCCGCCGCTGCCCAACAGGGTCTCGTGGTCGCCCTGCTCGACGATCTGGCCGTGCTCCATCACCAGGATCACGTCCGCGTCGCGGATCGTGGACAACCGGTGCGCGATGACGAAGCTCGTGCGTCCGCTGCGGAGCGAGTTCATCGCCCGCTGGATCAGCACCTCGGTGCGGGTGTCGACCGAGCTGGTCGCCTCGTCGAGGATCAGGATCACCGGCCTGGCCAGGAACGCCCGGGCCACCGTGATCAGCTGCTTCTCGCCCGCGCTGACCGTGCCGCCCTCGTCGTCGAGCACCGTCTCGTAGCCGTCCGGCAGCGTGCGGACGAAGCGGTCGACGTGCGTCGCCTTCGCCGCTTCGACGATCTCCTCCCGGCTCGGGTTGTCCGCGCCGTAGGCGATGTTCTCCGCGATCGTGCCGCCGAACAGCCACGCGTCCTGCAGCACCATGCCGGTCTGGTCGCGCAGCTCCTCGCGGTTCATCTTCGCGATCTCGACGCCGTCGAGCGTGATCCGCCCGCCGTCGAGCTCGTAGAACCGCATGAGCAGGTTGACCAGCGTCGTCTTGCCCGCGCCGGTCGGGCCGACGATCGCCACCGTCTGGCCGGGCTCCACCGAAAGCGACAGGTCGTCGATCAGCGGCTTGTCCGGCAGGTAGCGGAACGAGACGTCCTGGAACTCGACCTGCCCGCGGATCACCGCCGGCCGCTCCGGGTGCTCGGGCTCCGGCTCCTGCTCCTCGGCGTCGAGCAGCGCGAACACCCGCTCGGCCGAGGCGACGCCGGACTGCAGCAGGTTCGCCATGCTGGCAATCTGCGTCACCGGCTGGCTGAACTGGCGCGAGTACTGGATGAACGCCTGCACCTCGCCGAGCGTCAGGCTGCCCGACGCGACGCGCAGCGCGCCGATCACCGCGACCAGCACGTAGCTCAGGTTGCCGATGAACATCATCGCCGGCTGGATCATCCCGGAGATGAACTGCGCCCGGAAGCTCGCCTCGTACAGCGTGTCGTTCTGCTTGTCGAAGATCGCCGCGGCCTCGTCGCGGCGGCCGAACACCTTGACCAGCGAGTGCCCGGTGTACATCTCCTCGACGTGCGCGTTGAGCTTCCCGGTCGTGGCCCACTGCTTGATGAAGTTCGGCTGCGCCCGCTTCCCGATCTTCGCCGCCACGACGGCCGAGAGCGGCACCGTGAGCAGCGCGATCAGCGCCAGCAGCGGCGAGATCAGGAACATCATGATCAGCACGCCGATGACCGTCAGCAGCGACGCGACGATCTGCGACAGCGTCTGCTGCAGCGACATCGCCAGGTTGTCGATGTCGTTGGTGACCCGGGAAAGGATCTCGCCGCGCGGCTGGCGGTCGAAGTACTTCAGCGGCAGCCGCGCGAACTTCTCTTCGACGTCCTGGCGCAGCCGGTACACGGCCTGCTGCACCAGCGTCGTCGTCAGCCGGGCCTGGATCAGCCCGAAGAACGACGCGATGACGAACAGCGCCAGCACGGTCAGCAGGATCTGCCCGACCTTGTCGAAGTCGATGCCCACCCCGGGCACGAGATCGACGCGGCCGTAGATGTCGGCGAGGGTGCTGTTGCCGCCGGCGCGCAGCCCGGCGACGATCTGCTCCTTGGTGACCCCCGGCGGCACCTGCTTGCCGAGCACGCCGGCGAGGATCGCGTCGGTGGCCTGGCCGAGGATCTTCGGCCCGATCACCGTCAGCGCGACGCTCGCCGCACCGAGCACGAGCACCCCGATCAGGTGGAGCCGTTGCGGGGCCAGCATGCGCAGCAGCCGCTTGAGGGACCCCTTGAAGTCGAGGGCCTTCTCCGGCGGTGCGCCGCCGGCCATCCACCGGCCCGGTCCGGCCGTCGCCGCCCCGGTGTTCTTCTGCCGCTCGGCGGTCGGCCGTTCCCCCGCTTCGGTGACGGCGGCGGTGGCGGTCTTGGGCGATTCGGTCGTGCTCACGCCGCCTCCTGCTCGGTCAGCTGGGACAGCACGATCTCCCGGTAGGTTTCGTTGCCGTCGAACAGTTCGTGGTGGGTGCCGGTGCCGACGACGCGGCCCTCGTCGAGGACGATGATGCGGTCGGCGCCGCGGATGGTGCTGACGCGCTGCGCGACGATGATCACCGTCGCTTCGGCGGTCTCCGAGACCAGCGCGCGGCGCAGGGCCGCGTCGGTCGCGTAGTCCAGCGCCGAGAACGAGTCGTCGAAGAGGTAGATCTCCGGCTTGTGCACCAGCATCCGCGCGATCGCGATCCGCTGCCGCTGCCCGCCCGAGACGTTCGTGCCGCCCTGGGCGATCGGCGCTTCCAGGCCTTCGGGCATCGCTTCGACGAAGTCCTTGCCCTGCGCCACTTCCAGCGCGCGCCACAGCTCTTCGTCGGTCGCGTCCGGGTTGCCGTACCGCAGGTTGCTCGCCACCGTCCCGGCGAACAGGTACGGCTTCTGCGGCACCAGCCCGACCGCGCGGGCGAGCACCGCCGGGTCGAGGTCGCGCACGTCGACGCCGTCGACCTTCACCGTGCCGCGGGTCGCGTCCATCAGCCGCGGGATCAGGTTGAGCAGCGTGGTCTTCCCGGTACCCGTCGACCCGATCACCGCGGTCGTCTCACCCGGCCGCCCGATCAGCGAGATGTCCTGCAGCACCGGCTTTTCCGCGCCGGGGTAGCGGAACTCGACGCCGGCGAGCTCCAGGTGCCCGTGCAGCTCGCCGGGCGTGATCGGCGACTCCGGCAGCCGGACGCTCGACTCGGTGTCGAGCACCTCGCTGATCCGCTCGGCGCTGACCTCCGCGCGCGGCACCATCATGAACATGAACGTGGCCATCATGACCGACATCAGGATCTGCAGCAGGTAGGACAGGAACGCCGTCAGCGCGCCGATCTGCATGCTGCCGGAGTCGATGCGCTGGCCGCCGAACCACAGCACGGCCACGCTGGAGGCGTTCATCACCAGCATGACGATCGGGAACATCAGCGCCATCAGCCGCCCGACCCGCAGCGACACCGTGAGCAGCTGGTCGTTCGCGGCGTCGAAGCGCTCGCGTTCGTGCTTGTCGCGGACGAACGCGCGGATGACGCGGATGCCCATGATCTGCTCGCGCAGCACCTGGTTGATCTTGTCGATCCGTTCCTGCATCAGCCGGAACGCCGGGCGCATCTTGGTGATGATCGTCCCGACCGCGACGGCGAGCACCGGCACGATCACCAGCAGCAGCGAGGAAAGCGGCACGTCGAGGTTCAGCGCGAGGATGATCCCGCCGACGCACATGATCGGTGCCGACACCATCAGCGTCAGCGTCATCACGACCAGCATCTGGATCTGCTGGACGTCGTTGGTGGTGCGAGTGATCAGCGACGGCGTGCCGAAGTGGCCGACCTCGCGGGCCGAGAAGTCCTGCACCCGGTGGAAGACGCCGGAGCGGATGTCGCGGCCGACCGCCATCGCGGTGCGGGCGCCGTAGTACACCGCGCCGATCGAGCCGGCGATCTGGGCCAGCGTCACGGCGAGCATCACGACGCCGACGCGCAGGATGTAGGCCATGTCGCCCTTGATCAGCCCGTTGTCGACGATGTCGGCGTTGAGCGTCGGCAGGTAGAGCATGGCGATCGTCTGCACGAGCTGCAGCGCGACGATCACCCACAACGTGGTTCTGTACGGGCGCAGGTGACTGCGCAGGAGCTTGACTAGCACAACGGTTCCCCCAGTGATGTGGTGGTGGTGTTCGGTGCGGTGCCGCCGGTCAGGGTGGGCATCCCGGTGGCCAGCTCGTCCAGCAGCCGTTCCAGGGTCGGGAGGAACGGCTCGCCTTCGGTCATGAACCAGTTGACGAAGGCGACGCGGACGGCGCTTTCCACCGTGGAGGCCATCAGCCGGCACAGGAGGTGGTCCGCCCCGCCCGCCCGCTTCGCGATGGTCTCGGCGAGGACGCGTTCGACCGCCGCGTGGGCGTTGAGGAACTCGCCGCGCAGCATGAGCTGGCCCATCAGCTCCCGGATACGCGCAACATACGCGCGATCCGGCTCGCCCTCACGCGAATATTGCTCGATCACCGCCTGCTTCACGGACTCCCAGAGCGGCTCGCCCTCCGGCCGGGCGAGCAGGGCTTCGCGCATCCCCTCGTGGCGGTCGACGACCATCGAGCAGACCGCCTGCTCCTTGCTGGAGAAGTAGTTGTTGAATGTGCGGGGCGAGACACCGACCTCGGTGGCGATGTCCTCGACCCGCACGTTCTCCAGCCCGCGGTCCAGCGAGAGCCGCAACGCGGCCTGCGCGAGGGCGCGGCGGGCCTCGCGCTTCTTGCGTTCCCGCAGCGTCAGCTTCGGTGGCTCCTCCGGCGGCATGAACGGAGTGTAGCGAAAAACTTGCGTGGTCCGCAAAAAAGTGCGGGCCACGCAAAATTAGGGCGAACCGGACACGGCCCGGATTTCGCCGTGCGGGCCCGTGTGGCCTGCGGTATCGGCGCCCGTGTGCGCTCTGTTGCGCCACGCAATTTGCAAAATTGAGCCGAACGGCCTAATCCACTGCGCTCACCAGGCGCGACGCTCCGAATTCGTGCTCACTCGGCGCGGTCGCGCGGGGACGGGTTGTGGACACGTCACGAGGCTTTCTGCTTGCATGTCGGTCGTCGCCGCCGGGGGTCGGCACGTCGTACCGCGTCCGAACTTGAGCAAGGAAGAAGTGGGACCACATGGCCAGCCGGGCCCGGGAACTCCTGGATCGATCACGCGTCCTGC
Organism: Amycolatopsis sp. NPDC051061; assembly: GCF_040682935.1. NCBI lineage: Bacteria > Bacillati > Actinomycetota > Actinomycetes > Pseudonocardiales > Pseudonocardiaceae > Amycolatopsis > Amycolatopsis sp. NPDC051061. The sequence goes on from NZ_JBFBBZ010000068.1 coordinate 9,398, forward strand.
TGGACCGCTCGCGGGTCGCCGCCGCGCAGTTCCTCACCGCGCCGCCGAAGCACCCTGGGTACGCGCCCGCGGCCGGACCGGCGATCGCCGCGCTGCCGCCGCTGGAGCCCGTGGCGGTGCCGGAGGCGACGGCGGACGACGCCGTGCTGGCGGAGATCTGCGCCAGCGTCGCCCTGCGTGACCTCAACCTGCTGGACCAGCTCCTCGCCCGGCTCGAAGAGCTGGAGGCGGGGGAGGAGGACCACCACCGCCTCGCCGAGCTCTACCAGCTCGACCACCTCGCGACGCGGCTGCGGCGCAACGCCGAGAACCTGCGCGTCCTGGCCGGTCAGGAGACCGCCGACGACGCCGCCCGCGCCACCTCGGTGCTCGACGTCATGCGCGCGGCGATGTCTTCGATCGACCACTACGCCCGGATCACCATCGGCCGGGTCGTGAACCTCGGCGTTGTCGGCTTCGCCGCGGAGGACCTGGGCCGGGTGCTGGCGGAGCTGTTCGACAACGCCGCCAACCAGTCGTCGCCGAGTTCGCCGGTGAACATCAGCGCGCACCTGACCGAGCAGGGCAGCGTGCTCGTCCGGATCGAGGACGAGGGCATCGGCATCCCGGCCGACCGCGTCGACGGCCTCAACGCGCGGCTCGCCGCCGGCGGCGACCTCGACGACGCCGCGGCGCGCCACATGGGCCTCGCGGTGGTCTCCCGGCTCGCCGCCCGCCACGACGTCACCGTGCGCCTGGACCGGCGCAGCCCGCACGGCACGGTGGCCACCGTGCTGCTGCCCACCGGCATCGTCACCGAGCTCGCCGAACACGCGTGGTCCGGCACCCGGACCGTCACCGTCGAGCCGGTCAAGGCATCGGGGGGCGAGCCCGCCGCGGTCGGCGGCCTCCCGCGCCGCCGCCCGGGGGCTTTCCCCCGCGAAGAGCCGGTCACGCAGATGCCGCGCAAGCCCAGCCCCCGCCCGCGGCCGCTGGAGCAGACCGGCGGGATGACGGCCAACGGCCTGCCGCGCCGGGTGCCCGGCAGCATCCGCGGGGCCGCCCCCGAACCACCACCGCCCCCGCCGGCCCCGGCTTCGCCCGGCTCCGGCCACGACCAGCTGCTCGCCGACCTCGGCGCGTTCGCCGACGGCGAGCGGGCCGCGCTCGCCGAGAACCGCTCCCAGCAGGACGAGACGCCCGGAGGAACCGCCTCGTGAGCGCCCCCCACCCGGCCCCGGCGAACTTCGCCTGGCTGCTCGACGACTTCGTGCGGAAGGTCCACGGGGTCAGCCACGCGCTGATCATGAGCGTGGACGGCTTCCCCCTCACCGCGTCCGACTCGGTCGGTGAAGCCGAGGCCGAACAGCTCGCGGCGATCGCCAGCGGCCTGCTCTCGCTGGCCGGCAACAGCGCGGCACTGTTCGGGAAGGGCGCCTGCGAGCAGATCATCATCCGGCTGACCCACGGCTACTTCCTCTTCATGGGCATCGGCTCCGGTGCCGGGCTCGCGGTGCTGACCTCGGGCGAGGCGGACATGAAGGTGGTCGCCTACGAGATGACCCAGTTCATCACCAACGCCGGCCACGCGCTCACCCCCGAGGTGCGCGCCGAACTGCGCCAGGTGCTCACCGCGCGCCGGCCCCGGGTGTGATCGGCGTGCCCCACGACTCTTCCGGGGGTCCGGGTGGCGGAGCCCCCGGCCCGGGGCGAAGCCCCGGAATGCAGCACGAGGATGTGATCTCCGTGTCCGACAAGGACACCGCCTTGCCGCGGCGCAGCCGCCGGATCCGCGCGTACGCGCTCACCGGCGGCCGCACCAGCACCCGCCACCAGCTGCTGGTGGAGACGCTGGTCTCGGTCCCGCAGTACGACCCGGCGCTGAGCGGCACGCTCATGCCCGAGTCGCGCTCGCTCTACGAACGTGCCCGGGCGCGCTGCTCGATCGCCGAGCTGTCGGTCGGGCTGGACCTGCCGCTGGGCGTGGTGCGGGTGCTGATCGGCGACCTCGCGTCCCAGGGCGCGGTATTCGTCCACCCCACGGCGCACGCCTACCACCACGACACCAACGTGCTCGAGAGGATCCTTGATGGGCTCAAGCGGCTCCCCGCCTGAGGGCGATCTGCTGACGATCTCCGCGAAGATCGTCGTCGCCGGGGGCTTCGGTGTCGGCAAGACCACCTTCGTCGGGGCGGTCTCCGAGGTGCCGCCGATGAGCAACGAGGCGTGGATGACCGAGGCCGGCGAAGGCGTCGACGACATCCCGCCCGGCGGCAAGTCGACCACGACCGTCGCGATGGACTTCGGCCGCATCACGCTGCGCCCGGACCTGCTGCTGTACCTGTTCGGCACGCCCGGCCAGGCGCGGTTCTGGTTCCTCTGGGACGACCTGAGCCGCGGCGCGCTCGGCGCGGTCGTGCTGGTCGACACCAGCCGGATCGACGAGTCGTTCGCGGCGATCAACTACTTCGAGAACGACTCGGAGCTGCCGTTCGTCGTGGCGGTCAACCAGTTCGAGGGCATGCCGGTGCACGACCTCGAGGAGGTGCGCGACGCGCTCGCGCTCGACCCGAGCGTCCCGCTGGTCACCTGCGACGCCCGCGACCGCGCCTCGACGATCGCCACCCTGACCGAGCTGGTCGGCCACACGCTGTCGCTGGCCGTGCTCTCCGGCCCGGCGGGCCGCGAGCTCGCCGGCAGCGTCCCGCACGCCTGAACGAGGAGAGAAGAGCTTCATGCGCAAGGTCCTGATCGTGGGCGCCGGGCAGTCCGGGCTGCAGCTGGCCCTCGGGCTGCTGGCGAAGGACTACGACGTCACGGTGATGTCCGCGCGGACGCCGGAGGAGATCCGGAACGGGCGCGTGATGTCGACGCAGTGCATGTTCCACGACGCGCTGCAGCACGAGCGGGACCTCGGCATCGACCAGTGGGAAGTCGACACCGTGAACGTCGAAGGCCTCGGCGTGTCCGTGGCCGCGCCGGACGGCGGGCGCGCGCTCGACTGGTTCGCCGAGCTGGACCACATCGCGCAGTCGGTCGACCAGCGGGTGAAGATGGCCGGCTGGCTCGAGCTGTTCGAGGACCGCGGCGGCAAGCTCGTCATCCACGGCGTGATGACGTCCGAGCTGGACGCGCTGGCCCGGCTGTACGACCTGGTGATCATCTCGGCCGGCAAGGGCGAGCTGGTCCAGCTGTTCGACCGGATCCCGGAGCGGTCGCCGTACACGAAACCGATGCGCGCGCTGTCGCTGGCCTACGCCCACGGCGTGCGCCCGCGCCCGGAGCACCCGGACAAGATGGCGGTGCGGTTCAACATCGTCCCCGGGGTCGGGGAGCTGTTCATGATCCCGGCGTACACGCTCACCGGGAACTGCGACATCCTCTTCTTCGAAGGCGTGCCCGGCGGGCCGCTGGACTGCTTCGACGACCGCCCGGGGCCGGCCGAGCACTTCTCGCGGATCTTGGACCTGATGCGGCAGTTCGTGCCGTGGGAGTACGAGCGCAGCCGCGACGCCGAGCTGACCGACGCGAAGGCGACGCTGGCCGGCGGCTACACACCGGTGGTCCGCAACCCGGTCGGCACGCTGCCCGGCGGGGCGATCGTGCTGGGCATGGCCGACGTCGTCGTGGCGAACGACCCGATCACCGGGCAGGGCTCCAACAACGCGAGCCACTGCGCGGCCACCTACCTGGACGCGATCGTCGAGCACGGCGACCGGCCGTTCGACGCGGGCTGGATGGACGCGACGTTCGAGCGCTACTGGGAGTACGCCCGGCACGTCACCGAATGGACCAACGCGCTGCTCATGCCGCCGCCCCCGCACGTGCTCCAGATCCTCGGGGTGGCCGGCCAGAACCCCGCGGTGGCGCGGCGGTTCGCGAACGGGTTCACCGATCCGACGGACTTCCAGAACTGGTTCATGGACCCCGTGCTGTGGGAGAAGTACCTGGCAGAGGTCTAGATCAGACTGTCGCCGGGGGACGATTCGGGCTACGGTTGTCACGTAGCGTGAAGGCGACTCCGGAGGTGCGTGGCATGCGGGCGATGTGGAAGGGCTCGGTGTCGTTCGGGCTGGTGTCCATCCCGATCCAGCTGTACGCGGCCACCGAGAACAAGAACGTCTCGCTCCGCCAGGTGCACGAGGCCGACGGCGGCCGCATCCAGTACAAGCGGTTCTGCACGATCGACGGCGCCGAGGTGCCCTACGCCGAGATCGCCAAGGGCTACGAGCTGCCCGACGGCGAGATGGTCGTGATCACCGACACCGAGATGGCCGACCTGCCGCTGTCTTCGCAGCGCACGATCGACGTCCTGGAGTTCGTGCCGCTCGAGTCGATCGACCCGATCCAGTACGACCGGACGTACTACCTGGAGCCGCAGAAGAGCGCGGTGAAGCCGTACATCGTCCTGCGGGACGCGCTGCACAAGTCGAGCCAGGTGGCCATCGCCAAGGTCGCCGTGCGGCAGCGGGAGAGCATGGCGGTGCTGCGGGTGCACGCCGACGTGCTGGTGATGACGACGATGCTGTGGCCGGACGAGGTCCGCGAACCCGACTTCCCCTTCCTGCGCGACGACCCGCCGCAGGTCCGGCCGCAGGAGCTCACCATGGCCGGGTCGCTGATCGACTCCCTGGCCGAGCCGGTGTTCGAGCCGGAGAAGTACCACGACCACTACCGCGAGGCCCTCGAGGAGATGATCGAGGCCAAGGTGGCGGGGGAGGAGACGACCAAGCCGGCGGCGGTCACCGCGAAGGCCGACGTGGTCGACCTGATGGCGGCGCTGCAGGCCAGTGTGGACGCGGCGAAGAAGTCTCGCGGGGCGAAGTCCACTTCGGAGGAGTCCGATGAGGACGAGGAGCCGCCGCCCGCTGCGAAGAAGAAGCCGGCGGCGCGGAAGCGGGCACCGAAGTCAGCCTGATCTCGACGGTCCTGGGCTACTTGGATGACATGAACGACCCTTTCCTGTCGTCGGACGACATGAACGACCCTTTCATGACGTCGGCAGTCAGGGCTCCGGCAAGGTCACGGCCGCGCGCGGGGGTCGGGTGTCGCGAATGAGTCATTGGGGGCGCCGGAGGTCTCGAATGAGTCATTCGCGACGTTTGGCGGGGGTTGGCGGCGTCGTGAACGACCCTTTCCTGACGTCGGCCCGAGCGTGCCTGAGCCCGGCCGGGTGGCCGGGCCGACACGCCGCCGGCCCCTACCACGTCCGCGTGCTTCCCGGTGGTAGCAAGGAGTGCGAGCACACCGGGCACGAACGCGGAAAGGCGGGCCGGTCATGGAGTGCGCTTCCTGTGACACGGGAATCGATCACTGCCACGGCACCCTCGTGGTGCACCCGGACGGCGGGTTCGCCGAGTGCACCGATCCGGCCTGTGAGGACGGTGACCGCGTCCGGCACGGCCTGATCGTCGACTGCCAGGCCCTCGGCAGCGGGTGCGGCTGTGCCGCCGCACCGGGGAAACCGCTGCTGCGCCAAGCTTCCTGAGCCTCCCGCCAGGATCCGCGAAGGCCTTCTCGATCGGCTTCACCGCCGGCCGGGGAGGCCTTCGTGGCGTCAGGATCGCGTCAAGCGCGTAACACGATCGTGTATGCAGCTGTGTACACGGGCTTGGCGATGTGCTAACACTAACGGGGTCCTTCGGCTCTCCCTCCCCCTCGGAGCCGGAGGACCCTTTAATTTCCGCGGTGTCCCGTGTGGATAGGTCAGCCACTGATGTACAGTTCACCGCATGGTGACCTGTGAGACGCGGGAGTCGGCGCTGGCCCGGATCGGGCGCGCCCTCGCCGACCCGACCCGCTGCCGGATCCTGACCGCGCTGCTCGACGGGCCCGCCTATCCCGGGCGGCTCGCCGGTGAACTCGGGCTGAGCCGCTCGAACGTCTCGAACCACCTTGCGTGCCTGCGGGGCTGCGGGCTCGTCGCGGCGGGCTACGAAGGCCGTCAGGTGCGGTACGAGATCGCCGACGCGCACCTGGCCCGCGCGCTGCGCGAGCTCGTCCAGGTCGTGCTGGCGGTCGAACCGCGGGAAGAATGCGAGCCGGCATGACGAGCGCGGAGTGCTCCGACGGCTGCTGCGCGCCGGTCACTGTCGGCCCGGACCGCCGGGCGGTGCTCGTGCGGCGGGTCCGGCTGCTCGTGGCGGCGACCATCACCTACAACGTCGTCGAAGCCGCCGTGGCGCTGACAGCCGGAACCGCGGCCTCATCGGGCGCACTGGTCGGCTTCGGCCTGGATTCGGTGATCGAGGTCGCTTCGGCGGTCGCGGTCGCCTGGCAGTTCTCGGGCCGTGACCCGGAAGCCCGCGAACGGCGGACGCTGCGCCTGATCGCGCTGTCGTTCTTCACGCTGGCCGCCTACGTGACGGCGGAGTCCGTGCGGACGTTCTTCACCGCGGCGGCACCGGAAAGCTCGCTCACCGGGGTCGTCCTCGCGGCGGTTTCGCTTGTCGTGATGCCCGCCCTGTCCGCCGCGCAACGGCGAACGGGACGGGAGCTGGGTTCCGCCAGCGCGGTCGCGGATTCGCGGCAGACTTTGCTCTGCTCTTACCTTTCCGCGGTCCTGCTGGCGGGATTGCTGCTCAACACCCTCTGGGGCTGGTGGTGGGCCGATCCGCTCGTGGCCATCGCCATCGCCGTCGTGGCGGTGAAAGAAGGCCGAACGGCCTGGCGCGGCGAGCATTGCTGCTGACGCCGTGCCAGGCCGTTCGCGACTGTTCGATCAGTACCAGTGCGCACGCCCACCGATCCGGCGGCCGGTGCCGCCCAGGATGGCCAGTGCCACGCCGGCCACCGCGAGGATGATGCCGATGGTGTAAAGCACCGGGATACCGACGATGAACCCGATGACCAGAAGAATCACACCGAGGACGATCACTTGACACACTCCTTCGCACGAGACCCGGCCCGGCTCCGTGCCGTCCGGGCGGATGCGCTCTCGACGGGAGGATGGCCAGTTTCCGGATAAACCAAACTGCGGCAAATGGAGCAACTTCGGATCAGTACCGGTAGTGGTCGAGCTTGTACGGACCCTCGACGTCGACGCCGATGTAGTCCGCCTGGGCCTTCGAGAGCTTGGTGAGTTTCACACCGAGCGCGTCGAGGTGCAGCCGGGCCACCTTTTCGTCGAGGTGCTTCGGCAGCCGGTGGACGTCGGTGGCGTACTCGCCGGGCTTGGCGAACAGCTCGATCTGCGCGATGGCCTGGTTGGTGAACGAGTTCGACATCACGAACGACGGGTGCCCGGTCGCGTTGCCGAGGTTCATCAGGCGGCCCTCGGAAAGCACGATGATCGCGTGGCCGTCCGGGAACGTCCACTCGTGCACCTGCGGCTTGATCTCGTTCTTCACGATGCCCGGCAGCTTCACCAGCCCGGCGATGTCGATCTCGTTGTCGAAGTGCCCGACGTTCGCGACGATCGCGTTGTGCTTCATCCGGCTCATCTGCTCCGCCGAGATGATGCCGAAGTTGCCGGTGGTGGTGATGAAGATGTCGGCCGTCTCGACGACGTCCTCGAGCTCCACCACGTCAAGCCCGTCCATCGCCGCCTGCAGCGCGCAGATCGGGTCGATCTCGGTGACCGAGACCCGGGCACCCTGGCCGCGCAACGCCTCGACCGCGCCCTTGCCGACGTCGCCGTAGCCGCAGACGAGGACGCGCTTGCCCCCGATCATCACGTCGGTGGCGCGGTTCAATCCGTCCACAAGGGAGTGTCGGATGCCGTACTTGTTGTCGAACTTGGACTTCGTCACGGAGTCGTTGACGTTCATGGCGGGGAAGAGCAGCTCGCCGTCCTTGGCGAGCTTGTAGAGCCGCTTGACGCCGTTGGTCGTCTCCTCGGTGACGCCGCGGATCTCCTTGGCCATGCGGGTGAAGCGGTCGCCGTCGGCGGCCAGGCTCGCGCGCAGGGTGCCGAGGACGATCCGGTACTCCTCGGGGTCCTCTTCGGACGGCTGCGGCACCGCGCCCGCGGCTTCGAACTCGACTCCCTTGTGGACGAGCAGGGTGGCGTCGCCGCCGTCGTCGAGGATCATGTTCGGCGCCCGGCCGCCGGCGAAGGCGAAGAGCCGGTCGGTGCACCACCAGTACTCTTCGAGCGTCTCGCCCTTCCACGCGAACACCGGCGTACCGGCTGGGGCGTCGACGGTGCCCTCGAGGCCGACGACGACCGCGGCGGCGGCCTCGTCCTGGGTGGAGAAGATGTTGCAGGACACCCAGCGCACCTCGGCACCGAGCGCGACGAGCGTCTCGATGAGCACGGCGGTCTGGATGGTCATGTGCAGCGACCCGGCGATGCGGGCGCCCTTCAGCGGCTGCGCGGCGGCGTACTCGCGGCGGATCGCCATCAGGCCGGGCATCTCGTGCTCGGCCAGCCGCAGCTGGGTGCGGCCGGCCGCGGCCAGGGACAGGTCGGCGACGGCGAAGTCGAGACCGTTGCGGGTCTGCAGTTTGTCACTCATTCTTCGGTGCACTCCGGAGCTCGTTGCGGACCGCTCGGGAGGCAGGACGGAAAGTCCCCAGGCACATCACAGCGGACATCAAAAAAGGCACCTCCCTCGCGGGAGGCGCCCTTGGAGTCGTGGTCCGGGCCGAGCGTGGCGGAAAGAGTTCCGTCGCAGCGCCTCTCGGCCCGGAACCAGGATGGCAAAGCCGCCGGGAAGCTGTCAAGCGAGCGAGCGCGCCATGAGGACGTCGTCGACGTCCGTGCCGTCGACGTGGAATTCCGCGCGCAGCACGCCTTCCACGACGAATCCGCAGCCTTCGTAGACCCGCCGGGCGGCGGTGTTGTGACCCAGCACGCGCAACGTCACCTTGCGCGCGCCGCGGCGCCGCGCCTCGGCCACCGCGGCGTGGACGAGCTGCCCGGCGATGCCGAGCCGGCGCCGGTCCGGGTCGACGGCGAGGCCGCCGATCACCCGTACGTGGTCGTGGGCGGGGATGGCGAACCCCGCGCCGAGGCGGACGTAGCCGGCGACCACGCCGTCGTGCTCGGCGACGAGGACGTCCTCGGGGTGGGTCCCGTCGTCGAAGAACGGGGTGCCGGGCGGGGGCGGGGGAGCGGGGGACATCGTCGTGGTCCAGGTGCGCTCGTCGAGCTTCGCCAGCACGGCTTCGTCGTCGGCGCGGGCGCCGCGGATGGTGATCACTTGCTCAGTGTCGCCCACGCCTCGTCGACGATCCCGGCCAGCCGCTCGGCGCGTCGCCGAACAGGCTCAGCACCAGCCACGGCACGCCGACCAGGAACGCGCCGACGAACACGCCGATGAGGCCGACGACGACGGGCCGGCCGGTCAGCGGGCGGCGCGGTACGGGCTGCGGCACCGGCGGCACCGGCGGCTCGTCTGCTGCCCGGGTGCGGGCGGGAGCGGAAATTCCTGCGAGAAACCCTTGGTCACCGGGGAATCCTGGCGCAGTCCGGGCTCTACCGGGAAGGCAAATTTGCCCGGCCTGCTCAAATCAGGTGCGCGCGCCGCCAAATGCCCTCGGACCGGCCGCCGATCAGGCCCGCTTCGCGCAGGAACGGCACGATCTTCCCGGCCATCCAACGGCGCGTCTCGTGGAAGTGCGGGTTCGCGAGCGCCGCGGCCCGGCCTTCGCGTGCGTCGATCCCGACGCTGCGGTAGACCCGCGGGTCGACCATGCTGTCGATCACGCCGAACGCGACGAGCGCGGTCCGCAGCCGGTGCCGCTGCAGCGCCGCCTTCGACAGCTTCGGCGTCTCCCGCAGCACCTCCTCCTTGGCGAACCGGACGTGCCGGGCCTCCTCGACGACGTGGATGCGGTTGACCGAGCGGATCAGCGGCTGGATGCCGTCGTCGTCCATCATCGACCGCTGCAGCCGGTCGGTGGTCTCCTCGGCGACCAGCACGCTGGCGAACATCGACGGCCCGGCGGCGGTCGCGCCGAACACCTTCGCGGCGCGGTGCACGACCTTCGGGACGCCGTAGCGCGGCACGCCGAGGCGGTCGGCGGTGCGGGCGAACATCACCGAGTGCCGGGTTTCGTCGCCGATCTCGGTCATGGCGTACTGCGCGTGCTCGGTGCGCGCGTCGAGGTCGAAGACGTATCGCGCGAGCAGTTGCATCAGGACGATCTCGAACCAGAGGCCGACGCTCATGATGCTGGCGATCTCGTGCTTGGACAGCTCGATCCGCTGCGCCGGCGTCAGCTTTGCCCAGAGGTCGGTGCCGTAGAGAGAGACGCGCTCCAGCGGCATGTACGCCTTGCCTTCGGCGAGCGGCGCGCTCCAGTCGATGTCGACGTACGGGTCGTAGGAGTTCTTCGCGGAGCTCTTGAGCAGGCGAGCCGCGGTCACGTCCCGGTCCTGGGCCTCGACGCCCATGGCGGCCTCCGAAAGTAGGGGGTACACGCTGTACTAGATACTTCGGGAGCGTACACCCGCTCGGGGGCCGTGAGTAGGCTTTCGCCGTGACCAAGGTCGACGGGCGGGCGGCGCGCTGGGCGGGCCAGCAGGAGCGGCGACGCGCGGAGTTCGTCGACGCGGCCCTGGAAGCGATCGCCGAGCACGGCCCGGACGTCTCGACCGAGCAGATCGCCGAGCGCGCCGGCGTCGCGAGGACCCGCCTGTACAAGCACTTCGACGGCGCGGCCGACCTCCAGCGAGCGATCGCCGAGCGCGCGGCCGAGCTGGTGACGGCCGAGCTGCACCCGCTCTGGCACCCATCGGGCTCGCCGAACGAGATGATCGCGGCGGCGATCTCGACCCACCTGCGCTGGCTGACCGAGCACGCCCAGCTGCACCGGTACCTCGTCCGCACGCTGCCGGGCACGCCGGAGGGCCGCACGGACGTCCGCGGCACGATCGCCCGTCACCTCAGCCGCCTGTTCACCGGCTACCTGACGGCGTTCGGCCTGGACCCGGCCCCGGCGGACACGATCGCGTTCGGCCTGGTCGGCTACGTCGAATCGGCGACGACCCGCTGGCTCGACCACCCGGGCACGCTGAGCCTCGGGCAGCTGACCGGCCAGCTGAGCGGCACGATCTGGGCGATGCTGGACCACACGCTCCGGGCGGGCGGGGTCGAACTGGACCCGGACCGGCCGTTGCCGCTGCCGGACGGGCTCTAGTCCTCCCGCGGGAACTCCGCCCGCACGCCGAGCAGGCGCACCGCGCGGGTCAGCTCGAACATCCCCAGCACCTCCTGCGCCGCGCGGTCGATCTCGTCGGCTTCCGACGTCGGCTCGGGCAGGGTGACGCTGTGCGTGTGGGTCAGGAACGGCACGAACCGCACCTTCACCGCGACCCGGGCGGCCGGCCGGCCTTCGTCGAGGACGTCCTGTCCCACGCGCTTCGCCAGGGCCGACACCTCCGCCGCCATCTCCGCCGGGTCCGTGAGGTCGCGCTGGAACGTCGTCTCGCGGCTGCGGGAGCGGGCCACGTACGGCGTCGCGCTCACCTCCGCGTCGCTGATGCCGCCGCCGAGCAGGCGCAGCCACGGGCCGGTCTTCGGGCCGAACCGCGCGGCGAGCTCCGCCGGGTCGGCGCCGGCCAGGTCGAGGACCGTGGCGATGCCCAGCTCGGCGAGCTTCTTCGCCGTCTTGCCGCCGATGCCCCACAGCGCGTCGGTCGGGCGCGCGGCCATGACGTCCCACCAGTTCTCCCGTGTCAGCCGGAAGATCCCGCCCGGCTTGCCGAACCCGGTGGCGAGCTTGGCCCGCAGCTTGTTGTCGCCGATCCCGACCGCGCACGACAGCCCGGTTTCGCGCGCCACGGCCTCCTTGATCGACGCCGCCAGCGCCTCCGGGTCGTCGGTCTCGGCGCCGACGAACGCCTCGTCCCAGCCCAGCACCTCCACGACGACCGGGAGCTCCCGCACCGCGGCCATCACGTGCTCGGACACCTCGAGGTAGGCCGGCGGGTCACTGGGCAGGAAGACGGCGTCCGGGCAGCGCCGGGCGGCGATCCGCAGCGGCATGCCGGACTGGATCCCGAACTCGCGGGCCTCGTAGGACGCGGTCGCGACGACGGCGCGTTCGGTGGGGTCACCGTTGCCGCCGACGACCACGGGCTTTCCGCGCAGCTCCGGCCGGCGGGCGATCTCGACCGCGGCGATGAACTGGTCGAGATCGACGTGCAGGACCCATTTCACGGGTCCAGTCTGCACCGGAACCTCAGATCCGGTGCCGCGCCACGTGGGTCCAGACGGTGCCGGTCAGGGCGAGGATCCCGCAGAGGGTGACCCCGGGGTCGGGCAGGACCAGTCCGAGGACCAGCAGGGTCACGGCGACGACGTCGACGGCGATCAGCAGGGCGCTGCGGAGCGCACGCGACTTCGGGCGCCGTCCGTCGCGTAGCGCGGTGGCCAGGTCGGGGTCGCTGAACTCGAGGTTCCGCTCGATCTTCTCGAGCTCGGTGCGATCGTGGTGACTGAGCATCGGGGTACTCCTTCGGCGCCGAACCCGCCGTATCGCCAAAGCGAATACCCCATCGTCCTCCTGGTTAACCGCCGAACGCCTGCTCATTTTGCGCTTTTTGCTGCTCCGACCGGGTGATCTGCGCTCGGTGACCGCTCTGGATCACGCTACGTTCGTCGAGCACGAGGCCGGTGAGGCCGGCCCCGCGCCGGTCGAGGCCGGTCAGGACCTTCAAGCAGCGGAGGACTCGATGACCCTGCCCACCGAACCGATCGGCAGCATTCCGCGCCCCGGCTACCTCGTCGAGGGGCTCGGCGCCTTCGCCACCGGACAGATCGACGCCGCCGCGCTCGCCGAGCTGGAGAGCCGGGCGCTGGCCGACACGATCAGCCGGTTCGAAGAGACCGGTTCGCCGGTCGTGTCCGACGGCGAGCAGGGCAAGCCGAGCTTCGCGACGTACCCGCTGGCCGGGCTGACCTCGCTGGCGCCCGACGGCGTCGTCATCCCGTTCGCCGACGGGCACACCCGGCAGCTGCCGCGGCTGACCGCGGGCCCGTTCCGCTACGCGACGCACGCGGACTCGTACCTGACGCGCGCGAAGGCGCTCACGGGCAAGCCGGTCAAACAGGCCGTGATCGCCGCGTCCGCGATCTCCCTGATCTACCCGGGCGACGGCATCGACGGGTACCCGCGGGAGCAGTTCGTCGCCGACCTGGTGAACGAGGCCGAAGCAGACATCCGGCGCAGCCTCGACGCCGGGGCGCACAGCGTCCAGATCGACTTCACCGAGGCGCGGCTGTCGCTGAAGCTCGACCCGTCCGGCGGGCTGCTGCGCCAGTTCGTCGATCTCAACAACGCGGTGCTCGAGAGGTTCACGACCGAGGAGCGCGCGAAGATCGGCGTCCACACCTGCCCCGGCGGCGACCAGGACTCGGTGCACAGCCTCGACGTCGACTACGCGGGCCTGCTGCCGACGCTGTTCGAGCTGAAGGCGGGGAACTTCTACGTCCAGCTGGCCAGCGAAGCCGACCCGGACCGGGCGCTCGGGGTGATCTCCGAAAACCTGAAGGCGGACCAGCGGATCTTCGTCGGCGTGATCGACCCGATCGACCCCCGGGTGGAGACGGCGGAGGACGTGCGCGACCGCGTGCTCGCGGCGGCGAAGTACCTGCCCGCCGACCGGCTCGGCACGTGCGACGACTGCGGGTTCTCGCCGTTCGCGGACGACACGTCGACCTCGCGCGACATCGCGTTCGCGAAGATCCGGGCGCGGGTCGAGGGCACGCGGCTGGCGGCCGAGCGGCTGTGAGGGGTGCCTGAGGGCCCGGCGCGCCGGGCCCTCAGGCCGTTTCGGCGGCGACCTTCGGCCCGAGCGCGACGAGCACGCTGCGCAGCACGGCGTCGAGCCCCCGCCGCCAGTTCGAGGGTCTGCGCCGTTCGGAGCCGATCGGGAAGATCTCGTGATCCACCGGTGTTGGCTCCAGTGATGTTCGGCGCGAAGACGATGTTCGAATTTGAACTTCCGGTAGGGTCGATCACGTGGGCGATCCGAGGGGAGCAAGCATGACGGCCGAGGTGCGGACGCGGGTCCGGATCCCGCTGCGGCTCGACGGCGGCGTCGCGGTCGAGGCCGAGGCCGTCACCTTCCGGGGCCTCGCCGACGGGGGTGAGCACCTCGCCTTCGTGCTCGGCACCCCCGGGGATGTGCCGCTCGTGCGGCCGCACTCCGAATGCCTCACCGGGGACGTTTTCGGGTCCGCGCGCTGCGATTGCGGTCCTCAGCTGGCCGAGGCCGTCGAGCGGATCTCCGCGACCGGCGGCTACCTGCTCTACCTGCGCCAGGAAGGCCGGGGGATCGGCCTTTACAACAAGCTCGACGCTTACGCCCTGCAAGACCAGGGGCTCGACACCTACGCCGCCAACGCCGCGCTCGGCCTGCCCGAGGACGCCCGCGACTACACCGTCGCCGCGCAGATGCTCGAGGCGCTCGGGGTGAGCGAAGCGGACCTGCTGTCGAACAGCCCCGACAAGGCCGCGCAGCTGCGCAAGGCCGGGATCATCGTGCGCGAGCAGGTTCCGACCGGGGTCTTCGCCACCGAGAACAACGTCCGGTACCTCCGCGCGAAAGCCGAGCAGACCGGGCACACCCTGCCCGGGCTGGCCAGCTAAGCCAGCCGCTGGGCCGCCGCGGCCGCCGGGCTCGTGGTCAGCTTCTCGAGCAGTCCGATCAGGACCGTCTGTTCCGACGCCGTCAGCGACGCCGCCCACGCCTGCTCGCGCGTGTTGTGCGCCTGGTACGCGTCCGTCACCGCGTCGTGGCCCGCCTCCGTCAGCGCCAGCCGGACGGCCCGGCGGTCCTCCGGAACCTGCGTGCGCGTCACCAGGCCGTCTCGCTCCAAGGTTTTGACCAGCGCCGAGACCGCCGCGCGGCTCATGCCGGCCAAGCGCGCCGCGTGGCGGGACTCCAGGGGACCGGCCAGCCACAGCACGAACAGCACCCGGAACCCGCCCCAGCTCAGTCCGCGCGGCCGGTGCACCGTCGACTCCCAGTCGTAGACCAGCGCGCCCGCCAGCCGGTGCAGCGTGAGGCCGAGGCGCATCGCGACGGGGTCCGTGTCCGGCAGCTCCGCCTTCGCCTTCCCGATCGCGTAGTCGACGAACGAGAGGTAGTCGAGGTCTTCGGCCGGCCGATCGGTCATGCGCCCCAGATTAGGCGAAGGGGTTCCGCGCGCCGTCCGAGCGGGTTAGTGTGACCGGCGAGATAGTCAAACCTTTGACGATCAGAAGGAGCGCTCGCCGTGACGAAGAAAGCCTTCGCCTCTTCGGCCGACCTGGCGGAGAAAGCGCAAACCCTCGAAGTCCTGGACGACGGCGTCTACGCGTTGACCGCCGAGGGCGATCCCAACATCGGTGCCATCGAGGGCGAGGAATTCCTCGTCTGCTTCGAGGCGCTGGCCACGCCGGTCGCCGCGGGCGAATGGCTCGCGAAACTGCGGGAACACACCGACAAACCCGTGCGCTACCTGGTGCTGAGCCACTACCACGCGGTGCGCGTGCTCGGCGCGTCCGCGTTCGACGCCGAGGTCATCGTCGCGCACGAGAACACCCGGGCCCTCGTCGCCGAGCGCGGCAAGGAGGACTGGGCGAGCGAGTTCGGCCGGATGCCGCGGCTGGCGAAGGGCGCGGACTCGGTGCCCGGCCTGACGTGGCCGACGCTGACCTTCTCCGACCGGCTCACCCTCGACCTCGGCGGCGACCGCGGCGACCTTGTCCTGCAGTACTGCGGCCGCGGCCACACCGAAGGCGACATCGTCGCCTGGCTGCCGCGGCAGAAGATCCTGTACGCCGGCGACCTCGTGGAAGCCGAAGCCGCGCTCTACACCGGCGACGCGTTCCACCGCGAATGGGCAACGTCCACTTTGGACCGCGTCGGCGCCTTCGGGGCCGAGACGCTGATCGGTGGCCGCGGCGGCGTGAGCCGCGGGGCGCAGGCGGTCGAAGCCGCCATCGCGCAGACCCGGCACTTCCTCGACACGATGATCCGCGAGGTCGGCGCGGCCCGTGACGCCGGCGGCACGCTGAAGGACGCCTTCGAACGTACGCACGCGGCGCTCGTCGACCAGTACGGCCAGTGGCCGATCTTCGAGCACTGCCTGCCCTTCGACGTCTCACGGCTGTGGGACGAGCTGGGCGGCATCGAACGGCCGGTGGTGTGGACCGCCGAACGCGACCGCGAAGTCTGGGACCAGCTGCAAGGATGAGCGTCGTGGTGCTCGGCAGCGGCCCGGTCGGCCAGACGGCCGCGCTGCTGCTCGCGCGCTGGGGCGTACCCGTGGTGCTCGTCGACGAGCACGAGGTGCGCGACCCCGTGGGGTCCAAGGCCATCTGCCAGCAACGGGACACAGTGGACGTCTGGGCGTCGCTCGGCGCGGGCCACCTCGCCGAGGAGGGCCTCACCTGGACGACCGCGCGGACGTTCCACCGCGACACCGAGCTGTTCTCGCTGAAGCTGCCCGACGGCGGCTCGGCGCTGCCGCCGTTCGTCAACCTCTCCCAGGCCCGCGTCGAGGAGGTCCTGGACGAGCTGATCGCCGCGCAGCCGCTGATCGACGTCCGGCGCGGCCACCGCGTCCGGGCGCTGACCCAGCCCGGGCGGGTGGTGGTCGAGTGCGACACGGCGGACGGGCCGCGCCGGATCGAGGCCGACTACGCCATCGCCTGCACCGGCTCCCGCGGCGACGCCGTGCGGCGGGCGCTCGGGCAGCGTCTCGACGGGGTGTCCTTCCGGGACCTGTTCCTGATCTGCGACATCCGCGCCGACCTGCCCGGCTGGGCGGCCGAGCGCCGGTTCTACTTCGACCCGCCGTGGAACCCGGGCCGCCAGGTGCTCATCCACCCGTGCCCGGACTCGCAGTTCCGCATCGACTGGCAGGTCCCGGCGGACTACGACCTCGCGGCCGAGGAGTCGGGCGGGGCGATGGAAGCGCGGATCCGGGCGATCATCGGCTCGGCCCCCTACGAGGTCGTCTGGCGCTCGGTGTACCGCTTCCACACGCGCCTGGTCCCGCGGATGCGCGCCGGCCGGGTCCTGCTCGCCGGGGACTGCGCGCACCTCGTCGCGCCGTTCGGGGCGCGCGGCCTCAACTCCGGGGTCGCCGACGCGGAGAACGCCGCGTGGAAGCTCGCCCGCGTCCTGCGCGGCGAAGCGGGGGAGGACCTGCTGGAGAGCTACCACACCGAGCGGCACGCCGCGGCGGTGGAGAACGCGGCCGTCACCACGGCCACGATGGACTTCCTGGTGCCCCAGGACGACGAGCAGCACCGGCGCCGCCTGGACGTCCTCACGCGCGCGGCGCACGACCCGGCCGCCTGCGAACAGGTCGACTCGGGCCGGCTCGCCGAACCGTTCTGGTACGCGGATTCGCCGTTGACCACGCCCGATCCGGGACGGCCGTTCGCGGGACGCCCGCCGCGCGGAGCGGTGCCGCCGCCGGGCCCCGGGATCCTGCTGCCCGACGTGACCGTCGCGAGTGGACGGTTGCGCGACCTCGCCAGGCAGGGGTTCCTGCTGCTGACCACGCCGGGTGTCGACGCCGCCGGGATGCGCTCGGTGGAGATTCCGGTGGGCGGCGCGCTGGGTGCGCGCCCGGGCGAAGCCTGGCTGGTCCGCCCGGACGCGTACGTCGCCGCGGTACTGCAGGACCCGACGGAGATCCGCCAGGCCCTGCAGCGCGCTGCTGTCACGTGAAAGCTCCGGTCACGGGTAGCTGACCAGCGGGCTCACCTGGTGGGCCGTGTTCGCCGGGTCCCCGGTGTCGTTGATGACGTGGGCGATCGTGCCCACGCCGCCGAGCGACACCGAGACCAGGTTGTGGAACCGGACCCCGCCGTTGTTCGGCACCTCGAACGAGTGACTGGCCACCATGGACGGGTTGGTCTGGAAGAAGCAGTAGCTGCCCAGTCCCCAGCCTTCGTGGCTGGTCACCGAGTCGGCCACCTTGTACGCCGCCCAGCCCTGCCGGCCGCCGCCGCTGGACCAGGAGCCCTGGTCCGGCGGGTCGTACGGCATCTCGTTCTGGAAGAAGTACGTCCGCCCGCCGTTGCCGTTCCAGAGCACCTCGTACTGCTGGTAGTGCTCGACGAACAGGCCGTACATCGTTACGTTCGCGCCGTTCACCACCAGGCCGTTCGCCGCGGTGTTGACGTTCCAGCCGACGCCGTTCGAGTGGTCGCCGCGCCACAGCCACATGTGGTCGCCGATGACGTTGCTCGAGTTGACCACCAGCGTCTGCGTGGCCTTCCCGACGGCGGCGCCGCCGATCCGGAAGAACACGTCGTGCAGCGACGTCGGGTCGGCCGCGTGGCCGGCGTTCGAACCCGGCTGGCCGACCTGCACGAGCACCGGCGAGTTGACCGCACCGGCGTCGATCAGCAGCCCGGCGATCTTGACGCCGTCCACATCGGACGTCGTGATCGCCGCGGTGCCGTTGGTCGGCTGCAGCGTCGCCAGGCCGAGGCCGAGCACCACGGTGTCCGGGCGCGTGACGTTCAGCGCCTGGTCGAGGTGGTAGACGCCGGGCGTGACCAGGAGGTTCTTGCCCGCGGCCAGGGCGGCGTTGAGCGTCGCGGCCGAGTCGGACGGGTGCGCGACGTAGAACTCGCTGAGCGAGATCGACTGCCCGGCCGGGGCGCCGTGGCCCCAGCTGGTGCCCGAGGAGTTCTGCCGCAACGCCGGGACGAACACGTTGTAGCTGCCCGAACCGTCGACGTAGAGGAACGGCTTCTCGCGGATCACCGGCGTCTGGCCGACGACCGTCTCGGGCGGGTTCGGGAACGACGCCGGCGGGGTGCCGGTCGAGCCGACGAACACCATGTTCCACACGCCGCCCTGCCAGCCGCCGAGCTCGCTGTTGCGGGTGAGGAACTGCTGCTGTGAACCGGAAACGGCGACGCCGTCGATCTTGCTGTCGGCGATCAGGCCACCGCTGGCCCAGCCGTCACCGCCGTTCCACAGCTGGATCTGGCTGCCCTTGAGGTGCATCCGTCGGTAGGGCGCGGCCTGCGCGACGGCCCAGCGTTCGACCTGCCCGGCGGGCAGCGTCACCGAGAGGTTCTCGGCCGAGCGCCAGAAGTTCTGCGTCGCGTTGCCCTTGTTGGCCGGGTTGTCGCCCTGCTGCAGCCAGTCCGCCTCGACGCGCACGTGCCCGTTGAGGTTGACGTCGTCAGGGGAGAGGCCGAGGCCCGCCACCTGCTCGTAGAAGCCGAGGTTGACGTCGGCGGTGTAGTTCCCGGGCTTGAACAGCACGGCGTAGCGCTCGTTGCCGAACTGGTTGGTGTGCTGCTGGTTCGCCAGCTGGGTCAGCCGGTTCTGGATCGTGGCGGCCGGGGTCGACGGGTCGAAGACCGACACGTTCGGCCCGAGGTCCGGGTTGCGCGGGTCGGTCGGCGGGATGGTCGTCCCGCCGCCGGTGCCGTGCACGGCGACCTCCCAGAGGGAGTAGCCGTAGCCGGTGGCCCGCTGGGTGCCGTTGATCCGCAGGTAGCGGGCCGTGCCGGTGACGGGCACGGTCTGCGTGCCGCCGGTCGAGGTGGTCGTCGCGTACGCGTCGGTCCAGCTCGTGCCGTTGCTCGAGAGCTGGACGGTGAACGCTTTCGCGTACGCGGCTTCCCAGGTGAGCACCACGTCGCACAGCTGCTGCGCTGAACCCAGGTCGACCTGCAGCCACTGCGGGTCGCTGAACGCGCTGGACCAGCGCGTCCCGGAGTTGCCGTCGACCGCGGCGGACGCGAGGGTGCCGCCGTTCTCGGCCGAGGACGCGGTCGCGGTGCGGCCCTGCGCGAGGTTCGTGCTGCCGCACGCGGCGGCCTGGGCCGGTGCGGAGCCGACCGCCACGGCGGTGGTGACCGCGGTGACGAGGGTGGTCGCGAGGACGAGAAGGCGGTGTGCGGGGGAGAACGTCGTTGATCTCATCTGCCTGCCTGCTGATCGAGGGGAGACGCCAGGAGGGGACCGCGCGGCGGTGCCGGGCGGCGGCGGACCGGGCGAGCCCCACAGCTCGCGTCGGCGTCGGGTGGTGCGACGGGTTCGCGGCCGCCTCATCGCCCCGGCGCCGTGAGCCGGTGGAGCGGTGCCGAGGCGGGTGCGACGGCGCGAACCGGTCAGCCCGAAGAGGTGCGTGTCGCGGCGGAACGATCCCGGGTGGCGGTCACGGAACCGGTTCCGACCGGCGGTTCGAAGTTAACAGCGCGCGTGTCGGCGGAGTCAAGGCTCCGGCGCGGATTCGTTCTCCCGGACCAGTGCCGGGGGTGGTCCGCGACCGTCCGGCGCAACGCCGTTGACATTTTACGGCTCTTTATTTATATCCTGAACTAAGAGCGTGCCGACGGGCGGGACCCACACCCGCGCCGAGGACCACGTGAGCCGATCCGCGCCGGGGCAAGGCCGTCCCGGCGCCGGTTCGCCGTGGAGGTGCCCCATGCAACGCCGCATGCCGAGAACCCGGGTTCTCGCCGTCCTCGTCCTGACCCTGGCCGCCCTGCTCACCGCACCGGTCGCCCAGGCCGCTCCCGTCCTGCTCTCCCAAGGCCGTCCGGTGACGGCGTCCTCGGCCGAGTCCGCCGCCTTCCCGGCTTCCGCCGCGGTCGACGGCGACCCCGGGACGCGCTGGTCCAGCGCGTTCGGCGACCCGCAGACGCTGCAGGTCGACCTCGGCGCCACCCAGCAGCTGTCCCAGGTCGTGCTGAACTGGGAAGCCGCCTACGCCAAGGCGTTCACGCTCCAGGCGTCCACCGACGGCGCCACCTGGACGTCGCTGTACTCGACCACCACCGCGACCGGTGGCACGCAGACGCTGAACGTCACCGGCAGCGGCCGGTACGTCCGGCTGACCGGCACCCAGCGCGCGACGCAGTACGGCTACTCGCTCTGGGAGTTCCAGGTCTACGGCGGCGGCGGAACGACCCAGCCCGGCGACGTCCTGCTCTCCTACGGCAAGTCCGGCACGGCGTCCTCCTCCCAGGACGACGGCGCGTGCCCCGGCTGCCTGCCGGCGAAGGCGTTCGACCACGACCCGGCCACGCGCTGGGCGACCAGCGCGACCACCGGCTGGGTCGACCCCGGCTGGATCACCGTCGACCTCGGCGCGGTCGCGGCCGTGCACCAGGTCGTCCTGCAGTGGGACCCGGCCTACGCCGTGGCGTACCAGCTCCAGGTGTCGAACGACAACGCGAATTGGACCTCGCTGTATTCGACCACGACCGGCAAGGGCTTCAAGGAGACGCTGACCGTCAACGGCAGCGGCCGGTACGTCCGGATGTACGGCACCGCGCGGTCGAACGGCTACGGTTACTCGCTGTGGGGCTTCGACGTCTACGGCACCGGCGGCAACCCGACCACCCCGCCGCCCGCGCCGCCGGCCCCGCACTTCCCGGGCACGCTGGTCTGGAGCGACGAGTTCAACGGAGGTTCGGGCGCCGGCCCGGACGCGAGCAAGTGGACCGCCGAGACCGGCCCGGGCGTCAACAACGAGCTCGAGTACTACACGAACAACAACAACGCCAAGCAGGACGGCCGCGGCAACCTCGTCATCCAGCTCCGCCGCGAGGCGACGCCCGGCTCGGCGTGCCCGGTCGACCCGATCAGCGGCAGCGGCACCTGCCAGTACACCTCCGGCCGGATCAACACCGCGGGCAAGTTCAGCTTCACCTACGGCCACGTCGAGGCCAACATCAAGGTGTCCGGCACGCAGGGGCTCTGGCCCGCGTTCTGGTTGCTGGGCGCCAACTTCTTCAGCGGCACGCCGTGGCCGAACTGCGGTGAGATCGACATCATGGAGCACGTCGGGAAGTCGCCGAACCTGGCCTACTCGACCATCCACGCGCCCGCGTACAACGGCGCCGGTGGTATCGGCGCGCCCCTCGACCTCGGTCAGGACGTCTCCGCCGGCTTCCACAAGTTCGGCCTCGACTGGGACGCGAACCACATGACCTTCTCCGTCGACGGCAACGCGTTCGAGACGATCGACCGCGCCACCGTCGAGAGCACGCGGGGGCCGTGGGTCTACGACCACCCGTTCTTCCTGATCCTCAACAACGCCATCGGCGGGGACTTCCCCGGGCCGCCGGGGGCCGGGACCGTGCTCCCGCAGGACATGGTGATCGACTACGTGCGGGTCTACCAGTGAGGCGGCGGCTCGCGCTCGTCACGGGCGCGGTGGTGGCCGCCGGACTGCTCACCGCGCCGCTGTTCACCGCGCAAGCCGCGCCGGCCCTGCTCTCGCAGGGCCACGCGGTGACCGCGTCCTCCACCGAGAACGCCGCCTTCCCCGCCTCGGCGGCGGTCGACGGCGACCCGGGCACCCGGTGGTCGAGCCTGGCGGCCGACCCGCAGACGCTGCAGGCCGACCTCGGTTCGTCGCACACGCTGAACCAGGTCGTCCTGCAATGGGAGCCGGCCTACGCGAAGGCGTTCACGATCCAGGCGTCCGCCGACGGCAGTCAGTGGTCCACTGTGTACTCGACGGCGACGGGCACCGGCGGCACGCAGACGCTGCCGGTGTCCGGCACCGGTCGGTACGTCCGGTTGACGACGACCCAGCGCGCCACCCAGTGGGGCGTGTCGCTGTGGGAGTTCCAGGTCTTCGGCGACGGTTCGGCGCAGGCGTGCGGCAGCGCGAACGCGGCCCTGCGGCAGCCGTCGTCGGCGTCCAGCGTCCAGTCGGACGCGTTCCCGGTGTCCGCGGCCTTCGACGGCGACGCCGGGACGCGCTGGTCGAGCCTGGCCGCCGATCCGCAGTGGATCCAGGTCGACCTGGGCAGCTTACGGCCGGTCTGCGGCGTCGACCTGACGTGGGAAGCCGCGTACGCGAGTGCGTACACGATCCAGCTGTCCGCCAACGGTTCGTCGTGGACGACGGCGGCGACCGTGACCGGCGCGGGCGGCACCGAGCACCCGGCCGTGTCGGGGACCGCCCGGTACGTCCGGCTCAACGCCACGGCCAGGGCGACCCAGTGGGGCGTCTCGCTGTGGGAGTTCGCGGTGCACACCAGCGACAGCGCCCCGCCGACGACCACACCCACCAACCCCGGTGGCTGCCCGTGGGTGGGATCCGCCGCGCCGGTCGCCGACCGCGTGAACCAGTTGATGGCGGTGATGACCGCGCAGCAGAAGATCAAGGTGCTGCACGGCAACGGCGCGACCGGGCCCTACATCGGCAACACCGACGCCGTGCCGGAGCTGTGCATCCCGGCGCTCGGCCTGCAGGACGGGCCGGCCGGCGTCGGGGACGGCCTCGACGGCGTCACCCAGTTCCCGGCGCCGGTGTCGGCCGCGGCGACCTGGGACACCGGCCTGCTGAACCGGTACGGCACCGCGATGGGCGCCGAGTTCGCGGGCAAGGGCGTCGACATCGCCCTCGGCCCGACGATCAACTTGGTCCGCGACCCCCGGTGGGGCCGCAACTTCGAGACCTACGCCGAGGACCCGTACCTCGCCGGGGCGGCCGGGACCGCGACGATCCAGGGCATCCAGAGCCAGGGCGTGATGGCGCAGGCCAAGCACGCGGCCGCCTACAACGTCGAGGCCGGGGCGTCGCGCGGCACGCCGTCGGACAACGTCATCATCGACGACCGGACCCTGCACGAGCTGTACCTGCCGGCGTTCCAGCAGGTGGCGAGCCAGGGCCAGGTCGCGTCGATGATGTGCGCCTACAACCAGATCAACGGCGTCCCGGCGTGCCAGAGCAGCGGTGTGCTCACCACGGCGATCAAGCAGGACGCGAACTGGGGCGGGTTCGTCGGCTCCGACTGGGGTTCGGCGACCGGCGGCCCGCGGCAGCTGGCCAACGGCGGCCTGGACATGGAGATGCCCGGCGGCGCGTTCTTCGGCCAGGGCCTGCTCGACGCCGTCTCGCGCGGCGAAGTCACGCAGGCGCGCGTCGACGACATGGTCCGGCGGGTGCTGACGCAGATGTTCAGGTTCGGGGTCTTCGACCGGGCCCGGCGGGGCACGCCCGCTTCCGTGGTGACCAACGCGGCGAACGTCGCCACCGCGCGGGACGTCGCGGCGGCCGGGTCGGTGCTGCTGAAGAACACCGGTGTCCTGCCGCTGACCGCTTCGACGAAATCGATCGCGCTCTCCGGCGGCGACGGGATCGACCCGCAGAACATCGGCGGCGGCAGCGCCAAGGTCAACCCGTCGCCGGCGTCGGTGAACCCGATCAACGGCATCAAGGCGCGGGCCGGCTCCGGTGTCACGGTGTCCTATGTGGACGGCGCGGGGGAGCACGTGCAGACGCCGAACATCGCGGGTGCGGTCGCGCAGGCGCGTACGGCCGACGTCGCGATCGTGTTCGCCAGCTACGGCGAGTCCGAAACCCAGGACCTCGACACGATCGACCTGCAGAACCAGCAGAACGACCTGATCGACGCGGTCGCCTCGGCCAACCCGCGCACGATCGTCGTCCTCAACACCGGGTCGGCCGTGACGATGCCGTGGCTGGCGAAGGCCGCCGCGGTCATCGAGGGCTGGTACCCGGGGCAGGAGAACGGCAACGCGCTCGCGTCGCTGCTCTACGGCGACGTCAACCCGTCGGGCAAGCTGCCGGTCAGCTTCCCGAAGCAGATCGCCGACCTGCCCACGGCGAACGTGCAGCAGTTCCCGGGCGCCAACGACCGGATCGAGTACTCGGAAGGCCTCAACGTCGGGTACCGGTGGTACGACAGCCGGAACATCGAGCCGCTGTTCCCGTTCGGCTATGGCCTGTCGTACACGACGTTCGGGTTCTCGAACCTGGTCGTCACGCCCCAGGGCGGAGGCGGCACCGCGACCGTGACGGCGACGGTGACCAACACCGGCACCCGCGCGGGCGCCGACGTCGTCCAGCTCTACGTCGGTCAGCCCACCGGCAACGGCGAGCCGCCCAAGCAACTGAAGGGATTCAAGAAGGTGCAGCTCAACCCGGGGCAGAGCCAGCAGGTGTCGTTCCCGCTCACCCCGCGGGACCTCGCGCACTGGACCGGGTCGTGGACGACGAACGCGGGCCAGTACCGCGTCTACCTCGGTGATTCCTCGCGCAACGTCCCGCTCTCGGCGGCGCTGACCGTCTCCTGAGTCGACTCCCGGATCACCAGGGACGTCGGGACGATCAGCGGCTCGTCCGGCCGGGGTGCCCCACCCAGCTGGGCGAGCAGCTGCCGGGCCGCCGTCTCGCCCATCTGCCGCAGGGGCTGGCGGATCGTCGTCAGCGGCGGCTGGGTGTGGGCGGCCAGGGGGATGTCGTCGAAGCCGACCACGGCGACGTCCTCCGGCACCACCCGCCCGGCCCTGCGCAGCCCGGCCAGCACGCCGGCCGCGGTGAGGTCGTTGTGGGCGAAGACGGCGTCGAACTCCGGGCCGGTGGCGAGGAGCTGGAGGATCGCCGCTTCTCCGCTTTCACTCGTGAAATCGCCTTCGATGACCAGATTCGAGTCCAGCACCAGTCCCGCTTCGCGGATCACGTCGCGGAAGCCGTTGAGCCGGTCGCTCGTGCAGCCGAAGTCGCGCGGCCCGGTGACGGTGGCGAGCCGGGTGCGGCCGGTTTCGAGCAGGTGGCGGCCCGCGGCCGCGCCGCCCTGCCGGTTGTCCGTGCCCACGGACGGGAACGCGGGACGGCGGCCGCGGTCGTCGATCACCACCACCGGCAGCCCGGAGTCGTGCAGCACGCGCAGGTGCCGCACCGCGTCCGGCGGCTCGACGAGCAACAACCCGTCGAACGCCTTCGCCGCCACCTGGCGGGAGAACTCGTCGAGGGAGTCGGCGCCGCGGTTGGCCGTGGACAGCAGCAGGCCGTAGCCCTTGGCCTCCACGACGTCGGCGACGCCCTGCAGCACCTCGCCCATCCACGGCCAGGTCAGCCCGGGCACCAGCATCCCGACCGTGCGGGTCACGCCGCGGGCCAGCCCGACCGCGCCGGCACTCGGGATGTACCCGGTCGCCGCGATCACCTCGCGCACGCGGATCGCGGTCGCCGCGTCCACATCGGCCTTGTTGTTGAGCACCCGCGACACGGTCGTCTTGCTCACCCGTGCGCGGCGGGCGACCTCGGCGATCGTGACGCGCATCCGTCCTCCCGGGCAGGCGTGACCTGTGGTGCCAAGGTACTCGCCCCGGGGCCCGCCGCGAGGGGTGCGAGATCGATCAAGTCCGGACAGAAACGCGCGTGAGGCTCGCGTCGCCGCTTCGCCAGGCCGTCCGGACCGCCACGTACCGGGCCGGCCCGGTGCTCGCCGCCTGGTAGGTGAGGCCGTCGACGCTGGTTTCGATGCTCGCCTTGGGGCGGCGTCCGGGTGTCCAGACCAGTTCGACCGCGGAAACCGCCGCCACCGCCCCGAGATCGACGACCATCCGGCCGTCCGGGCCGGGGCGCCACGCCGTCGCGGGATTGTCGTCGACGGCCGCCGCGGGGCTCGACATCCCGGGCGGCAGGGGTTCCGCGGGGAAGGTGGTCCGGCCGAGCGCGGCGTCGGCCAGCGGGTAAGGGCGGACGTCGCCGAAGACGACCGGCACGGTCCGGCGCGGCGGCAGCACCACCGGCCGCGGCCGGCCGCCGTCCGGCGTCACCGTGACGAGCACCGGGAGGAACCCGGACGGCATCGTCAGGTCGACCCGGCTCGCGTCGCGCACGACCGCCTTCAGCCCGGCCGGGCCCCGCACGGTGAACCGCGGGGGTTCGATGCGGCCTTCCGCCGCGGCCAGCGCGTAGGCGACTTCGGTGCCCGTTTTGGTGAGGATCTGCTCACCGTGGTACAGCCGGTACGCGCCGCCGTCCTGCGGGAGGGTCGCCGTGCCGCTCGCCGCGGCGCCGGAAAGGTTGAGCAGCACGAGGAAGCCGTCGGTGACGGTCGCGCGGACCGCGGTGGTGCCGGTGGTGACCCGGGCGCGTCCCGGCTTCCGGGGAGCCGGGTACAGCTCGGCGAGCAGGGGCGCGGCGGGCCCGTCGGAGAGGGTGACGCGGTCGCCGGTGACGGTGAGCGGGTTCGGGCTGTCGACGAGGATCCCGGCCCGGCCGTCGATGTCCAGCCAGCCGCCGGTGCTGCGCAGCGCGGGCACGGGGTAGGTCGCCGCGGGCGTCCAGGTCGCGCCGTCCTGGGACGTTTCGATGCGGTACTTGCGTCCCGCCGCCGCTTCCCAGCTCAGGTTGACGCGGTCGAACGTCCGCGGCGCGCCGAGGTCGATCGCGAGCCGGCTGTCCGCTCGTGTCCGGTCCGATGTGGACACTGCCCAGCGGGTGGCCGCGTCGCCGTCGTTCGCGTACTTGGCTTCCTTGCCCGGGCTGGCCGAAGACGCCGACGCGGTGCCGGCTCGCGCGAGGTCGGGACCGTCGCCGTCCCGGATTTCCAGGGCCCAGAGCGAATAGCCGTACTGCGGGTCCGGCTGGACGCCGAGCATGCGGACGTGCCGGGCGGTGACCGGGGCGAACGTCAGGTCGTCGGTCCGGGCGCCGGTGGGCGCGGCCTGCGCCTCGAGCGTGACCTTGCCTTCGGCGGCGGTGTAGGTGCGGTCGCCGTCGAGGCCGGGGACGCCGGGCATGGTGAGGTTGTAGACGTTCAGGACGCCTTCGCTCTCGGCGACGCCGGTGCTGGCGTAGACGGCGGCGCCGGTGGGCAGCGTCGCGAGCGCGGCGTACCCGTCGTCGAAGCGCAGGACGCCGACGGTGCCGTCGAAGCCGTCCCGGACCTTTTCGTAGGTGGTGGCGTGCCGTTCTTTGACGGCGATGTTCGTGGCCGGGAGCAGCATCGGGTTGGCGCCGCCGAGCACGAACAGCCAGTCGTCGTGGTGCGGCTGCCAGGCGAACTTGACGAAGCCGGGCTTGGTCACGGTCGCGGCCCAGGCGGCGGGGGAGCGGTGGGCGAGGAGGCCGGGCGCGGCACCGAAGTCGGCGACCCCGGCGGCGCGGGCGTCGAACTCGGGGGCGCTTGCCGGGGTGAGGGGGCCGTGGTGCCGGGCGCGCCACTCGTGGAGCAGGTAGCTGATGGCGAGCTCGGCGCGGGCTTCGGGCTCGTACTTCGGTTCGCCGGAGAACTTCGTGATCCGGTCGGCGGGCGCGTAGGCCTGGTAGGGCTCGAGCCGCGCGGCGAGGTCGGCTTCGGCGCGGGCGGCGTGGCGGTCGCCGAGCACCTGGGCGCGGAAGGCGAGCGGGATGACGTCGCGGCCGTAGAGGTGCTCGCGGTCGGCGACCATCGGCATCAGCGGCTCGCCGGCGTCGCTGGTCATGAGCAGCATGGTGCGCCAGAGGAGCTCGCCGTTCGGCTGCGCGGTGAGGACTTCGGGCAGCGGGGCGCCGGCCGCGAGGAAGTGCATGGAGTTGCGGCCGGAGGTGCGCCAGAGCTCCTCCTGGTAGTGCGGGCCGAAGGAGCCGTGGTTCTCGACGAGGAAGGCGTCGTAGAGGTTGGTGGCGGTGTTCGCGCTGATCGGGACGCCGTCGACGAGCCGCGGGTTGGCGAGATCGGCCGCCGGCAGCCCGCCTTCGTTGCGGCTCCAGGTGCCGAAGGCTGCCTGCCAGTCCTTCGCTCTCGTGTCTCCTGGTGCCCACGCGAGCGCCGGGGCGAGCGATTGGGCGTAGACGCCCATCTCTTCCAGCTTGGTGTCGCCGACGAAGCCGCCTTTCAGGCCGTTCGGTGTCCAGCCGCCGGAGGTCGGGTCGTCCTTGGTGCCGAGGGCGGTGGTGTAGGCGGCCTGTTCGGTCGTGATGCGCTCGACGTGCTGTTTCGTGGCGTCGTCGAGGTCCGTCCACAGGAGACGCGCGGCGAGCAGGAAGTACGACTGGAAGGTGGTGTCGAAGAACAGCTTCCGGCCCCACTCGGTGCCGCCGGTGAGCAGGTTCGACGCGGCGAAGTGCTTGATGGTGGCGAGGGTGTGGGCTTTGAGCTGTTCTTTTTCGATGCCGGCGGTCACGGCGTCGTAGCCGGGACGGGTCAGCAGGAGGGCGTTGCCGAGGACGACGGCGAAGGTGAAGTCCTTCGCGGGGTAGATCCCGGCCGCGGCGTCGAACTGCTGCTCGGCCCACCGGGTGTGCCGCAGCAGGACGCGCAGGTAGGTGGCGGCGACGGGGTCGGGCGGGCCATCGGGGGCCTTGCTGGTCGCCCCGTCCACCGCCGCGGCGGCGACGCCGGGCACCAGTCCCGAGGCCAGGATGGCCGCGACGCCGCCCGCGCCCAGGAGGGCCTTCCGCCGGTTCAACTCACCCATGGTCCGGTCTCCGCTCGATGACAACCTTGTCAGCGCGGATTCTGGGACGGCTCGCACCGAGGGGGCAAGCCCGGCGCCGGATCCCGTCCGGTTTCGGACAAGGCCTGGGTAATTCGTATAACGACCTATACCGTCGGGGATTGGTCGCACTCGCTTCGCGGTGTCTTGAATGAGTCTTTCCGGACCTCCGAAGACCTGAATGACTCATTCAAGACCTTTGCGGCCGCCGCTCGTGCGCCGGTGGGAGCAATCTCACCGCAGCCCCCCACCCGAGCCGTGTTGAGATGACAACGTGATCACCGACCCCGGCGTCTTCCTCCTGCTCGTCCTGGCCGGCGTCGGCGCCGGCCTGACGGGGTCCATCGCCGGGCTGGCCTCGCTCGTCTCCTACCCGGCCCTCCTCGCCGCCGGGCTCCCGCCCGTCACCGCCAACATCACCAACACCGTCGCCATGCTCGGCACCACCGCCGGGGGCGCCGCCGGGGCGCGGCCCGAGCTCGCCGGCCAGCGGCGCAGCATCGTTCCGCTCTGCGTCATCACCACCGTCGGCGGCGCGTGCGGCGGGCTCGTCCTCCTCCTGACGCCGTCCGGCGCCTTCACCGCGATCGTGCCGTGGCTGATCGGCGGCGCCTCGGTCGTCCTCATGGCGGGCCCGCGCCTGCGCCGGCTGGCCGAAGGCGCCGAGCACCGCGGCCTGAGCCCGGCCACCGCGGTCGCCGCCTTCTTCATCGGCATCTACGGCGGCTACTTCGGCGCCGCGGCCGGCGTGCTCATGCTCGCCCTGCTCGTCTCCGTGTGGAACCAGCCGCTCGCCCGGACGAACGCCGCGAAGAACCTGGTCACCGGCTCGGCGAACCTGCTCGCCGCGATCATCTTCGCCGTCACCGGCAAAGTCGACTGGCCGGCCGCCCTCGCCGTCTGCCTCGGCTCCCTCGGCGGCGCGTGGCTGGGCTCGACGCTCGTGCGCCACCTGCCGGCGACGCCGTTGCGCATCGGGATCGGCATCGCCGGCCTGGGACTCGCGGCGGTGCTGGCGTTCTCCTGAAAACAGGGCATGATCGGCGGGGTATCGGCGAGCAGGAGACCAGATGAGCATTGTCGGGACCCGGGTGGTCCGCCAGGAGGATCAGAACCTGATCACCGCGGGCGGCACCTACGTGGACGATCTGCGGGAGGAAGCGCTTTCCGGCGCCGCGCATGCGGTGTTCGTGCGCAGTCCCGTCGCGCACGCGCGGATCGAAAGCATCGATGTCAGCGAGGCGAAGGCGGCGCCGGGGGTGCTCGGCGTGTTCACCGCCGCCGACCTCGGCCTCGACCCGCACGACGCGGGGCCGGTGAAGGAACCGTGGCTGGCCGACGGCGTGGTGCGCTACGTCGGCGAGCCGGTCGCGCTCGTCCTCACCGAGGAGCGCTACCAGCTGGCCGACGCGGCCGAGCTGGTCGACATCGACTACGACCCCCTCGACGCCGTCGCGAGCATCGATGCGGCGCTGGCGGACGAGACGCTGCTGTACCCCGAGACCGGCAGCAACATCATGCAGGTCAACGGGACGAAGGAGTTCGACGACGGGATCTTCGCGGAGTGCGAGGTGGTCGTCTCGACGACCATCGTCAACCAGCGCGTCGCCCCCGCGCCGCTGGAAGTCCGCGGCGCGTCGTGCGCCTGGGGCGAGGACGGCAGGCTGACGGTCTGGCTTTCCACGCAGAACGCCCAGATCGCCCGGACGCAGGTGGCCATGAGCCTGGGCGTCGGCGAAGAGAACGTGCGCGTCATCGCGCCGGACGTCGGCGGCGGGTTCGGCGCGAAGATCGGCGCGGACCCCGAAGCGACCGTTCTCGGCTGGGCCGCCAAGGAGATCGGGCGGCCGGTCCGCTGGGTCGAATCGCGCAGCGAGAACCTCACCTCGATGACGCACGGCCGCGCGCAGCAGAACACCGTGACCGTCGGCGGCAAGCGCGACGGCACCGTCCTCGCGTACCGCCTCGACGTCATCCAGGACGCCGGCGCGTACCCGCGGACGCTGTTCCTGCCGACGCTGACCGAGCTCATGGCCGTCGGCGTGTACCGGTTCCCGAAGGTGGAGACGCGCAGCCGCGCCGTCGTCACGAACACGACGCCGATCGCGGCCTACCGCGGCGCGGGCCGCCCGGAGGCGACGGCCGCGCTCGAGCGGGCGATGGACCGTTTCGCCGGCGAGCTCGGGCTGGACCCGGCCGAGGTCCGCCGGGTCAACTTCATCCGGCCCGAGGAGTTCCCGTACCAGACGCCGACGGGCGCGTCCTACGACACGGGCGAGTACGCGGCGGCCCTGGACAAGGCTCTCGAAGCCGCCGGCTACGCCGAACTGCGCGCCGAACAGAAACGGCGCCGGGAAGCCGGCGACCCGATCGAGCTCGGCCTCGGGATCGCGGCGTACGTCGAGATCACCGGCGGTGACTCCGGCGGGGAGAGCGGCCGCGTCGACCTCTTCCCGGACGGCTCGGTCGTCGCCTGGACGGGCAGCTCACCGCACGGGCAGGGCCTCGGGACGTCGCTGGCGATGCTCCTGGCCGACCAGCTCGGCGTGCCGCTGGAGAAGATCACCGTCCGCCACGGCGACACCGACGAGGTGCCCAAGGCCGTCGGCACGTTCGGGTCCCGGTCGCTGCAGCTGGGCGGCTCGGCGATCCGGCAGGCCGCCGACGAGGTGATCGCGCAGGCCCGCGAACTGGCCGCCGAACTCCTCGAAGCCGCGCCGGACGACCTCGAGCTGGACGCCGAGCGCGGCGTCTGGCAGGTCCGCGGCGCGCCGTCGAGCACCGTGCTCAGCTGGGCGCAGGTCGCCGAGACGGCGTCCGGCGGCAAGCTCACCGCCGACGTCTGGTTCGGCGGCGGCAAGCCGACGTTCCCGTTCGGCGCGCACCTCGCCGTGGTCGAGGTCGACACCGAGACCGGCAAGGTCGTGCTGCGCCGGATCGTCGCCGTCGACGACGCCGGCCCGATCGTCAACCCGCTGACCTTCCGCGGGCAACGCCACGGCGGGCTCGGCCAGGGCGCCGCGCAGGCGCTGATGGAGGTCGTCACCTACGACGAGGACGGCAACCCGACGACCGCGACGCTGGCGGACTACTCGTTCATCACGGCCGTCGAGCTGCCGGACTTCGAGCTGGTCGACATGGCCACCCCGACCGACCGGAACCTGCTGGGCGTCAAGGGGATCGGGGAAGCGGCGACGATCGGCTCGACGCCCGCGGTGCACAACGCCGTGGTGGACGCGCTGGCCGAGCGCGGCGTCAAGCACCTGGACATGCCCACGACCCCGATCCGGGTCTGGGCCGCATTGGAACAGGCTGCCCTTCAGGGGGTCCGGGTGGCGGAGCCCCCGGCCCGGGGCGAAGCGCCGGATGTCACAGCTCGGAAGGAAAACGCCCGGTGAAGGTTTCGATCGAGGTCAACGGACGGCCGGTGGCCGAGGAGGTGCCGGACCGGACGCTGCTGGTGCACTTCCTGCGCGACACCGCCGGGCTGACCGGCACGAACATCGGCTGCGACACGACGTCCTGCGGCGCCTGCACGGTGCTGCTCGACGGCGAGTCGGTCAAGTCCTGCACGGTGCTGGCCGCGCAGGCCGACGGCCACGCCGTCACGACCGTCGAGGGACTGTCCTCTTCGGACGGTTCGCTGCACCCGGTGCAGCGGGCGTTCCGCGAGCAGCACGGCCTGCAGTGCGGGTTCTGCACACCGGGGATGATCATGGCGTCGGTGTCGCTGCTGGCCGACAACCCGAAGCCCACGCGGGACGAGGTGCGGGCCGGGATCGAGGGGAACCTCTGCCGCTGCACCGGTTACCACAACATCGTGAGCGCCGTGATCGACGCGTCGGGGCAGGAGGTGGACCGGTGATCCCCGCCGAGTTCCGCTACGAGCGAGTGTCCACAGTGGAGGAAGCGGTGGCCCGGCTCGCGTCCCTGGGTGACGAGGCGAAGGTCCTCGCCGGCGGGCATTCCCTGCTGCCGCTGATGAAGCTGCGGCTGGCCGCGCCGGAGTACCTGATCGACATCGGGCCGATCGACGATCTGCGCTACGTCCGCCTCGACGGCGACGACGTCGTGATCGGCGCGTTGTCCCGGTACAGCGACCTCACGAGGGACCCGGTGCTGCTGGAGCACGCGCCGCTGCTGGCGCACGTATCCGGCGAGGTCGGCGACCGGCAGGTCCGCCACCGCGGCACGATCGGCGGTTCGCTGGTGCACGCCGACTCCGCGGCGGACCTGCCCGCGGCGGTGCTGGCGTCGGACGCGGTGCTGGTGGCGCGCGGCCCGGCGGGGGAGCGGCGCATTCCGGCGTCGGAGTTCTTCCTCGGCCCGTTCACGACGCCGCTGGAGCCGGACGAGCTGCTGACGGAGATCCGCCTGCCGGCGCAGACCGGTCAGGAGTGGGGCTTCGAGAAGTTCACCCGCCGCGCGATCGACTGGGCGATGGTCGGGGTCGCCGTGGTCGGCGGGCGGGTCGGGCTGGTGAACATGGGCGGCGTCCCGCTGCGGGCGACGGCTACGGAGTCGGCACTTTCCTCGGGGGCGTCTGCCGCTGACGCCGCTGCCTTGGCGGCCGAGGGAACTTCGCCGCCCGACGAGCCCCACGCGACGGCCGAGTACCGCCGTCACCTGGCGCGCGTGCTGACCCGGCGGGCGCTGACCCACTGAGTCGTCGTCGCGATCACCGGTGTCCGGTGTGACGCCGGTGATCGCGACGGCCGATTCCCGCGAGTCTTCGTCACGCGGGGGCGGCAGGATCGAGGGTGTGAAGACGGAAACCCTTGCGCACACGGCCATCGAGCCGGGCATCCTGTACTTCGGCACCCCGGTCGTGCTGATCTCCAGCGAGAACGAGGACGGCTCGGCCAACCTGGCCCCGATGTCCTCGGCATTCTGGTTGGGCTGGCGCGCGATGCTCGGACTCGGCGCCCGTTCCAAGACCGCCCAGAACCTCCTGCGCACGCGAGAGTGCGTGTTGAACCTGCCATCGGACGCGCTCGCCGCGGCCGTCGACCGGCTGGCGTTGACGACGGGTTCGGATCCGGTTCCTCCCGGGAAGGTTTCGCGCGGGTATTTCCACGTCGCGGACAAGTTCTCGCGGGCGGGGTTGACTCCTGTTGCTTCGGAGACTGTTTCTCCGCCTCGGGTCGCCGAGTGTCCTGTCGCGATGGAAGCTGTTGTCGAGGCTGTGCATCCTGTTGCCGATGAGGATCCTTCCCAGCGTGGGGGGATCGTTGCCATCGAGGTTCGGGTTCAGCGGGTGTTCGTTCATGAGGAAGTCCGGGTTCCCGGGAGTCCGGACCGCATCGATCCTGATGCCTGGCGGCCTTTGATCATGAGTTTTCAGAAGCTTTATGGTTTGGGGTCACAGGTTCATCCTTCCACCTTGGCTCGGATTCCGGAGCGGCTCTATCGGGGGCCGGATATTGATCGGGCTCGGGGTGTTTCCTCTCTTGGTTGAGTTTTAGGGATACGGCTTCCCACGCGACGGTGCCGCTGCCGGGTTGCCGCTTCCACCTGATCGGTAACTGTTCAGGCCATTTCCGGGACTTGAGCGTGACTGTGGGATGATCTTGTTGTGGGAGAAGGTGTCCGTCCTTCGTATGATGAGCTGGCCG